>JANNWJ010000059.1:0-24299 GCA_031414755.1 Pirellulaceae bacterium | reverse complement strand
CATTGGCTGGCTCAAAGAGAGTCGGCGAATCTTTTCGAGGTTCGAAAAGACCGCGATCAACTTCGGTGGCTTTGTGAAAATCGCGTTTATGCAACGCTTCCTTCGAATCCTTGTAAAATGAGTTTTCTGACAAAGCCTAGTATTTCCGCCCGGGTTTTTATTCAGCGTTTACTGGCATTTCCGGTTTCAGATGGCGAATAAAATATTCCCATTTGAGTTGTTCGTAGGAGAAACCGTGCTGGTTGTTGGGATAGACCATCAAGTCAAATCGTTTGCCGGCCGCTTGAAGAGCCTCGACCAACTGCCAGGTGTTGGACGGATGAACGTTGTCGTCAACCAGTCCGTGCAAAAGGAACAATTTGCCTTTCAACTTCGAGGCATGCTCCATACACGAACCGGCCTTGTACCCGTCGCCGTTTTCCTGGGGTGTACGCATGTAGCGCTCGGTGTAGATCGTGTCGTAATTCTTCCAGTCCGAAACAGGAGCGCCGGCGACTCCGACATGGAAGAGCTCCGGATAGCGCAACAAGGCCAGCGCCGACAGGTAGCCTCCGTAGGAATGGCCGTAGATGCCTACGCGATCACCATCAATATAAGGTCGTTTGGCCAAATGGCGAACTCCATCGGCCTGGTCGTCCAGATCCAGGACTCCCAGTTGCAAGTAGGTGGCTCCTTCAAAGGCCTTGCCAAGATTCATCGTCCCCCGATTGCCGATTTTGGCAATAATGAATCCGAATTCGCAGTTGGGGTTGCCAGGCGTGAACCGGTTGGTCACGCCTACCGAGTGCGGACCTCCATAGACATCGATCAACAACGGGTACTTTTTGTTCCGATCAAAATCACGCGGAAAAAACAGTTGCCCGTAGATGGTCGCTTTGCCATCCGCACTGGTAAAGGAAAACTGTTCGCCCGGTGTGACTTTTTGTTTTTCAAATTCCGAAGCATTGCCGGCGGACAAGGTTCCGATTTGTTTTCCAGCCATGTCAAAGAGGCCCGTCGAAACCGGATCGGAGGTTGTTTCGAACGAAGCGACAAAGGAGTTGTGATCAGGTGCAATTTGAAAGTCAGAGTAGTTAAATGATCCCGGCGTCAATCGTGAATTCCCCGTCGTCGAGCCATCCAGTCGCGAGCGATGCAATTGGGCGTTTAATCGATTGTCGTCACTGAACGCGGAATAGTAAAACCAGCCCGCCTTTTCATCGACACTTACAATTTGATGTGCCGGGTAGTCGGTAACAGGGGTTAATGTGGCAAGCAGTCGACCGTCGAGGTGTCGCAGCTCGAATTGTTTCCAGCCGGTCTTCTCGGTTTCCCAAATGAATCGCTGGCCATCCTCCAGGAACTGCATCGTCGGCGAGTTATTTTGAAACGTCTCCTGCGTTTCCGTTACGATCGTTCGCGACTTGCCGGTAGAAATGTCAGCGGCCATTAAGTCCATGATGTTTTGCCAACGGTTGGTGCGGTGAAAAATCAGCTCTTTTCCGGACGGTGAAAATTCGATGCCGTAAATGTACTGGTCTGCTGGCCCGTCGACATCGACGACGACCGTTTTCTTCGTTGCGATATTGTACAGGTGCAGTTTGACATGCGGGTTATCCTGTCCTGCGGTCGGATATTGTTCGACATGAAGCGATGTGTACAAGGATGCATTGTCTGTCGTCAGGTAATAGGTTTTCATGTGACTTTCATCAATTTCGTAGAAAGCCAACGTTTTTGAATCGGGAGAAAACCACATCGCGTCCTGTTGATCAAGTTCTTCGCCATAAACCCAGCAAGCGGTTCCAAAACGATGTTTTTCACTGCCGCCTGTTGTCAATTGCACCGGATCACCCGTGCTTTTCCCTTCGTCATCGACAGGTTGCAGAAAGATGTTGAAATCGCGGTACTCGGCTTTCCAGTTTCCATCGCTACTGTCGATCCAGGTTCGCTGTTGTGCCCGACCCACACCACCGACTCGTCGTCGATCACCGGCGTTGGGTTCCGTCGCAGTGGCCTGGGGTTCATCGGTCGCTTTGGATATTTCGCCTGTCGACAAATTGATTTGTTGGCGTTCGCTGCCGACCGTAAAGTACAACAAGTTATTTTCGCTGGACCAGTTATAGTTGTTTGCATTACCACCACGAAAACTGTTGAATGCTTCACGGGCCGCCGTAACCCGATCGAATCCTGGTAAATCGCTGAGAGCCAGGGATTGACCTGAAACAGGATTTGCACTTGTGGAAAAAATAAGTGCAATGCACGCCAGAACAACGGGACGAACGACTACTCGTTTCAATGTCATTGGATGATTCCGGAAAAGGTATTGAATGTTACCGGCCTGTCGTTTGCAGATTCCCGGTCGTCTCGTAATGGATTGTCTCTAATTTTCTGAAACACCGTGCCGACGACCGGCCGTTCATTTGCCCAATTGATCAGCAAGTGAAGGAGCTGCGTAAATCGTGCTGAGTGCCTGGCGAATCGCTTCCGAGTGGACGCCGATGGCCCGGGCCTGATGTTCACTATAGTAGAAATCTCCGGTAAGCGATTGTAAGTTGCCATCAAAAATAATGCCAACCAGTTCAAGGTTTTTGTTAACGACCGGGCTACCTGAGTTTCCACCAATAATGTCGGCCGTACAAATAAAGTTTAGCGGCGTATTGCCGGGAATTTTTTGGCCCGACTCGTGCCATGACTCGGGCAATTGCCATGGTTCGTTTCCGTTGTGTTTGGCTTCATGCTCGAACGCCCCGTCCATCGTCGTCCAGGCAGGAATCGCCAGACCTCCTTCTTCGTAACCACTGACGACACCAAATGCCAAACGAAGCGTAAATGTTGCGTCGGGATAAATCGATGTGCCACGTAACGCAAACAATGCCCTGGAAATTTTTGAATACGCCTGAATCTCCCTCTCGTCAAGCTCTTCGTCAGCCAATCGCAACAATCGTTGTTCGCCGTTTAGAACTCGGGCAAATACCAGCAACGGATCATCGCTGGCATCGATCGAATTCGAACCTCCATCCACGAGCTGTTTCCGGAAATCCCGATCCATTAACCGGGTTTGGCAAACCAGGGTATCCGCCCGATAACTGGGGATCTTGCCATCCAGCATTTGTTGACAAAGTGCATCGTCGCCCCCGCGAATTTCCAGCGTTCGTCCAATCATGTCCGCCAACTTTACCCGTTCAAGGTCGTGATAGACGGCCGCAGTCGACAACAGCCGTTGCAACAACGATTCCCGATTGGAGTCGCGGAACTCGGGAAGCCGTTCGTTGTTGGGCTTCCGATCCTCCTCCGCCATCCTGGTCAAAGTTTGGGCAAACCAGTAGAGTCGGGTGTTCAGTGTAAATGAACGCTTGCCCAGTTCGGCGCGGCGATGTTGAACACTTTCGATCTCATCCCAGGCTACCGACAATTCGGCAAGTGCCGGATCGGCCGCCAGTTGCTCACGCATCTCCTGTTCGCGCTTTTCAAGTTCGGCCAGGTATTCCGGGTTCTGCAAACCGGCCAGCATTCCCGAATAGGCTTTTCGAGCGTTCTGGAATCCAACCAATTCATCGCTGGCCTGCCGTTTTTGTTCCGGTCCGTTCAGGGAATATTGTTGCAACAGGATTTCGCGCCGCCTCACAAAATTCAGAACATCAGGTATCCGAAAGTCCCGTTCGTATCGAATCGCAGCGGAAGTAAATATCCGGCTCGTGTTGCCCGGATTGCCGGAAACAAAAACAAGTTCGGTTTCGGCAGGTCCGTTGACGCTCCATTTCAAAAAGTTGCCGATAACGGCCGGTTTATCGCCTTCGTAAACACGAAACAGGCAGGCATCGAGGCAGTATCGGGGATACTCAAAATTATCCGCATCGCCCCCGAATTGGGCCACCGCATGTTCCGGCGCCCAAACAAGTCGTACGTCCGTAAAGACCTTGTATTCATACAAATGATACTGACCACCCCCGTACATCGTGATCACGTTACAACGGTTTCCGGTTTGCTGATTGAATTCTGTTTCGATATCTGCAATCACGGCACGACGTGCCGCTGCCGCATCGGCTGCAGTCATCCCCATCTTGATTGCGTTGTTAACCCGCTCCGTCATGCAGGTAATTGAGATGAGCTGGTTGAGTTCAAGATCGGGTGCAGGCAACTCTTCCTCAAGGGTCATTGCGACGTACCCGCGAGTTACCAAATCGTTTTCGGCGGTCGACAATTTCTGTAACGTGTCCGAGCCAACATGCTGATTGGTCAATACCAGACCGTTGCTTGAGACAAACGAACCCGATCCACCGGAATTAAACCTGACGCTGGAGCGCATTAGCTGGTCGGTCCATTCGGCCGTCGGTTCGAACGAGTGTCGCTGTTTGAGCAATTCGATCGGCAAATTGCTGAACAACCACATCCCTTCGTCGCCGATAGCCGGTTTCTGCCCGCTAACGATGCACAACCATCCAGAAAGAACGATGGCCGCGATGCGAGTCAGGAACGCGGAACTTGGGCGGGTGATTGAAAGAAAATGGTATTTCACAACGTCGGAACGAGTAGTGAGATCAATCGCCATGATGGAAGCGTTTTCGCTGCAAGTTAACAATGGAGGTAGTGTCGGCGATGGTTGCCGCAGACTCTCAGGAATTGCCGAGTTAATTGCCGAGATTATCGGTCATTTACCGGAATCTCAACCAACGGAACTGTGGATTCGCTTCTGAACTGTAACAAAGTGCAGATTTGGTGAGGTGGGTTGGCGATTGCAAACCGCCTCGTTAGAACAAGTGAGCGGTTTAACGCTATCCAACGGCCTTTCAGGTGACAGTTGCCGTAACCCCACAAACGCCGGTCGGTGGCGCGATACTGCTCAAAGTAAATCGGTTCCATAACCGAAAAACAAATCGAGGTGATTAAACATGTATCAAACGAATCAAGTCTGCCGATGTATGAGGCCCCTTTTCTTGCTCGTTGCAACGGGTCTAACCACATCCAGCCCCCTTGCCGGAAATCCGCAGGAGCCGGATCGCGCCAATGAAGCGCTTTGGTGTACATGGCAACCGGAACCGTCAAACCAGGGGGCGGGAGTTGGCAAAACGATTGTCTTGATATCGGGGGACGAAGAATACCGGAGCGAGGAAGCGTTGCCGATGCTGGGGAAGCTGTTATCGGAACGGCTTGGGTACACTTGCCATTGCCTGTTTGCCATCGATCCCGAATCGGGAGTCATCAATCCCAAAAACCAAAACAACATCCCGGGCATGCATTTGCTCGAGCAAGCGGATTTGTTGGTGTTGGGGCTGCGGTTTCGAAATCTGCCCGACGACCAGATGAAATACTTCGATAACTACCTGACGACTGGCAAACCGATCATAGGCCTGCGAACATCGACACACGCTTTTAATTATCCTGGCGACAGTACCAGCGTGTATGCCCACTTTGGATTCAATTCGCAAAAGTGGGAGGGAGGATTTGGCCGGCAAGTGCTGGGCGAGACCTGGGTCAGTCATCATGGAAATCACGGCTCGCAATCGACGCGAGGTGTCATCAACGTCGAACATGCGAAACATGTTCTCGTAACCGGCGCCGATGACGTCTGGGGTCCGACCGACGTCTACGGTGTAGGCGCTTTGTCTGAGGGAACAACGGTGCTGTTATATGGTCAAGTGCTTGAGGGGATGGAGTTCGACAGCCCTCCCGCCGAAGGACAGCAAAACGAGCCGATGATGCCGCTTGTCTGGATACGCGAATACAAAAACGAAAATGGGAATATCACACCGGTCTTTTGCACAACGATGGGGGCGGCGACGGATTTTGAAAGTGCCGGACTACGCCGCCTGATTGTCAATGCTGCCTTGTATTTGACGGACCTGGAATCGGCCATTGAAGAGGTCACCAACGTCGACCCGGTCGGCGAATACGATCCGACCAATTTCGGCTTCGATAAGTTCCGGCCGGGACTGAAACCATTAGATTACCAATAGCGGAAGGGGTCAGGAGTCAATTGCCGGAACGGCCCATCGGGTGCTTCGCACAATTGACTCCTGACCCCTTATCCAACTAAATCGGCAGTTTGCCGCGATCTTCGGCAGGTGACCAGCGCATTTGGTAATTGTCGCCCAGAATCATTCGCGTTATGTAGATGATTTGATGCGTGTGGCCGACGAAGTGGGTAGTCGTATGATGGATGGCTTGCAAGACAGTCACGTCGAATCCCTGAATCATTCGTCGTTCGACAAGCTGGTTGCCAGCGAGCCCGGAAATGAGAGTCTGGGCGGTGCTGACCGTTGTTTCCACCAGCGTAACAAGGGAATCGGCGTCAAACGAATTGCCGCAATCGAATTCGCTTTTGCGATCGCGAGTGTCGGGTTCTCCACCGATTCCTGAAACAGTCCACTGCCGCAAGTTCCCGCAGATGTGCAAAATCAGATTCCCGATGCTGTTTCCATCGGGGTGCGGCCGCCAGCCGATTTGGTCGGCCGTCAGTTGACCAAGACAATGCCGGATTTTAATCGAGGCCTGGTCAAGTATCTCACAGGACTCAACGAGAAATAGTCGGGCAATCGGGTCATCGTCCATACGGTTGTCGTATCAATATCGCGGGGAATGTTGCGACGGTTGAATTCGGGTTAAAGTAACATGAATTGATCGATCCCCGATGATACCCTGATTTCAGCCGCGCAGGTGAAGCCCTTGAGAATTTATATTTGTACTTGTTTTGTAGTAATGACATCGTTTGTTTTTGTCGAGCGCTCGACAGCTCAGGACGACAACAAGCCACCCAAAGGATTCACAGCGCTTTTCAACGGAATGGATTTGACCGGATGGTATGGTCAGCGCGACACCAACCCTTATGGTCTCGTCGAATTGTCGCGGTTCCAGCGAGCCGAAATGGTTGTCGCCGATCATCAGGACATGTTGGCGCACTGGTCGGTCGAGAACGGCGAATTGGTAAATGACGGTTCAGGAGTCTTCTTGTCGAGCGAACAGGACTATCGCGACTTTGAGTTTTGGATCGATTACAAAACGGTGGCCAGCGCCGATAGCGGAATCTACCTCAAGGCTTGCCCGCAAATCCAGATTTGGGATACGACCGAAGCGGGTGGCAAATGGAATATCGGTGCCGACAAGGGCTCCGGTGGCATGTGGAACAACAGCCCAGGTGCGCCAGGCAAGGATCCCCTGGTTCTCGCCGACAAACCGTTTGGTGAGTGGAACCGGCTACGAATGATTCAGGTGGGTCAGCGAACGTCTGTTTGGCTGAACGACGAGTTGGTCGTTGATCACGCCATCATGGAAAACAATCACTTTCACAAAGGACATCCGCTACCGGTGACTGGGCCGATTTGGTTACAAACGCATGGAGGTGAAATTCGTTGGCGAAACATCTTTGTACGTGAGTTCGGAAACGAGGAAGCGAATCGATTCCTTGCCGAACGTGAAACGAAGGGCTTTGAAACCGTCTTCAATGGTGCGGACTTTAGCGGATGGTCAGGACCAACCGACGCGTACGAGATCGTGGATGGCGCGCTGCGATGCCGACCGGGTCAAGGGGGAACAATCTATACCGAAGGCCAGTATTCGAACTTCACCGCTTGTATTGAATTCCGCTTGCCAGAGGGTGGAAACAACGGCCTGGCGATTCGCTATCCGGGCGAGGGAGATACGGCCTATGAGGGAATGTGCGAATTACAGGTTCTCGACAACACGTCGCCCAATTACTCCGGGCTTGACGAGCGGCAATATCACGGTTCTGCCTACGGTATGGTGGCGTCCGAGCGAGGCTATCT
This sequence comes from Pirellulaceae bacterium, assembly GCA_031414755.1. GTDB lineage: Bacteria > Planctomycetota > Planctomycetia > Pirellulales > Pirellulaceae > CAJQPP01. The sequence continues at coordinate 16,560 of JANNWJ010000059.1, read as the reverse complement.
GCGTGATGTCGGGAAATGGAACTTTCAAAGAGTGACGGTTCATGGGTCAACCATTGTTGTTGAATTGAACGGTTCAATCATTCTTAACACGGATCTTTCTCAAGTCACCGACTATATGGGCGACAATCCGCATCCGGGGAAAGACCGTTCGTCAGGTCATTTCGGGTTTGCTGGCCATGGCGATCCCGTTGAATTTCGCAATGTTCGGATCAAGAGAGACGAACCGACCGGTAAATAATGCTGAACTTGTTTTTGCGAGTCGTGTTGGCGTTTGCTGCTTTAGTGGGATTATTCCTGCTGATTGGCAGTTTGTTGCCGCGCGGTTTCAACACCAGTTCAAGTGTGACAATCCATGCCGAGCCGTCACAGATATTCACTTATCTCAACGACCTGGAACAATGGCAGTCCTGGAGTCCATGGAACGCACACGCCATCAAGGGACTTTCGGTCGAGGTCGGTCAAGCATCGACCGGAATCGGGGCAACACAAACATGGAAGGAACCGCGGGGAGAAGGGAAACTGTGGCTTACTGTCGTCGATCAACCAAACCGCATCGAGTTCAGTTCGCGATTCGCAAACTTTCCGGAGATGCAAAGTTCGATTGCGTTGACTGCGGCCGATGCGCATTCAACGCAAGTCACATGGACCAGTCGCGGCGCGTTACCCGGCGGTCCTTTTTACGGCTGGTTCGGCATGGCATTCTCGACTGCCCTTGAATCGGAATTCAACAAATCCCTGGAGCGCCTCAAGAGCACCGTCGAGCAAAAGGGTGAATAGGCCCCGTTGCAAGAGCCTGATGTTGGACATTTTTGTGTATTGCGGCTGTGCTTGTGGGTGTTTCGGTGCGTTTCTATAATCGGCGGCTTGATTGCCGGTGGATTTTGCTGGCTCAGACGCTTATCAGTAATCGCCTTGAACGCTGCCAGAAATGAAAATACACGAATACCAGGGGAAACAGTTGTTCCGCGAAGCGGGTGTAGCTGTCGTCGAGGGACTCGTCGCCCGAACCCCTGACGAAGCGGCGGCAGCTTTTACGAAACTTGGCGGACCGATTGCTGTCGTCAAAGCCCAGATCCACGCCGGGGGCCGCGGCAAGGGGACGATTGTTGAACACCCAACACAGCGCGGCGTTCAACTCGTCAAGTCAGCGGCGCAGGCCCGCGATGTAGCAGAAAAACTGCTTGGCAATCGACTGATTACGATTCAAACAGGTCCCGAAGGCAAAATCGTCCATCAGGTCTTTGTTGAAGCAGGCTGCGACATCGCCCGCGAGTTGTATCTTGGAATCGTACTGGACCGGTCGGCCTCGATGCCGGTGCTGATGTGTTCAAGCGAAGGTGGCGTTGAGATCGAAAAGGTTGCGGCGGAAACACCCGAAAAGATTTTCAAGGAACATTTTGATCCAGCACAGGGAATCGAAAGTTACCAGGTGCGAAAGCTTTGCAAGAAACTCGGGATCCATGGCGCGACCGTTCGAAGTGCTGACAAGTTCCTCAAGGCACTTTGCCGCTTGTTCGTTGACCGCGACTGTTCGCTTGTCGAAATCAATCCCTTGGTCATTACCGGTGACGGCAACATGGTCGCCCTCGATTCCAAAATGACCTTTGATGACAACGCAAGTTTCCGCCATCCACACCTGGCAGAGCTTCGGGATCTTTCGGAAGAAGATGGATCCGAAGTTCAGGCTGCCAACGCGGGGCTGAGCTACGTCAAGCTGGACGGCAACATCGGATGCCTTGTGAACGGCGCCGGTTTGGCAATGAGCACGATGGACATCATCAAACTGCATGGTGGCGAGCCCGCCAATTTTCTTGACGTCGGCGGCGGTGCGGATGTCGATGCAGTAACGGAAGCGTTTCGAATCCTGCTCTCTGACCCGAACACCCGCGCCGTACTTGTCAATATCTTTGGCGGTATCATGCGATGTACAACGGTTGCTGATGCGCTGGTCTCGGCAGCGAAAACGGTCGGATTCAATGTGCCGCTGGTCGTGCGGCTTGAAGGTACAGAAGTTGAACAAGGACGAAAAATCCTGGAAGAGTCGGATATCGATTGCGTGATTGCCATGGATCTCGCCGATGCCGCACAAAAAGTCGTTGAAGCAGCAGCGGCGGTAAGCGCTCGAGCTTCGCAAGTCATGACGTCAACCTGACACGGAACAAGTTCCCGATTTAGGAGAATTGAATGATTTTGAACATTACAAGATTGGTATTCGCAATGTTGCTTGGGGTAATCGTCTCGTCAGTACCAGGCTGTTCCCCCGGAGAGCGGGACCCCGACGCAACGACCGATGGAACCAACGTAAGTAAGCACGACGACGGTCATAATCACGACGGCGATGATCACGACGGCGATGAAAATGAGGCCAGGGACAAATGAGCATTTTGATCGACAAAAACACGCGGGTCATTTGTCAGGGGATTACTGGCGAAACGGGTGCCTTTCATACGCGTGGTTGTCGGGAATACGGCACGAAAATGGTGGGAGGCGTAACGCCGGGCAAGGGTGGTCAGGTTTTTGACGGCCTGCCGGTTTTTGACACGGTGATGGAAGCACGTGCCGAAACGGGATGCAACGCGACGATGATTTTTGTCCCGCCGCCATTTGCCGCCGATGCGATTCTTGAAGCGATCGATGCGGAAATAGCAGTGATCATTGCGATCACCGAAGGAATTCCAGCTATGGATATGGTGCGCGTCTTCAAACAGGTTAAGGCAAGCAAATCCGTTTTGGTTGGCCCGAACTGTCCGGGAGTTATTACTCCGGGGCAATGCAAGATCGGTATTATGCCGGGATACATTCATCAACCGGGCAAGGTCGGCATCATGAGCCGAAGCGGTACGTTGACCTACGAAGCGGTCTGGCAAACTTCGAATCTGAAACTCGGACAATCAAGTTGTGTTGGGCTGGGTGGCGATCCCATTGTAGGGATGTCCTTTATCGACGTACTGCGTATGTTCCAGGATGACGATGAAACCGAAGCGATCTTGATGATCGGCGAAATCGGTGGAAGTGCCGAAGAAGAGGCGGCCCAATTTGTAACGGAATACATAACCAAACCGGTTGCCGGATTTATTGCAGGGCGCACGGCTCCTCCTGGAAAGCGAATGGGACACGCGGGCGCGATCATTTCCGGCGGCAAGGGAACTGCCACAGAAAAAATCGCTGCCATGGAAGCAGCCGGAATCGAAGTGGCCCAGTCACCAGCCGATATGGGAGGTGCCGTCGCACGAGCCATGAAACGCGCCAGCTAGTTGGCCAGCACCAAGTCTCGAAACGTTCGAAGTCCCCTCGGGCATGCGGGCCCTCTTCGTCGCGCAAACAACCTCGCCCCTTCCCATTTGGGCGTGGTCGCCGAAATGACCAGGTCACTTGATAAATAAATCAAAACGACCGTAATGCCGGCATCATGGGGCGTCGCTGGAGGCACCGCCATCCAGTTCCCAATCGAGTCCGATGTCGAAATTGACTGCCGAATGGGTCAAGGCACCAATGCTGATTCGGTCGACACCCGTGAGCGCAATGTCGCGCACGGTTTCCAGGTTGACCCCCCCCGACGCTTCCAGCAATACGGCGGAACGTTGCTTATTCCGCAATTGAACAGCGGCTGCCAGTTGGGAACAAGCCATATTGTCCAGCAAAATGATATCCGGGTTTCCGGACAGCGCCTTTTCGAACTGATCCAGCCGGTCGACTTCTATTTCAACAATCGTATCCGCCCCATTTGGCAACGATGATTTGTTCCGTGCGATCCAGTTGCGCGCGGCAGCAATGGCCTGAGAGACTTCGCCGAATCGCTCGTTCGTCAGGTTATCCATCATCGCCAGATGATTATCCTTGATCAAAATGGCATCGAACAATCCCATGCGATGATTGGTCCCGCCACCGCACAGCACCGCGTATTTTTCCAGGTTGCGCCAGCCGGGTGTCGTTTTGCGCGTGTCAAGAATCTGCGCCGCCGTGCCTGCAACTTGTTCGACAAATTGAGAAGTCAACGAGGCGATTCCCGATAGTCGTCCCATGAAGTTCAAACAAATCCGTTCCACCAGCAGGATATCGCGGGCGTTGCCGGAAATTGTAGCGATCGATTGCCCCGGTTCGACTCGATTACCGTCATCCCGGTGAACGTTCAGGCTCAAGTCCCGATTGGCAATTTTCAGAATCCATTGACAAACCGGAATCCCGCAGACGACTCCATTCCTGCGCGAAACAAAACGGGCACTTCCTCGAACGCGTTCCGGTATGACCGCGCAACTGGTGATGTCCCGTTGCTTGTTATGGTCGATCGAACCGAGGTCTTCGTTAAACGCCAGTTCAATCAGGCGTCGACACTCAATTGCGGTAGCGCCGTCAAACTTGCCAGAGTTTTTCATGAATGGAATCCGACACTCTCAAAACCAGCTAATTCGATCGTCGATTGCCTTGCTGATCAGCAGGAGAAGTGAGTTGGGATCGTATGGCTTGTGAAGAAAGAACTTGCCGCCGCTCGCACGCGAGCGGCGGACAACGTCCTTTTCGGTGGTGCCCGAAATGATAATCACAGGTGTATTTGCCGTTTCCGGAAGATCGCTCAATCGAGCGCATAGTGCCATGCCGTCTCCGTCCGGCAGACCCAGATCCATTACGATCGCATCAGGAAGCTCGGATTTCGCCAGCCGCAATCCATCGGACGCCGTATGCGCCGCAACAACATGAAAGCCATTTCGTTCCAGGCCTTCCTGTAACAACTCAACTTGTAACGGGTCATCTTCAATTATAAGGATCGTCGAACGATCTGTAATAATGACCGGCTGCAGTTGCAGTTGTGATGCGTTGTCAGTCTTGTTGTTGTCGATCACCGTGATATTCCTTAATCAGGTCTTCGACATTGCAGTAACCCAGGGGGGGACCGGGGTGGGGGGGCTAGTGTTGACTTTGCCGTTACCAGTCACGGCTTGCGGGGACAAGCTTTTTACTGACCAGGAACCATCTATGGCAAGTCAACGTTAAAGTTCCAACGCGTATCGATGAACGACTTATTGAAACCAGCCACACCATACAATGCCCGCCATGCAACAAAAGTCAAAGAACTGCGGGAACAAATCGCCGGCAATTCTCGTCCCTGCGATCGTCAGTGACGACGATTCCGGTTGCATCAATCAGGTAATTTCCTGATGGGCATTATCGGAGTCGCCAGATGGAGTTTTCCGGTATATGCAGCTTTTGCCTTGTGTGTGCAATGTCTTTGCGAAATCGTTTCGCATCCAGAGGGTATCCGGCAGTTGGTTGCAGTTCCGGAATTTCCCGTTTCCAAAAAATGTTCCAGCCGGCCATTGCCAGTTCCCGCAAGTACTTGGCAACCATCGACGCGACGGCAACGGGTGTTTGACTTTCGCCCCTGGCAGTAAACGCAATATCAATGTCTCGTCCGGAATCGTCTTTCCATGAGTAAGTGCTTTGGCCCGGCGATTCCGAATGGGCTGTGACGAACCCGCAATTCATTTCATGCTGCAAGAGTGCGGCATAATGATTGCGACCTCCATGCTTGTCGCAGTAAACATAAGCCCGTTGGGCAGCGGTTGGCTCCCTTTCGCCAACAACTTGCAACAATCGCTTGACAAGTCGGCAACTGAGGGCGCTAAGCAGACTGGCCTTGTTTCCCTCGCGGACCAGTCCTTTGTTCCAGGCTCGCGGAAAAACCATCGTTGCCGACAGCGACAGGCAGCGTGTTTGGTCATTGGCAAGTTGCTGCCGTATTTGTTTCGCCAGGGCGTCGATTTCGTACCAGTCGCATGACTGCGGAATTGCAACATCACGCCAGCAATAGCCCGGCTCCGTTTCGAAAAAGTCAGCCCGCTCGCCGGTCAACATGCAAAACAAATCAATTGTACCTGTTTGATGACTGACGGGATCATTTATGCAGCGCAACAACGAGAGGATGGGCTGTTCGATTCGACCGAGCCCCCCGCTGCGACTGTAGAGTCTTTTTGAATCGTCAAAAGTTCCTTGCAGCGCATCGAAAATAGCTGCGTTTTTCAGCCGATCCCGTGTGTGCCTGGCTGACCATGTTTGTGAATCATTGGCATCGGGAACATACCAAAGCGACCCTCCAATCACGAGCGGGCCAAGATTCGGTCCGTAGCCCGCTTCGTCGATGCCAATCACAAAAGCCATGACAAACCTGAATCGATACGGATAGGGAAACAAGGGCCTTAATTGACCAAATCGGAAAAGTGCCGGGCGACATTCGACGTCGTTACCGGGTCGATGATCCCATGTTCTGTAATAATAGCGGTGATCAGCTCTGCCGGAGTCACATCGAAAGCCGGATTGTAAACGCCGACTCCCTCCGGAGCCGTGGCTCGACCGAATCCCCGGGTGATTTCCAACGCGGAACGTTGTTCGATCGGAATCAAACTGCCATCGGCAATTGTCATGTCAAAAGTGGATTGTGGAGCGGCGATATAGAACGGGATTTTGTGGTAACGGGCCAGCACCGCCACCGAATACGTTCCAATCTTGTTGGCTGAATCCCCGTTGGCGGCGATTCGGTCAGCACCGGTAACGACCGCGTGAATTCGGCCCTCTTTCATGACTTGCGCCGCCATCGAGTCACAGATCAACGTTGCCGGAATGTTTCGTTGTTGCAATTCCCAGGCGGTCAGACGAGCGCCTTGCAACAGAGGCCGCGTTTCGTCGACGAACACATGAACGGGCAAGCCCATGTCCTGCGCCGTAAAAAACACACTCAGCGCCGTTCCATATTCTGCAGTTGCCAGTCCGCCAGCGTTGCAGTGCGTCAGCACACCCGCAAGTTTCGATCCGAGCAATTGTGCGCCATTTTTTCCGATGGCACGGCACGTTCGGCGGTCCTCGTTGTGAATCGACTGCGCTTCAGCCAGCAGCCGAATGCGAATCTCTCGTGCCGACGCACGCTCATCAATCGAGCGAAGGACTTGCGACATTCTCGCCAGCGCCCAAAACAGGTTGACAGCTGTTGGGCGACTGGTGGCCAGATAGGCGGCGACTTCACCGAAACGCTGGCGAACAAGAATCGGATCGTCCGGCAGAGTACCCATTCCGACAACCAACCCGTAAGCAGCCGCGATCCCGATCGCCGGTGCGCCGCGAACCCGCAGTGACTTGATCGCTTCCCAAACCGTTTCGACATCACGGCATTCCAGCAAGACGATTTCGCCGGGCAGCTTCGTTTGATCGATCAGAACCAGATGACCATTGGCATCGCCGGACCAGGAAATTGTTTGCACGCTGGACATGAATGATCATTATTGAAATTCGGTACGCGGATTTCGTAAATACACGAGCGTGACGAGGCGAGTCAGCCAACGATCGTAAACTTTTTTGTCAGAACGGGAATCCCCTGCGTTGCATTGTTTTCATTGGGCCAAACCGGGTTCCTGGCCAACCGGTTCCCGCTCGACGATGAGTGGGCATCCAATGACAATTTCGCTTAACGCGATTGGCTGTTAGACTGGTTGTTTCATCGTTGACAATTATTCCGATTGATTGAGAAGTTGCCAAAATGCCTGAATTATCCCGACGCGCCAGGGAGATGCCCGCCTCTCCGATTCGCAAGTTGGCTCCGTACGCCGATGCCGCAAAGTCGCGGGGGACCAAAGTCTATCACCTGAATATTGGGCAACCCGATATCGAAACGCCACCAGTTTTCTGGCAGGCTATTCGCGACGCCAATTTGAAAGTGATCGAGTACAGCCCTTCGCCCGGCCTTTTGCCACTTCGAAAAAAAATCGTCGAATACTATGGCCGGCTCAATCACGAATTGTCGGCTGATGAAATTATCGTGACGACCGGTGCATCCGAGGCGCTGGGTTTTGCTTTTGCCGCAACGATGAATGCGGGTGACGAAATCATTGTGCCCGAGCCATATTATGCAAACTATTTATCATTTGCCCTGGCGCGCGATGCCCGCGTTGTGCCTGTAACCAGTCGAATCGACGATGGATTCGATTTGCCTCCCGTCGAGGCGTTCCAGGCAAGGATTACCGATCGCACCAGGGCAATTCTGATTTGCAATCCCGGCAATCCCACAGGTGCGGTTTACTCGAAAGAGTCACTGGAAAAACTGGGTTCGATTGTCAAACAAAACGATTTGTATCTGATCGCCGACGAAGTCTACCGGGAGTTTGTGTATGGCGGTGCGACACATTACTCGGTGTTTGGGCTGTCGGGACTTGAACAAAACACGATCGTCATCGATTCAATTTCGAAGCGATTCTCGGCTTGCGGTGCCCGGATCGGTTGCATCCTGTCGCACAACAGCGAATTAATGGATGCAGTTATGCGAATGGCGCAAGCGCGACTGTCGCCACCCACGCTTGGGCAGCTTGGCGCTACCGCCATGTATGACTTGCCGGACACATACTATCAAACGGTGAACAAGGAGTACGCCGCGCGGCGTGATGTTCTGATCGACTCGTTAAACGAAATCGATGGAGTGTTTTGCCCGGAAGTCGCAGGTGCTTTCTATGCCATGGTTCGTTTGCCAGTCGATAGCGCGGAGACATTTTGTCGCTGGATTCTGGAAGAGTTCACTTACAACGGAGCGACGGTGATGATGGCTCCGGGCGAGGGTTTTTACGCGACACCCGGCCTCGGCCGCGACGAAGTCCGAATCGCCTATGTGTTAAACCGGGACGATTTGCGATCCGCCATCGAATGTCTCCGCGTGGCCCTTTCGCAATACCCGGGGACAACCCTGAGTGCCGCTACACGTACTCAGCGTCGATAAATTCGGACTGTCAGCACACCGCAAACTGCCGTTTTTTGACGATTTCCATGAACGGCACTTCTAATTCCGTGTCCAATCGGGTACCTTTTTTCCGATAACCCAAAGCCAGGAGACGTGGCTGAGTGGTCGAAAGCACCGGTTTGCTAAATCGGCGTAGGGGTCAAACCTTACCACAGGTTCGAATCCTGTCGTCTCCGCTTGTTTTTCTGACAGTCACCGTAAGTCGTTTCGGTGACTGTCTTTTTGCGCTTTCGCACATAGCGGAGATCACGACGGCCCATCCCGCTGGACTTCTTCCGGATTTCTCAAATTTTTTCGATTTCGAATCCTGCTCTTTGTTCACGGCGGAAAAATTTGGCTGCCTGGTCATCGCCAGGAATAGTTTCTGTCGTCGGATCCCATTTGACTGGGCGGCCGAGGCGAGCACTGATTCCGGCGAGGTGACAGGTGTTCATGATCTGCACATGCGAGAAGATATCACTGACGGGCAACCCTCCTTCGGATATGCACCGGTAGAAGTTTTCCTTGTGGCCTTCGTGAGGTTTGCCTTTGTACAAGGTTTTTAAATCGTCCGGGCCGAACTTGTCCTTGTCCCATTGTTCTTCGATGGGTTTGCCCGTAATTCGCTCGCGATTGACGAACATGCGACCGCTGGTTCCTTCGAACAGAATTCCATTATCGCCTCGACTGGTAATGTTCATGTCAATTCCGCCAGGAAATTGGCAATGGATCGCAAAATCAACCGCCGTATTGAAACTGTCGGCGGCGGTTGGCCAACCGTCCTTGAACGGCACACCGTGTTTGGCATCGGTTCCGTCGATCAAGGTTGGGCCCATGCCGGCGCCGGTTTGTTGAATCGCCCAGGTTGCGATGTCGACATGGTGTGCTCCCCAATCGGTGAACTTGCCGCCGGAATATTCATACCACCAGCGAAAGTCGCCGTGACAACGCTCCTTGCGGTAGTCCACTTTGGGTGCCTGCCCGAGCCATTTGTCCCAATCCAGTTCTTTGGGTGGATCGACTTTGGCGAATGGTCCGCCCGCCGGGCTGCCGTTAATGCCGACCGTAATCTTTTTGATGTCTCCAAGTAATCCCTTGTGCACCATGTTGACCGCTCGCAAAAACAAGTTCGGTTCGCTGCGTTGCTGCGTGCCGACAAAGAAGACTTTGTCTGCGTGCTTTTTACAAGCTTCCCGTATGATCTGGTTTTCTTCCAGCGTAAGCGTCAGGGGCTTTTGGCAAAAGACATGTTTGCCTGCCGCCAGGGCCTCGATGGCAATCTTGACATGCCAATGGTCGGGCGTCACTACGCTGATAATGTCAATATCGTTTCGCTCAAGGACTCTGCGATAGTCCGCGAACGCATCGGCTTTTTCCTTACCAATATTCGGATCAAGGCGAGCTTTTTCCAAATGCGACGCATCGACATCGCAAACGGCAACGATGTCGCCAAATCGGTTGTGTTCGTGTGCGTCGCCCGTTCCCATGCCGCCCAGCCCAATACAGCCGATCCGCGGACGGTCATTTTTCATCGGGTTCGCAAACGCCTTTTGTACCCAGGGAAACCAGGGGGCCATTCCCGCTGCCACAGACACAGAAGCAGTGGTACGAATAAAGCCCCGCCGAGTCGTCAGATTCCCTTGTTTCGATAACTGATTCGACATGATTCGCCTGGCCTCCGATAGAATTGGTGCTTTGTGAACTAATTCGAGCTTATACCTGGCTGGATCAAAAATAAATCATGGGGAAGGCAATTTTTCTCAAATGGGAAGGCCTTTGGGTCTTGATTTGCAAATGTTCCCTTCGGCGCAATCCGATATTGTTTTGTTTTCAGACACTATTTTTCGACCTGTGGTTGCCCTGCTTCGCCAGGTCATCATTGATCAAATTGCGGAACTTCTAGTTGTTTTCCGCCCTCAAGTGCGGATTGATGAGCAATGATTCCTGGTGCCGTCATTGCGATCGATTCGTAAATGTCGACCGATGGTTCCCTTTCTTCCAATAATGCGTCGATGAACTCGGCGCACAGGAAAACGGAACTTCCTCCGTGGCCACTGTCATGTCGCATCGATTCCGGCAATCGATCAGTCGCCCAATAGTCGGGAACCACCCAATTTTCCTTGCCAATGCCGGAAGTCCGTTTCGCCAACGGCTGTCCGGCTGAATTGTCCATCCACAGCGACATTTTGTCGCCATGCCATTGGCCCCGTTCCCCTTCGGCGGCAATTTGCCAACAGACGGCAAAGCGACAGACATTTCCCAGGTTGGTAACTCCCAAAGCAAATTCGTTATCGAACGGGTTATCGTATCGGTTTTCTTGAGCAGTTGGAAAATCTTCGCCAATACGTTGCCCGATACACGATACTTTGACGATTCGCTCGCCGGTTACGCCGACAATCAAACCCAGCGAATGAGTTGGATACAGCATGGGAGGGAATCCAAATCGCCACGACTCCAGTCCTTGCCACCGCGAAAGGGAGTTGTGTCGTGAGCCAATGCCCGAATGAAAGTATTCGACTTCTGAAAAACACAACTTGCCGAACTCGCCGCGTTGATACGCTTCGCGGGCCGCAATACAAGGTTGCCGATAATAACTGGATTCGTGCATCATATAAGTCAGCCCGGTGCGCTCCTTAACCCTGAGCAACGACTCCAACTCTTCGATGGTCAGTCCGGCCGGGCAGGCGCTGACGACATGTTTGCCGCGCTCCATGCACATGATCGCGTGTTTGGCATGACTTGGGGCATCGGTAAAAATGGCAACGGCATCAAATTGATCCGCTGCCTTGTCGAACATTTCTTCCAGTGAAGCAAAGTCATTCTGACACTTATAGTTCTGCTTTAGCGTCTGTCTGCGCTCTGCAACAAGATCGGTGACTGCCGTGATTTCACATTGGGGATGTTCATGCCAATGATGCGAGGCGCCGAAACCGCCCCCGGCGACAGCCAATCGAACTTTGCCTCTCGCCAATTCGCCGGACCAGGTGGTTGATGCGTCAGATGTCCAGAGAGCCGATAACGATGCGCCGGACACTTGAATAAATGTTCGCCGATTCCAGTTTTCCCGGGTTCGTTCCATTTTGTTTCCAGCATGAAAATTGTTAATTCGACCCAAACTTCATTTGTTTCGTCCCTGATTTTCGCGATTGTTGCCAACTTGTTGTGCCAATCTTGTCGCGTGCCGCTGCTCTTCGGTATAAAAATCGTTTCCCGCGAATCGACGTGGAGTTCCATCCGCAAGTTGCTCAAGGAGCGTCAGCAATTCGGCAACGATTTTCGGCTCCGCGTTGACTTCCAGGCCGGCGGTTCGCGCGGGCCAGGTAGTGTAGCCACCAAGCGCATGTTGTTCGGGAGGCGGAATGTATCCTTCGGCGCCATTCGCCAATTCAAAATTGATCAGAGGCTGAAGGGGTGACTGCGCCTTGAGCTTCAATCCTGTAATCCCGAAGACTTCGTTAGGAATTGCTGCGATTGCCAGGTCACCGATCCGTACAGCCTGCAAGAGAATTTCGGTTTCCGGGTTTTCGTGCAACCAAACCGCTTGTTCCGCATAGACTTCCGGCAATCCGTTGGGGCGCCTGTCACCGCGTTTCGCATTGATCTCGCGCGCCCAAACCAATCGCTCCTCGCCTGGTAACCGTCGCAACAAATTGATCCGCGTTTCTGCCACCCGCAAACAAACCATGTCACGATATTGAATGGTATCAATCGCATTCAGCGCGATCGCAGCCAGGTCTTCGGAATACTGCCGCCGGGTATAGTCGGGCTTTTGTGGCTTGCTATAGTCCATCCAGTGTTGATCACCGCTGGTACCTTGAGACATAATTGCCAGAACTTGCGCGGATTGATCGTTAACCGGGTGGGGTTGTAGTTGTTTCTCGATGATCTCGGCAAAATCGCCAAAATAGTCCGCCGAGAAACCATCGCCCGATCCGAAATAATGCATTGAATAATTTGCCAGCAGGCACAATGGTTGCCCATCGGCCGCTTGCACACTGATTAGGCTTAGCTGACTGTCTACCGGTCCCGCGGGTCCTGTGTATTCAGGATTTTGATAACCCGGATGCATCATCGCCCGAACAGTTAGCTGATTAAATGGATCGACCGCAATGGCTGCCGGATGTTTTAGCCAACGGCGACATTGCGTATGTTCGGGGGCGTCGACGACCGTCCAGCCAATTCGTGCCGGACGCAAGTTATCGACCGCTGCCACGATTCCCTGAGTGACTTGCCGAATCAATTGTTCGGAATAAACCTGATCCTTGCGACTCCCCAAACAGAAATCCATGACGGACGGTGCTGAATGCGTATGGGTCGCAGAAATCAGGATGTTTGCCGGAGACAGTTTTGTCGCCCTGAAGACCAAATCCTTGATCGCATCGCACACGTCGCGTGGAATCATGCACGAATCAACGATGGCGAGCACCAGTATTTGTTTTCCATCCGATAATGCCAAACATCGGACGTGAAGTGGATCATCCAAGCGACTTGACGATTGTTCCAGGAAACCGCCGTTGCGAATGGCAGGCAAAACACGAGGGCTGATATCAACGACGGCACAACCGGCTCGAAAATCATTTGCTGTTAACAGATTGACTGCGCCAACGGTGGATCCGAATGCCAAAACCAGAAACAGACGGTTCATGTAACCAGCCTTTCAATGCGGCTCCGGGTGCAACAGGACAATGTCATAATTGCAGCCGATTCCAGAACAAACAACGTCGTTTATCGTAACCCATCCATAAAAGATCCGCAGGTGCATGATTGGCATAAACAAATCCGTAATATCGACGGGCTACCAACATATACAATGTCGGGATTCGATGGCGCGACGGCCAATGTGCCGATTGGTCCGGTCGGCGGATCGTCTAGAATCGATCGCCATAGACGCCCGTAATCAGCGGTCTTCCAGTCGCCGCCGTTATGGACGCCAATGTAGAATACACGTTTGGCTTTCCGGGGACAAAGTTACAGGCCAGGCACAACATGAGTTTAGCACGACGATCCGCCCGCTTTTGGGTTTTCCTGTTTGTCATGACCGGGGCGGTCCACGCAACGGCTCAAGAACCTCACCTGCCGCTACGCGTGTTTATTTTCGCTGGCCAGTCCAACATGGTCGGTTCCGATTCGTATGCCAAAGACATCGAGCGATTCCCGCCTTTTGCCGGACTGGAAAAACCGCAGGGGAATGTCCGCTTTTCCTACTGCATCGGGCGTGAAGTCAAGTTGCGATCCGATGGATGGGTGGATCTACAGCCGGTCAACGATGTGGTCGGTCCGGAACCGGGTTTTGCCCGCGCCGTCTGTGAAACCATTGACGGTCCCATTGCCATTATCAAGTGTGCTGCCGGAGGGACCGATCTCGGCAACGATTGGAATCCCGACGAGCCGGGTGGATTCGAGATGTATCCGCTACTTCTGGATCTGATTCGGTCATCGCTGCAGGATCTCGAACGGCAAAATATTCCCTGGATTGTGGCGTTGGGGAAATTGCTGGCTGAAGTCTATCTGGAGCAACAGTGAGAACGTGTTTTGAAATTGGTTAGTGTTCAGTACAAGTCGCAGGAGTTTCGCATGCTACGAAGATCCTTTCCTGGACAACTTGTTTTATTTTTCTTCCTGCACTCTGCCGGAAACCATTCGGGTGCGATCGCGCAGGAGCCGGAACATACTCTGAGCGTCGGCGTTGCAAGCGTTGACATTACACCTGTTTATCCGGTGCGACTCAACGGGTTCGGTTCGCGGCGAACGGAGGCGGAGGGTGTTTCGCAAAAGCTCTGGGCCAAAGCGCTGGCAATCAGCGACGGAAACGAGCCTCCTTTCCTGTTGCTGGCGATCGACAACCTGGGAGTTCGCGAACCGATGGTGGATCAAATCGCTGCTGCCCTGCACGACAAGTATCAAATTCCCCGCGAACAAATCGCACTGACTTTTACTCACACGCATTGCGCCCCCAAAGTCAACGGCGCATCCGACACGATTTTCAGCACGCCCATTCCCGCCGAACATCAATTGCATATCGATCGGTACACCGAGGAGCTGCCGAAAATGTTGATTCAGGTTGCCAGCCAGGCGATTGAAAACCGCCAGCCGGCGACACTGGAATGGCATGCTGGAAAAGTCAAGTTTGCTGTAAATCGTCGAACTGTGGAGGGACCAGTTGATCACGACCTCCCTGTTCTCTTGGCTCGCGACTTGAATGGAAAACCGTTTGCGGTTTACACCAGTTACGCATGTCATTGCGTGACGTTGTCCTTCAATTGGTATAGTGGTGATTGGGCAGGCTACGCACAGGAAGCGATTGAAGAATCGTTTCCAGGAACGACTGCACTTGTTTCAATCGGCTGTGGCTCCGACAGCAATCCGGTATCCGGCGTTACCGACGATCGAATCGAGGCAGCCAAAGAATTCGGAAAACAAATAGGAGACGAGGCCAGACGCCTTTTTGAAACGCGCGGCAGACCGATCCACGGACCGATCTCAGCTCGGCGCGAATCGATTCCGATTGCTCTCAACGATTTGCCATCGCGCGACGAGCTGGCGGCACTTGCAAAAGAAGGGGGCTTCGCCAGCTACAACGCGGCGTGGCAATTAGCCAAACTCGATCGGGGTGAGGCGTTGACATCGGAGTTGAATTACCCCGTTCAGTCATTTACGTTCGGCAATGAGTTGCACATGGTTTTTCTGGCCGGGGAAGTATGTGTCGACTATTCAATACGTCTGAAGCGGGAACTGAATCGCGATCACTTGTGGGTTAATGGCTACTCCAATGATTTCTGTGCCTACATCCCCAGTGAAAGATTGCTGATTGAAGGAGGTTATGGAGGTGGAGGCGAAATTCCCTACTTTGCCTTGCCAGCTACGCTGAAAGCAGGCCTTGAGCAACAAATTATTGACGCGGTCAAAGCGCAAACACCGAAAGTTTTTCATCTGCCCGACGGAACACAAGGGATACCACCGAAATCTCCCGAAGAATCGCTGCGCCTCATGGAAACCCATGATGAACTGCAAATCGAAATCGTTGCTGCCGAACCACTCATTGCCGCCCCGGTTGCGATTGACTTCGGAAGTGATGGTCGGCTCTGGGTGGCAGAGATGCCTGATTATTCAAGGGGAGTCAACGAGTCATTTGAACAACATGGACGTATTCGATTCCTGACCGACACGGATGATGACGGACAGTTTGACACTTCGGCCGTGTTCATGAGTGGATTGCGCTTTCCAACCGATGTCAAAGTCTGGCGTGATGGAATTCTGGTTTGCGACGCACCCGATGTGATCTTTGCGGCGGATCGGGACGGTGATGGCAAAGCCGAAGTGCGCGAAGTGCTCTTGTCAGGTTTCGCGACCCACAATCCTCACGCGCGCGTCAACAGTTTGCGTTTTGGATGGGACGGGTGGGTCTACGGATCGGGCGGTTTGTTCGGTGGTCAAATAAGCAGCCATTCCGCTAAAAACGTGGACACCGCCAATCGTGACTTTCGATTCAATCCCGATTCCGGCGTCATCGAGTCGGCCAGCGGTCAAACTCAGCAAGGGCGAACGCGAGACGACTTTGGAAACTGGTTTGGCTGCACCAACTCCGAATTGCTTTTGCATTATCCACTCGATGAACGTTATGCTGCCCGCACTCCGCAAATCGCACCCCCCGCCACAATCGTTTCGGTTCCGTCCGAATCCCATGGGCAACAACTGTTTCCTCCGGCCAACCTCGTGTTGTTCGAACTGACAGGTGCACCGGGGCGTCCGACATCGGCCTGTGGAGCGGACATCTATCGCGATCAGAAATTGGGCACAGAATATTACGGGGA
>JANNWJ010000058.1:0-88939 GCA_031414755.1 Pirellulaceae bacterium | reverse complement strand
ATTCCCGTTTCAATCCACGCGTCCCGTGAGGGACGCGACTTTGGCGTCCTCGATTCATGGCTTTGAATAGTTCTGTTTCAATCCACGCGTCCCGTGAGGGACGCGACACCAACCGAAAACGCATATCATCAGCCGACCAGTTGTTTCAATCCACGCGTCCCGTGAGGGACGCGACCCCGTGATTGTAAGTCGGTGAATAGCCAGTAGATAGACAGCAAAGATCGCGAACCCTGGAAACGGGCTAATCGTTTATCGTTTACCAAAATGAAAATGACAGCGAAATCGGCCGCAAACCGTGTGAATTCGGCAATCGCGAACGTGTCAGGTTTTGGGGCATCACTGGGGGTTCGCATTGAAGTGTTTTCAGGCAATTAACGGGCCGTCGATGTCCGTTGATGGTTTGGCTCCCCAATGCTCGACACGGCGATGCCAATTGGCTCCGAGAAAGTAAAACCGCAAGCTGTCCTCGGCAGCATTCGCCTCTTCGCACAAGCGTTTTTTGCATTCGGCCCATTGGCCTGGATCGACTTTCAATTCAAAAACCGAGTTTTGCACCCGTTGTCCAAAATCAAGGCACGTTTTCGCTACTCGCCGCAATCGCTTTCGCCCGGCTGCGTCGATCGTACTAACGTCATAGGTTACCAAAACATACATAGTTCAAACCCTACTTCCAGAGAAACGGTGGATAAGCATCCATGTCCCCGCGCAGGTAGCGAGCCAGCAGCCGTGCCTGCAAGTGAACCAGCAAGCCGATCGACGTCTTTTCATCCAGAAACGGATGGGTGATTGTATCCTGTTTGCGTTTTTGCCATGCCGCCAGCACGGCTTTACGCGGTTTGTCATTCAACAACACCGCGCCGCTTTCTGTCACTTCAAAATCGTTCGCCTGAATCTGCCGACGATTGACCAGAGCCAATACCAGCCGGTCCACCAGAAACGGACGGAACTCTTCCATCAGGTCCAGAGCCAACCCCGGACGGCCTGGCCGATCACGATGCAAAAATCCAACCGCCGCATCCAGCCCCGTCGCTTCGCAGGCACTTCGCACATCATGAGCCAGCATCGCATACAGAAACGAAAGTAACGCATTGATCCGGTCCAGCGGCGGACGACGGGAACGGGAGGTAAACTCAAATCCGTTGACCCCTTCCGCTTGCATCGCATTCATCGTTTCAAAATAGCGATTGGCAGATTCTCCCTCGATTCCGCGCAACTGGTCCAGCGATGTTGCATTCCGGACTTGTTCCAGATCAAACGCCATTCGTTTGGCCGCCTTTTGAAGCTGTTCGACGTGGGCAGGGTTTTTAGAGTCCCTCGCCGCACGCAACATGACAGAGCGGGCGTTGGCAACTTTCCCGGTCACAAAACTGCAAGAAATCCGCAAGCTGCATTCTGGATCGTCGGCTTGCCGGTACTGCTCCCGCCGCAACAGAACATTTCCGGGCGAGAAACCGACGACGGCTGCCCGGAACCCGCCATAGATACTCAGAAACGAAATTGTCACGTTCGCCTGCGCACATGCCGCCATCAATGCCGGGCTGCAACCAACTACCCCGAAACAGACGACCCCGTCCAGGTTGTGCAGGGGAATTCGAAGCAGGGTCTTCTGCTCGACGCGGACCACGATCGCCTGGCCGTCTTTACGCAAGTAGGCACCCTGAGTCGTGACGAAAAGTGTGTTCAGATGTCGTTTCATGGAAATGGTTTCATGTTCAAGCGATGACGTTTATGCCCGGCATGTCCGGCTGGGGACAGCCGGACCTACTTGGGGAAATACAATTTCAATTCCCTCATTCACTCTTTCGTTTCAAATTCGTCGGCCACTGGCCCTTTCGCATCTAGCAACGCCGCCAGTTCCCGTTCCAGATATTTCGCGGTTCCGGTTTTGAATCGCATTGCATCGGGAAGGCAAAGTTCCAGGAGCGAGCATTGATCGCATTTCGGTTCGCGTACTGCCGAAGGAGTTTCCCGGTTCGAGATCATCTGGTGCAATCGCGCGGCGACCAGCGTCGTTCGGTCGCGCAGGGCCGGGCCCATTTCCACTTCGATACGCCGTTTGGTTTTTCCGTAAAACAGAAAGCCATATTCGACCGTTGTCCCAATCATCTCTTCCAGACAAAGGGCCTGGGCACAGAGTTGGACGCGATCCGAGTCGTCCTTTTTCGCCTTGCCCCGCTTGTATTCGATGGGGACAACTTTGTACGAGGGGGCAGACCCCTGGTTCAACTGATGAAACTCGACAACATCAGCCTGGCCAGCCAGCCCCAGTCGCATCGATTGCAGTTGCAATCCGCGAGCGACGCGAAGTCCTTTTTCCGTACGGGTCTGTTCGGTGTGCGCTTTTTTGTGCAGGTGTTGCCCTTCGATTGTCCAGCGATTTTCGGCCCAAAGTCGTTCAACATGAATCAGCGCGCACTGCCGTTCGCAGAAAATCAGATGTTGCAGGGCGGAGATCGGCAGGAGTTGGTCTTCGGTAAACATGGGGAGGTTAGTGGTTAGTGGCTAGTGGTGAGTGGCAAGTGGAACGAGATTCAGAATTTAATGTTTCCGGGATTGACGTCGGCGATGAAGATTCCAAACGATTCGAATGTGCCCAGTATTCGCTGGACGGCAGGCCAGTTTTCTTCGAAGGCGTCTGAGTTTTGTTCGTGCCAATCGGCCCAGACTTCGGGCGAGTAATCGGGTGGTCGATCGAGGTAAGCACCGCCGAAATCCAGGCAGAACGGCGGGCTGACGATCGTCATTTCGATTGCGAGGAGTTCGTCGTCGAAATCGATGAGTTGTGGAACCATGTGTCCGTTGACTTCTTCGATTTGCAATTCGCGCAGCCGGAGGTAAACGTCGACTTCGCGGTTGTAGGCGACTTCGCGATCGTGGAATTTGACAGCAACTCGTTGGGACCGGGATGGATTATTAAATACGAATACAGTACCTTGGGAACCGGCCCCGAGGCACGACTCGGGAATCAGTTTCCGATCGTTTTGAAAGTGTTCAACACGACTTTGGATTTCATCAGGAATGGTCATGATCAAGCCCAGTGGAACATTTTCGGCGGACGTCAAGCTCCATTTTTATGTAGGTGAGCGTCAAATTGAGTTGGGCCAACTCGGTCCCGGCTTTGCGATCCTTCGCAGCGCGCAAACCATCGACGCCTGTGATGGGGAATTGCAAGGCGAGTTGGAAACGGTCATCGACGGGAAAAACTCCCGCTGGAAAATCCGCATCACCAGCCCCATCACCACGGCCTCAAAACGTTTCACGTTCGAAGCGGTGTGATGAATGGTAATGTAAAGGTCTCAAAGCGCTCCATCAAAACTTGCGAAGGATATTGATTCCTGGTGGCAATGCTTTCTCATCGACGGCCACGGAGTAATTCGAGAAAGCACGCGGAGGCTCGTCTGAATTGATTCGCGACACAGTTACTCGTTGTTGGAGTTTGTGCGCCGGCGCATTGCCTAAAGGATCTTGATGCTCGAACACAACTAATGCTTGAGGTGACATTTGTCCACGACTGGCAGAACGATCAAGCTCAAACATTTTTTCCAGTGACTGCCAAAACAATTCTAAATCGTCATCGGAAAATTCTGTTTGCTGAGCAAAGAACGGATTTACAAAACCGTGACAACGATACAGCCCGTAAGGCACGGTAAATTTTCGACCCATCGTGCGATTGTCGCCGTCTTGTTTCTCTGCTTCTTTTTCTGTTGCCACAGCACATCGAGTAATCGCATGTTCTAGAGAAACAATCGGATCAATGCTGCGCGAAAAAGCCATTTGAATCGGACCACGGACTTGACCGCAATTGACTTTGGTACTCATCACGGCACCAAAGGCCCTTACGTCATAAAAATTCTGGCACATCCACTGGCGACACTTCTCAACTTCCGGTTGTTTTGCTTTTGCGGGATCGAGCTTCAATGCTTTATAGGCTCGATCATGTTGCAAATTTAATACAGCCCGTTCTTTGACATAAATATCAAATGATTGGGCGTCCTGTTTTACTGTCGCGACAAAGTTGCGAACCTTTCGTTTGAGGCAGACATCCGTCACCAGCCCATGTCCGGTTTCGGGATCGACACGCGGCAAGTTGCCGGCATCGGGATCGCCGTTGGGGTTACCGTCGGTCACATCAAACAGCAATACAAAGTCATAACGGTGGTTCATTTTCATTTCAAATTCCTGTTAGCAATTGGTTTGGATCGAAAAACGAATAATTTGGAAAAATACGAAGCTGCTAGTCGAAAGATTCACGTGCCTCGGCTTGAGTTTTTTTAGTAAAGAAATCTTGCCTTTGATGGTAATAGCCGATTGCGAACAGGCCTTGATCTGCCAAGCCAAGGTGAGCGGGAAACGACTCCAAGCGGCCCATAATTTCTTGTAAACGTTTTTCCGCTACGACTTTTTTGCCCCCTTCGAGTTTGCCCACGTGGTGTTGGCTCAGGCGTATCAAGCGTGGAAAAACGGATGATGGTGTCGATGAGGCCGCACCAAAATATCGGTCCTTGATCGTCGCATTTAGGCCAGGCAGAGCATCTTCTTGAACTCTTTCCAATGACGCAAACAATCGCCCTAAATGGTATGAGGATTCGGGTCGTTCTATATCGAGCATGATCGAGATTTCCTTATGGTGGTTGTGGTTGAGAATTGCTTTGATGATGGCGGCTTTAGGATGTCGAATTTCCTGTTCGGCACGAATGCGGCGGATGACTGCCGCGAGTAAAGACTCGGGATAACGTCCGCCCGTTAATACGGATCGCAATAACGCGCCGCCGAGAAGTGGTTGAATGTCTTTGGACTCGCGAGCCGTTTGAGCCAAAATCAACCAGAGCGGCAAAAAGTCTGGATCATTGGGGCCACGGACAATTTCCAAACGCTGTTGATGTTGAGCGACTCGCTGAATCAACTCGCCCGCAGTCCCGCTGATCCAAAAACGAATTGACAATCGCGCTGCGTTTGGCGAAAGACCGAGTACATAAAACCCTGTTTCCGCATCCGGAGGCCGAGACACTCCCTGAGCAATGCGTTTAAGCATGTTTCCAGCCTTAGCGGCTTCGGCCTGATCTTCAAACTGCGAATTGTCCAATCCAAATCCAAAAATATCTTCGGCGGCGGTTGATTGTTCGGCCCAAAAGACGCAAGTCGTGTCGCCAATCTGAATTTTTCGCCCTGAGTCACGCTGCAGAAGCCGGTTGAGAGCCGTGGCGTATTTAAAGGCCGCACCCTCACTAACGGGAGCGTTAAAACTTTGAATTTTTCCATAGCTTTTGAATGCGTCACCATTAAAGGAAACGATCGAAGCGCCACCCGTCTGCGAGTCGCGAACTCCTTTAATTAACGGGTGAAGTTGCGCGATGGCAGTCTTTCTACCGGAGACTAAACAGTCGCCATCTTTTGCATTTTCCGCCCCACCTTTTTGCGAGTCGGCCCAATAATTTCGCACTTCAACATTCTCGTGCAAATATTTTTGTCGTCCCCGAATTCTAAAAACTCCAAATCCCGTGCCAATCGAAGCCAAGAAATTATTCTGGTCTTGCGACAATTCAGCCGGATTCCATTGTTCGAAAAATCTCGCCAAAGCATCAAGCTCTTTCGAACCAATTTCAGCCGCAGCTTTCTCATGAAGCTCTTTGGTAGCAGCAAAGCACTGCGAAACCCTCTCGACCTTTCTAGTTCGCTTTTTCCTGTCACCTTCGGATTCTACTTCGGGGGCCACTAACGTTTCCGGTGGAATCCATCCCAATAAATACTCGGGCTTGTCCCACAAGAACATCGCCGATACGCCGCTAGTACGATTGCCACTATAGGGCAATTCCATGACTTGATTGATTGGCTTTTTGCCGGTCATGTCCCGAACGTCTTGTAAGGCGTGCAGAGTGCCGTCCTCTTCGATAACGATCTCGAAGCCAATGTTTTGAGGTGCAAAACCATCGGCGGCAATTCCCTGACTCGGATCGGCGACGATTCGGTCGTAGTAGTCACACAATTTTTGAAGAATCATGAACGCACCTCGTCGCTTGCAAAAGCGGGAACCTTAATCACACCATCGTTCATGGTGGCGCGAAAAAAATGTGGCGTCATATCGTCTTTGAAATCAATATCGTGCAACATAAAACCAAGTTCACGTTCCCCCGACAGCGAGTCCGGGATCGCGGGAGCTTCTCCTTCGTGCCAATCAAAATCAGCCGCGAATTCTCGGCAGCCCAAGTACGGCCGGTGAAAACATTGGCCCTTGCTCGCGCGTCGTTTGAACATCTCGTAGTGTTTCTGCGGTGGATCGTTACCACTTAAGATTTCGTAATAAGCGTCGATCAAGTACTCAACGTCTTGTAAAATGGTGGCAGCTCTTTGCTGACGATCATCTTCAATGACTTGGGCCAAGGCAGTGGTTTTTTCTCCGGTCAGATACGATTTGAGGGTACGTTCAGAAGGCCCTACACCACCAAGCTCGTTTCGCCTGATATTTGTAAACCGGATAGGCTTCAAGACGTAAATTTTGCGGA
Organism: Pirellulaceae bacterium; assembly: GCA_031414755.1. GTDB lineage: Bacteria > Planctomycetota > Planctomycetia > Pirellulales > Pirellulaceae > CAJQPP01. The sequence continues at coordinate 82,439 of JANNWJ010000058.1, read as the reverse complement.
TCACCCAACGAATGTCGGGCTTCCAATAGATCGCTTCAAGTATCCCGCGTGCTGCTGACGGGGTCATCACGTCATAACTAACGCGTTCAACTTTCATTTCAGGACGGGTGAAACAGGCGAAATCGCCCCAGACACGCAAGGAGACTCGGTTTTTTTCGATATCCATGAATTAGTCTCGCAGTTTTAACTAGTTCTAAAAAGTCTAAACGGTTCCAAAAAGTGAAAAGGCGGGCAATACAAATTCGGCACGACTTGATGTCGTTTGGTTTAAATAATCGTGTCCTCAATTGGAAGTACGCCATCCGCCTTACTTAAGCACAATCCCAAATTTTTGTCGTACAAATGGGCGTGGACTAACACCCATCTTTCATGTCGATTTTCCACCGCCGCAACCGAAAGCAACTGGGCAAACTCTTGGTGGCGCAACTGGACGGTGTATCGCTGTAACTTTCGCCAGGTATTTCGGTCAATGAAATGATGCGGGTCTTCCAAGTCTCGCAGCAGTTTTTTTCCGATATCATTCCAACCCACCAGAATTGTTTCCGTTGCGTCGCGGATGAATTGATAGCGCTCGGCGACTTGGCGAAAATTAAATTGTATCTTGCTTGGTTGATTTCCGATCGCGTCAAGTACCTGAAAATTATCCCAGGAAGATTTTTTCTTCCAGTAATGCAATTGAAAATACTTTTCGATTGCCGATGGCGCAAGCAAATCCGCTGCAAATTCGTCCAGCAACTCTTTCGCACTACCCGCCGATTGTCGCAAGAATCCTGGCGGAGGCGGCGACTCGGCATCGAAATAAATAACGTGCCCAATCTTTTTCAAGCCTTCGCGATTGCAACGACCGGCCGCTTGAGCCAGCGAATCCAAGCCGCAACTGGCCCGATAGACACAGGGGAAATCGACATCGACACCGGCTTCGATCAGTTGCGTGCTGATGACTCGGCAGTTTTGTTTGTTCTTCAATCGCAGACGAATGGTCGTCAGGATTTCTTTACGATGTGCCGCGCACATGCGGGTGCTCAGATGAAAGCAACCTTGATCGCGGTTGTCGAGTCGTTCAAACACGGCGGCTGCGTGTGGACGCGAGTTGACAATGCAAAGTACTTGCGGCAAGACATTAAGTCGTCGGGCAAGTTCCTCGTTGTCGATCGGGCCGGCGACTTCAACCTGCACTCGGCGCAGCGAATGATGCAGCGATGATGCATCGTCAATAATCGGCGTGATATTTTTCAATCCAATTCGAAAATCATCTCGGTAATCGAGCGCGGGCTGAGTTGCACTGCACAAGACAATACTGCAATCGAATGTTTCGAGCAATTCACGAAGGGCCATCAAAGTCGGCTTCAGTAATTCGATCGGTAGAGTCTGCGCTTCGTCTAACACAATCACGCTGCGAGCGATTCGATGAAGCTTTCGGCATTGGGAAGTCCGACAGGCGAAAAGTGACTCGAACAGTTGAACATTTGTCGTCACGACCAAGGGCGAATCCCAGTTTTCGGCCTGCAAACGATTTGTTGTTGTCTCGGTTGCCGGGTCAAGGTTGCTGTGATGTTCCAGCACTACGTCTGGTCCAAGTTCAGAGAACAGTTCTCGATACACGCTCGCATTCTGCTCAATAATACTTGTGAACGGAACTGCGACAATGACTCGATCGAGATTGTTTTTAATTGCATGGTTTAATGCGAATCGTAAAGAAGCCAGCGTTTTGCCGCCACCAGTTGGAACACATAGCGAAAACGCTCCGGGCGGTAACTGGGAACGAGTCAAGCATACTTCGCTCACCGATTTTCTGATTCGGTTAACGTCAGTGTCTTGGGACTGCATTTGAATTCGTTCAATTGACTGCTCCAAACAATTAGCCAATTCAGAAATTGGCTCAATTCGCCGAGTCCGGTCTTTCAATCGATCGGGCGACATGAACGCCTCGGTTGCCAAAAAATCCGCATCCACAAGCGCAGAGAAGATCATGCGAATCCAAAATGCGACTCGAAATGCAGCGATATCGTGTTCATTTTTCTCAAGCGTTTGAAAGTTCGGTCTTCCTGGAAAAATAAAACTCAGTACATCCGCAGCAGCATTTGTCTTCCAAGGAGGAATCTTTTTTTGAAGTCTGTGCAACAAACCTGATTGGCCGATTCCATCATCCCAATCTGGCAATCCTGCATGATGACCAGCAAAACAATAGGATAGCAGTCGTCCAATGTTTCCAAATGTTTCCTCTGCGAATTGAGCGGCTGCCGTTGAGTGATCGACTTTTCCCGTTGCTTCAGCTGTATGCACATCGTTAAGCTGATCCAAAATCTGATTGGCGGTAAAAAGATAAGTTTGAAACTCGGATGAATACTTCCCCAGATCATGCCAGCGCCCGAGCAGATTTCCCCATGGATCGAGCGATGGATGAATGCGTTTGAGGAACATGGCGCAGCGTTTGGCGACGGCGGATTCGTGTTGTTGCATGGTCTCCCATTTTTCCGGGGGTTGGCCGGGAAGCGAGTGGGCATAGTAGATTTTTCGGGTCATTCGGAATCTTGATGCGTTTTTGTTTATTAGTGACCGTGAACGGGTTTGCGATCAATTCATTCGTGGCGAGGGGGTCAGACCCAAGTTTTCGGATTGCGTCAAAATCAAAGCGAAGTTCAAACGCCGAAAATTGCGTCAGACCCCGTCCTGTCATCAACGTCTCCTCTCTTACGTTTCGGGTTGCGATTACTTGTACGAAAAGCAGCAGGTGGCCGTTGCCGGTACGGGGTGTTGCCGATTGTCATGGCTCGAAAACAGGATTGCCATCATGGAAACGATATTCTTGCGATTATCGGGAGGAGCGTGGACAAGGCTGGTCAATGGGGAAGGAGAATATGGAAATTTTTGCAGAGTCCAGAGGCGAGGGTCCCGAGAGGAGAGGGACAATTGCCAAGTGGTTGTTGATTCGTGGCCAGTTGAGGTGGACAGAGACAAGCGGGGAGAAATTAGTGAATCTGAGATTTGGGATTTGAGAATTTGAGACGGGGAAACAAAAAAACGCTTCCCCGATCGGTGAAGATCGGGGAAGCGTTTTGAGTTTTTAGAGCTGATGACTGAAGTCTGAAGTCTGAATTCTGATTACTAGCCACTGGCCCCTAACCCCAAACCCCAAACCACTCAATCCATCAGTTCGGTATTCCAGTAAGCTTCGCTCAGGAATTTTTTCCAACTGTTGATTCGCATTTTGTGACGCGAGTAAGTGGGGCTCCAGGCGGGGCGTTCCGGTGCCTTGCGCAATTTCAAACGGGCCTGAGCAGGAGTCCGGTCCGCTTTTCCATGGTTGCAGGTAACGCAGGCCAACACGCAGTTCTCCCAGGTCGATTGACCGTTTTGCGCTCTTGGCACTACGTGGTCGATCGTCAAGTCGTCGTGCGATGGTTGCGAACCGCAGTACTGGCAAGTGAACTTGTCACGCTTGAAAATATTGCGTCGGCTGAATGTAACCGTGGACTTGGGCAATCGATCAAACGTAACGAGCGTGATAACTTCCGGCACACAAAAGCGTTTTGAAATGGCCTGAATGTATTTGTCGTCTTCGCCAGGATCGAGTCGGGCCCAGTCATCCCAATCGAACAACTGGTAGGAATCCGGATCGACAACGCGTGCGGTGCCGGAGAACACCATGGAGATCGAACGGGCAACCGACGTGATATTCACGGGCTGCCAGTTTCGGTTCAGGACCAAAGCAGGTTGTTTCAGAACACTTGCGACCACGGCGTGACTTCCTTGAATCTCAAAGGTGAAAGGCAAGCTCAATTCGGCAACTCAAAATCCAACTCTCGATTTTGTTGACGGGTATTATATGCCGACAGCCTGCTCCACGGGAATCGAACATGTGGATTCGACGGGGGTCTGACCCAATTTTCGGATTCGCGTTAACTCAATAACGATTGCTATTGCTCGAAAATTGCCTCAGATCCCGATCCTGCCTGTTAGACGGTATCCCAAGTGTCTGGTTCGCCCAAAACTTTCGAAAAACAAGGCTGGTTCCGGGCCATTATGACAACCAGATCACTGATTTCAGGCCCGTTGTGAATCGTGCAATTCGACGTTAGCCTGTCCGTCTGCCAAATTTCCGGAAGCAGAAAAATTATCCGGACGACGCCAACGGCCATTTCAATTGTCAGAAAATCCTTATTGTGAGCGGAAAGTCCAAAACCATGTCCAAGGGAAAAGTTCTTGCGTTTGCCGGCAGTAGTCGGCGGGAATCGATCAATCATAAACTGCTTGTCCATATTGTCGGCCGTTTGCAAAACGAGGGTGCCGAGGTCACGCTTGTCAATTTTCGGGATTTTGATATCCCTCTATTTGGCGAAGACCTGATGGCAGAGCAGGGGATGCCGGCCGACGCCCAGCGATTCTATAAATTGCTTACCGAGCATCCTGCCTTCCTGATCGCCTGCCCCGAATACAACCGCAGCATCACCCCACTTCTAAAAAACGTAATCGACTGGTCAACCATACCACGCAAGGGGGATCGCCCCATGCTGGCTTTTGATGGCAAAACCGTGGGGTTGTGCGCAGCGTCCATGGGAAAACTCGGAGGGCTTAGAGGGCTCTTTCATGTTTCCGATATTCTTCAAAGCATCGGGGCGAATGTTCTGCCAAAACAAGTTGCGGTCGGAAATTTCAGCGAAGCATTCGACGACGCAGGGAACATGATCGACAAGATGGCGGCAACGATGGCCGATGCCATGTGCGGTCAATTGATGGCCGCGATTCAGTGATTGACGACACGGACGCAGCTCGCATACGTTTTAGTTTTGCATTTCTTGAGATAGTGATACCGACAGTTTGGCGGGTCAACCATAATTATTGATGCGCTTGCATTACGTGTCGGCCGCTTTTTCACGGAGTGAAAAGCCACGTGGCCGTTCACTCCGTGAACGAGCGGTCAATTCGCCTGGTTTTCGTTTCAAAAAAGTACAAACCCCGAAGAGGTTATGCTTGCGTGGTGTAATTGGTTAGCTTGTTCGCGCTGTACCACTGACAAACCGTAAAGACTGCTGCCGTCATTAAGGCTTCAGGGGGTCAGGGTTCGGAGAACTTGCGTCGGCGGTTCTTGCCGTTGTCTTCAGAAACTGGACGCGGGACTTCCGTGATCAACTGAACGGCTGAATTGCCGAGTAGCTCGGACAAGCGTGAACGCATTTCGGAATTGACATCGACTTGCACTTTATGACTCATGAGCTGGGTCACCGAACCGTCCATGGTTTTCAGGTTCAATTCCAGTCGCCGGGTTCCGGGATAGCCACGGACAATCTGGTAAATGGTATCGAGAACGTCTGGTTTCAGTTCTCGCTGGTTGATATGCAGGCGAATGCCCGTTGTATACCGCGCGTCCAGACTATCAAGAGGAATCAGTTCGTTGATAATCAGGTTCGCTTCATCACCCCCGCGTTTGTCGACAACACCTCGCGCGACAAGGATGGCATCCGGCTTGACGAAGTGACCGTGACTGACAAAGTCGGTTGGCCAAAGAATGCATCGGACACTGCCCACCATATCTTCGAGGTCGAACATTACGTATCGGGTCGGCGAGCCTGGATCGCGGACCCGTTTGACATGCGAGTATTTTATCGAGGAGACCATTCCGCCAACGGCGACTGCCTCACGTTCCTTGCAATCGGTTAACTGATTCGTTTGATGAGTTCGGAAACCGGCGAGTTGCCTGTCGTGCTCCTGCAGCGGGTGGCTGGTCAGATAGAACCCGAGAACTTCCTTTTCGGCGTTCAACAATTCCCGGCGATCCATTTCGGGAAGGTCGGGGAGCGCGGCTGTCGATTCGTCGCTTGACGGCTCGTCATCGTCGTCTCCGAACAGGCTTTTTTGTCCACTGCGCCGATCTGCCGCCGCCGCTGTACCGGATTGCATCGCCCGGTCAAGCGCCGCTGCCAACTGGCTGCGCCGTGCACCAAAACAATCCATGGCACCGGCCTTGATTAGCGCTTCGATGGCAGCGCGGTTGCAACTGGAGCTTTCCACCCGTTCACAAAAGTCAAAGATATCGCGGAAAGGCCCGGCTTTCTGGCGACTATTGACGATGGCTTCGGCCGCCGATCCTCCACATCCCTTGATAGCGGACATGGCAAAAACGATCGCTCCTTCGGCGACAACGAACTTTACACCGGAAGCATTGACGGTTGGGACCTTGACTTCGATTGCCATGCGCTGGCAGTCTTCCATATGTTCGACCAGCGAGTCCTTGCGGGTGAAATTGCGGTGGGGAATATCGCCTGTCAACAAGGCCGCCATGTATTCGCAGGGGTAGTGGGTTTTCAGCCACGCCGTTTGCCATGCGATGAGCGCATAGGCGGTGCTGTGCGATTTGTTGAATCCGTACCCGGCAAATTTCAGAATCATTTCCCAAAATTCTCCCGCCGTTTTTTTGGCAAGGCCGTTTTCGACGGCCCCCTCAATAAACTGCTGGTAGTTGGCGGAAATCGTAGCTTCTTTTTTCTTTCCGATCGCCTTGATGCACGTATACGCTTCGGCCAGTGGAATATTGCCCAGGCGATTGAGGATCCGCATCACCTGTTCCTGGTAAACCATAACGCCGTGCGTCTCACTCAGAATGTCTTCGAGTACCTTGTGCTTGTACTCTGCTGGTTTATGACCGTGTTTCACGTCGATGTACTGCTGGACCATGCCCCCCTCGAGCGGTCCTGGCCGGTACAATGCGATGGTCGCGATAATATCCCGGAAATGATCGGGCTTCATTTTTTGTAACAAATCGCGGATGCCACCGCTTTCAAGCTGGAACACCCCCCTTGTTTCACCTCGTAGCAATGTGGCAAAGGTCTCCTTGTCGTCGAGGGGGATTTTTTGCAAGTCAATTTTTTCGCCGCGTGTTTGTTCGATGATATCGAGCGCGGCGCTGAGTACGGTCAGGTTGCGCAGTCCCAGAAAGTCCATTTTGAGCAGTCCGGCCGCTTCGACGTCTTCCATCGCCCATTGGGTGATGACATCATCCTTGCCGGAAACGCGCCCCAGCGGCAGGTATTCTGTAAGGGGTCGGTCACCGATCACGACGGCAGCAGCGTGGGTTCCGATATTGCGAGCCAGTCCTTCGAGCTTGAGTGCAAAATCGATTAACTCGCGGACTTCTGGATCGTTCTTGCACGCCGTTCGCAGTTCATCACTTTCGGCCAACACGTCCTTGATTTTGACTTTTAGCCGATCAGGAACGAGGCTGGTGATCTGGTTGACCCGGGCCAATGGCATACCCAGGACCCGACCGACATCCTTGATGGCCGCTTTGGCTGCCATCGTGCCGAAGGTGCCAATTTGGGCGACCATATCGGCGCCGTATTTTTCCTTGACGTAGTCGATCATTTCGCCACGCCGGTCCTTACAAAAGTCGATATCGATATCGGGGGCCTCCAGCCGGCTTTCGTCCAGGAATCGCTCGAACAGCAAGTCGTATTTGATTGGGCAGACGTGACTGAGGTTAAGCGCATAACAGACCAGAGCGCCGACGCCGCTTCCCCGGGCAGTGGCTGGAATATTTCGATCACGGGCTTCGCGTACAAAGTCCCAGACAATCAGAAAGTAATGATCAAAGCCGAGTTTCTCGATAACAGCCAGTTCTCGATCCAGACGCCGTTGGACTTCCTCGGAAAATTCGCCACCGGGCATCATCGCTTCGTTCCCGGCGTATTGCTGGCGCAATCCGGTTACGCAAGTTTCACGCAGCAGTTGCGATGGGCTGCGCTCATCGGGCAAGTGATAAACGGGAAAGTGTCGAACGCCAAGATCGAGCTGGATGTCAACGCTGTCGGCAATTTCCTGACTGCGAGCCACCGCATCTTCCAGCCCCGGGAATTTTGCGTACATTTGATCGGGCGTACGCAAGAAATACTGGTTGCCGTCCATTTTCATCCGATTGACATCGGTACGAAACCGGCCGGTATTTATACACAGCATTACGTCTTGCGATTCGGCGTCATCGGGATCGACATAATGACAGTCGCTGGTGGCCACCAGCGGCATGCCGAGCTGTTTCGCAAGTTCGACCGAGGCATCGAGGCAGACTTGTTGAATTCCGACTCCGTTGTTCATGATTTCGATAAAGTAGCGATCACCGAACACGCGATGAAACCATCGTGCGACTTCTCCAGCGTATCGCAGGATCTCTTCAGCGCCGCGCCCCTGATTTTTCAGGATGGCCTGACTGAACTGGCTGGAGACACATCCGCTCAGGCAAATGATCCCTTCGCTGTGCGCTTCCAGCAATTCGAGGTCGATACGGGGTTTAAAGTAAAATCCTTCGAGGGATGCTGACGAAGCCATTTTGACCAGGTTTTTGAAACCCGTTGCGTTTTGACATAGAAGGGTCAAATGAAAACTTTTTTCACCCGGTCCATTTCCTTTTTCAAGTCGACTGCCGGGGGCGACGTACGCTTCGTATCCGATGATCGGATTGATCCCGTGCTTTTTTGCCTTTTGATAAAACTCCAGCGCTCCGTGCAGATTGCCGTGATCCGTCAGTGCCAGCGCATTCATGCCGTGTTCCGCAGTCCGCTCAACCAGGCGAGGAATGGAACTGGCACCATCAAGCAAACTGTAGTGACTGTGGCAATGCAGGTGAACAAAGGGTCGCTTTTTCGACATGAGCTTTCCATTGAGTGGTGCGAGGGTCTCGAATAGCCCGGTCAGGAACGTGCCTGTGATTTTATCGCACCTGGTGACGGGGACCAACTCCCGCTTGACGAGCGGGAAATATGGGGTTTCGGACGATGCTGTGGATGATCGATCCATTGCCGACGGCGGGTTGGACTTGTCGTTCCGGGGTTGCCGGTTGTGCTGGAGGTATCAATTCAGGAGCGAGATTGCCAGTGCAGAACGTTTGACCAGGACAATTCCGTGACTTAGCTTTCAGAGTCGGACTCTTCTAAGCATCTCACCTTTTCGAAGTCCATGCCGTGGCCACCCAATCGAATCAAAAAAGTGACTCGAGCAACGTGCCGCAAGCGACCACCACGGAATTTCCCGATGATGTCGTGGCAATGATTACAGACTTGTTGACCCGCCAGCAACAGTGGCAGCAACAACAGTCAAAATCAGAAGAACTCATCGCGCGGATGGCCGATCAACTGGAACAGTCCCAGCGAGTCATTCAGTCCCTGGCATCCGGCACGACTTCTCTGCCTCTTCCTGCCAAAACTGCCGAGCTAAAAACTGCCGAGCACAAGGTGCCTGTACGGAATTCTGTCGACGACCTGCCCATGTCGTGGGAAAACCAAAAAGCACTTTTCATGACGGGGCATTCGAGCGATGCGCAAGCGAAACCGGCTTCAATGGAATCCGCGCTCGTCATTGTGTTGCCCGCACCCGCCCACAAGCAACCGTCTCTCGATCCTGTTGTCGAGCCGGTAGCGGCAACGGTATGTCCCAGGGGTCTTTCACTGGAAGCCCGTATCGAACACGAAATGGGTCTGCTCGAGAACTGCGAGCCGTCCGATCGAATTCGCTGGCTAAGGGCACGGCTCGAAGATCGTTTACGGGAATCGGAAATTGAAATCTCGATTGAACGAGCCCGAATCGGTCGCGAAAAACGCGAGCTTGATCGGCTTCGTTCCGAATTTGAAGACGAGGTTTCGCGGATGCGTGGCGAAGACACTTCGAATAACAAACGATCGCGAAAAGACACCAGGGACCGTTGGTCGAGATTTCTTGGCAACTGAACCCAGTGTGACGTTTGAGGCCCCTTCGAGACAGGCTTGCTGGCACGGAAATGCCAGCACCGATGACCTGGTTTAGGCTAGGCTCGCGCAAATTGCCTTGCTAGTATCCGCGGTCTTTTTCGCTCCATTGATTGGCCGCAAACAAGTTGGCAAAAGTCCACTCAGGTCGTTTGTCGGACAAGGAAGTCCGTTGGCTGGATCGCGTATTAATCTGAACGACGACACCCGGTTGTCGATGCTTCGCCATTGCGCAAGCATGTTGGGTTCGCGTTGCGCCGATTGGTCGCCAGGATTGGTCGGCTTGATGATCTTCGGCTGGTTCATGTTGGCGACAAATTTTGTCTATGCACAACAAGCAACTTCGGGGAACGAAGCACCACTTGTCGTTCGAGTAGTCTGGGGAGGGGGCGAATCGCAAAACTGGCAAGGGACAATCAATTGCACCGAAGGAACGATGCGAATCGTCGCAATTCTGGGGATGGAGATTGACTCCGGTGCGGGACTTTTCATTGACGGCCAGCATCTGAATCTGCACGCGATTCGCCCCGCAGAATTTGGGGGCGTCGACCTGGAGCTGTCCGGCAGCGCAAGTGGGTCCCTCGAGATAAATCTTCACGGAGCAGATTCGCCTGATCGAGTGATCAAGGAGTCGCTTTCCGTGTCACAACTGATTGCTGCAGATGGCGACAGCGTTCGCTTTCCGCTGGACAGCACGGGAAACGTAATCGATTTACGATTGGCCAACAGCAACAAATTTCCCGTTCGAATTGAACGGTCGCATCTGGTCTTCACGCCGGGTGAAGCGTTTCAATTTCAGTTGTTGCCAAAGGTTGGTCAAACGCAAGCATCAAGTCAAAAAGCGTTGAGAGTCCGAATTACTCCCGCTCGAAAAAACGAGACGGTTTCGACCAATGAATTCACAATTCCCACAACGGAATCGGGTTTGACGGAACCATTTAATGTTTCGGTTATCTTGCCGTCGGAAGAAGGTGCGTGGGACGTGCACCTGGAACTCAATGATGCTTCGTTGCCGACAAGACTCGGTCTGTCGCGAACCAGACTTGCGCGGACAATCCAGGTGGTCACGGTTAACGCATCGCCGCGTCCGCTCGATGATGTGGCCAACGACATCAGGTTGTGGCGTGAAGTGCAGACTGTTGGCGCTTTATCCAATCCGTGGATTCCAAAATTGTCCGGTTTGCCCCGGGTACGATTCGCATCCGGAAACATTCCAGGCGGATCGGGAGTGAGCACTGTGGAACGTGATGGCAAGTCATTGACGGAGCTTGCTCCCGGAGGATGGCAGGCATTGCCATTAAAGATCAGCGAAATCGGCAAGCCACATATTGTCGAAGTCGAGTACATAGACCAGGGCCCCATGGCGCTGGGGATCAGCATCTTGCAGCCTGACGATTCCGGACGAACGCAACCGTACGATGCAGATTCAGGCGTATCGGTACCCGAGAACACGGTGTCAGGGGAACCAGTAATCCGGCGACACCAGTTCTTTTTTTGGCCGCGACACAAATCGCCTTATTTGCTCTTTGCCAATCGTCACGCAACGCAAACAGCCGTAATTGGCAAGATCCGTATCCTGTCCGGTCCGAATCATTTGGCACCCATCGATCACCTGGTTGAATCCCCCGCAGACGCCAGGCAGTTTTTGACTTTTTATGAACAGCCCCTGTTTGTTGATAACTTTGCCGTTAACAAACACATTGATCCGCAGACCGGTTACGCTACGGACGACTGGCAATCATGGCTGGCCGGTGCCAATCGCTGGACGGAATACCTCAAGGCAAGTGGTTACACGGGAGCCATGCTGGTCGTTGCCGGAGATGGAAGCAGCCTTTATCCAGGCGAACGAATTCAACCAACGCCGAGATTTGAAAACGGGATGCTCGCATCCAGTCCCGTCGATCCAATGCGCAAGGACGTGGTCGAGATGTTGCTGAGAGTCTTTGCCCGGGAAGGACTGCAACTGGTTCCCGTCCTGAATCTTAACGCACCCATTCCCGAACTGGAACAATTGCGAAACACAGGTCAAGTCAACAACCGATCGATTGTCCTTGAAAATCTGTCAGGTGAAACTCGTCTGGAAACCTGGCAGCGCGGCGCGGGCGAAATGTCGTACTACAATCCGATGGATCCGGTCGTACAATCGACGGCACTGGAAATTGTTCGCGAATTCAATGATCGATACCAATGGCACCGGGCATGGGGCGGCATGGGGCTGTTGCTTTCGCGCAACTCACTTCCCGTGATTCCCGGTCAGGCCTGGGGAGTCGATTCCGAAACGGTACAACGATTTGCACAGGACACAGGCAAGGGTCCAATCGAGCAGGACGCTGCAAACGAATTTATCAGCCAGGTGCTAAACGGCGATGGTCGAAACGACTGGTTGGCCTGGCGACAAACGCAAATTGGGAGCTGGCTGGAACAGGTGCAACAAGTGGTTGCAGGCGAACAGCACAAGCACAAACTGTATCTGTTGGCGACCGATTTGTTCGAAACCCAGGATGCCTTTTCAGTCCTGGCCCCTTCCTTGCGACGAAACGGTGACGTTCGTTTGGCTGCTGCACGAATTGGCCTGCCGATGGAGGCTATCGCCGCCAACACGAAAATCATGTTCCTGCGACCGTATGAAATTGCTCCGGAAAAATCCCTCGCCGAATCGCGATTGCAATATCAGCTCAATACTCCAGGCGATGTAAACAGCCCGGAAGTCCTGTTTGGGCAAGGTGTGCTTTTTTCTCGTCGTAGTTCATGGGCCCATTTTGAAAAGCTGCAACAATCGCGACCGTTCGGGCAACCCGACTCCCATCCAATCATGCGCCTGCAACCGCTTGTTGCTGCGGAACAATGGTCGCGGCAACCGCTCGTCGAAAGTTTGCTGGCCGGCGACCCAACCGTCATGGTCGACGGGGGATGGGTGATTGGGTTTGGCCAGGAACAATCCACCAGCGGCTGGATCGAACAGTTCACGAGGCTGCCTGCCGTCCCGTTCACCAGCATTGCTTTGGCTAGTCAAAGTCCCGTCATCGTTCGGCAAGCGCACTTCAACGGAAAGAACTGGTTTTACGCCGCAAATCCTACTCCATGGCCCATCACGGTCGACCTGGTTTTCGACTCCAACAAAACTGTTGTTGAATCGCTTGCCGGAACACAATGGACATTGGAAACCGAAGGTGACTCTCGAGTGCGATTGAGTTTGAAACTGGAGCCCTTTGATTTTCAGGCGGGCACCACCGAACCAGTCTCCAGCATCGCCGGGTATCAGACGCACATCGATCCGAAGACGACGGCCAGTCTGCAAGAGCGACTCGATTTGCTCACATCGCGAATCAGTCTGGCCGAACGCGCACCCCCCGTCGAAGTCCTGGAAAACGCCGGTTTCGAACCGGCAGGCGCTGCTGCTCCATCCGGTTTCGGCTGGTTTTACGATTTGACAAACAATCGGTCAATTGGATTGCAAACGGAATCGCCACTTGCCGGCAAGGCATCACTGGTCATGACCAGCGAAGGCACGTCGGTCTGGATACGAAGTAACGAATTTATGCCAACGGTGACTGGCAGGCTTTCAATCACCGTCCAGTTGCGAACGGCAAATCCTGATAACCAGCCGCCGCTGCGAATTTCGGTTCAGGGAAATGACGGTGAACAATTGTATTATCGGTTTGGAAACGTAGGACTTGGCGAACAAGAAGCGCAGCAAATTGGACGGGAATGGAAAGAGTTCGCCGTTCATTTTGATGATCTTCCCCTTTCAAGCCGTCAGCCCATGCGGATCGGATTCGACTTGATGGGTGCCGGGCATGTGGAGATTGACAACGTCCGCGTGTTCGATCGCTGGTTTGACAAGCAAGACAGCAATGCCATAACACAGCAGTTGCAGGTCGCCGGTTTTCAACTGACCAGCAACGGCAATGTCGACAAATGCCGGCGTATCCTCAGCGGCTACTGGCCCAGTTTCCTGTATCAGTACTATTCAGAGTCGAGCCCTGGTGGCTCAGTTCCTACTCCCGTTGAAGCGACCGCCGAAGTCCAGGCCGAACTTCGCAGCTCCGGAGCGAAAACTCCGAACTCTGCTACGACCGGCCCACGTCGTTAGCGCGAATTGTGCGACCTGCACCGAATGGATTCGGAATGAAAAAACATTCGTCGCGTCTCGCGTCCAGACCCGCTCATCCAGACCCGGCGGGTCGGCACAACCCCAACCAGGTCCGTTAGGGCCCGGAACGCGAATCGCAAAATCGTAAAGGCCCGGCAGGGCCGACACAGAACTGCAATGGATCAATCAGCCGTTTTCCAAAACCAGCCGCTCGACGTTGTTCTGGTTGCAATTGGGAACTTCTACCGATTTCCAGACGGCGCGCTTGCCCGGGTCCAGCGAGCCGAGTTGTCGATCGAGGCCGAGGGCCCGGGCCCCTCCCAGAGTTCCCATGTGAAGTATCCTTGCCGGCGAAACATCGGGATGCCGGCGCAGTGCGGTCTTGAGCTCCTGCCATAAATCGAGATCGGGGTTCGAGGCTCGGGAATCGGTGCCAATCGCAATGTTGATTCCCCGTTTCAATGCTGCGTTCATCGGCCAGGGCTTGTGGCCAAAGAACTCGTGAGTGCGCGGGCAATAAACGAGATGCATTCGGCCTGTATGGCTTGAAATGAAATCCAGTTCGTCGTCGACCAGGTAGTTTCCATGGACAATCAACGAGGAAGTCGTTTTGCTCAACGGGCGCAGATAATCCAGTGGGCGTTTGTTTTCCGGTCGTTGAAACGCAATGCCCAGAGATTCCAGCATTTCGGCAAATGGACCGTCGCCACTTTTTAGCCACCGAAGCTCTTGCTCGCTTTCGGCCAGGTGAATCGCAACGGGCAGGTTCCGCTTGATCGACAGCTCGATGAGTTGTTCGAACAGATCGTCGTGCATCGAATAAGGCGCGTGTGGGCTGAGGCCAGGCGTGAAAAGGATTTTTGGAGTCGATGCATTGTGTGCGTCGTCCAGCCAACGCTCCGCCTCGGAAACTCGTTCTGATATCTGCGTCGGGTCGTGCCCCAGTCGCTCGATAAAACCGACGACTTGGCACCGCTCGTCCCAACTCGTTTCATTGAACCATGGAGACGTCGCTATTTCACCAATGGCTACGGTGCCCGTTTCGACACACTCCGTGATACCGCGCAAGATCGATTGATTGACAGTGTGCCGTGTGCCGGACTGACTGAAACTCGCCAAAGTTTTTTGCCGTTCCGAGATCACTTGCGGAATCCAGTCTGTGATGGGAATTCCCGGAACGCCAATGGGCCTGGCAATCGAACTGAACTCCAGATGCGTATGTGCGTTAATGAGCCGCGGCAGCATGGCGACTTCTCCCAGGTCGGACACTGCCGACGCCCGCCCGCCCGGAACAATCTTCTGAATCGTGCCGTTGGCGACGACGATTGCGGCATTTTCCAAAGGTGCACGCGAAATGGGAATGATCCACCGCGCGCCATACGTCGTTGTATTCCGTTCCATTGCCGCAACTTATCAAAACCGGCCAGGCCTGTCAGGCGGTGACCGCATTCCCGAACATGACAGGCTCGTTTTCACCTTGTTTGGTTTCGGCGAAACGCCAAAGCCACACGAGCAAGACCAAGCCGGCAACCGGCATCACAAGTGAGGCGAACATTGTGTAACCGACGTTTCCTGTCGGGTCGCTGTGCAAAAACAACGATAGCCACGACCCGTCAACCGCCTGGTTCGGAAACATTGACAAGAGCACTGGCAACGCATTGTGCGTTGCATGATAGGCGATGCAGGGGAGCAGGCTTCGCGTTTGTACCGAGATGATTCCCAATACGATACCGACCAGCGCCGCCATGATCGATTGCTGAAGGATGCCGTGAGCGATGCCGAACAACAAGGCACTTGCAAGGATCGCCGTCCAGCGACCACGAATCGACTGGAAACCCGAAAGGATAAAACCACGAAAGGCAACTTCTTCACAGATGGCAGGTACGATAGCGATTACAGCAATGATCGCCAGCGGTCCAGGTGCATCGGTGAGAATTTGAGATACGATCGTTTGAACGGACTCCAGTCCCGCCGATGCCGGATAGAGATACATGACGACCTGACCAATCAACATGAATCCCGGATTCAACAAGATCGCCATCAGAATACAGGCAGGGACAAACGAGAATCGGGGCCACGACAGTTTCAATGATTCCATCGGCCCGCGCGTCAGGAACAGGGCCATCAGGATCGCCGGCAAGGCAATTGTTGCCACTTGCGAGATAATAACTTGTTTTGCAAAGCCGCCAAACGTGACCGCCATCTCCGCCGACAATCCGACAAAGAACTTTATCACCAGAATTAACACGCCGCAAAGCGCCGCTTCGCCAACGGTCGGCAAGAGACCGCGATCGCGGACCAGGTGTCTGAGCCAAACGGCAATACCAAATTGTTCTCCTGATCGGAACAGAACGGACTCGTTATTGAATTGGTAAACGGCCCAACGCGCCGACAGCCAGCAGCATACGAGAGTGATGGCGAGAACCGGTCCGGCATATTGAATGGACACGCCATACTCACCCAGCATTAAATTGCGCAAAAGTAGCAGCATTCCAGTGACAGGAATCAGACTTGTTCCAAGGTCCAGTTGTGCCGATGGGAGCATCGACAGCATCATCAAGGGCAACAACGACATCAGCAGGGGAATCAGATAGTACTGACCTTCGCGAGAGCTTCTGGCAAACGACGCCAGGGCTAATGCCAAACAACTGAAAAGTGCCGAGATCGGCACTAGTCCCACGATCAACCACGGGATCGCCGTCAATGGAGGCACGCCGACATCGAATGGCAACCCCCCCGCAGCCGAAGTCAATCGTCCCATAACGAAAAGACCGGTTGCCGTCATGCTAAGCAAATTGAGGACGGCGGTTGCCATGCTAAAGGTGATGACCGTCAACAATTTTCCTGTAACGATTTCCGAACGTCGTGCCGGACTGCACAGAAGTGTTTCGAGTGTGCCACGTTCCTTTTCACCGGCACACAAGTCGATAGCGGGATAGAACGCACCGGTTAGCGCCCAAACGAGAACGATGAAGGGGAGGATCTTGGCCCACATTGCGGCTTTGCGCGTGCTGGTCGCAGCAACATCGGTCGTCTGGAGTTTGATCGATACCAGTGACTCCGGATTGACGTTGAGCTCTGTCAGTCGTTGACGAAGCGTTGCCCCTTTCCAGCGATCGATGGCGCGAGTCATTTTTGTCGCAGCCATGGCCGACTGGTCGCTTGCCGAATTGGCGAACAACTGGATGTTCAAAGGCAATGCGAAAGTGTTTTCAATGTTGGGCGTTTGTGCTGGTTCGTTGTTAGCGGCAATAACGGGATGAAAAGCCGGCAAAGTCCGAATGATCAGGTCGAACCCGCTCGCCTTCATCGTTTGCTCCAGTTCGCGTTTATCATGTTCATGGTCATCGATATCAGCGACGTTTCTAAAGCGTTCCGTGATGGCGGGATCCGCTTGATCTGCAGGCACAATGATAAATTCGTTCGGGGAATCGGATTGCCCGGTCGATACGTCTCGGATAACGGCCAATGCCGCCGCATCGGAGTTATCGTTGATCCACAAAACGCGTGGCGGGTCGTGACGGAGGAATTGCGCGGTTTGCAGCATCGCCATACCCATTAACGGATACAACACCAGCGGCATGACAACGATGGTAAACAGCGTTCGTCGGTCGCGCCACTGATCGCAGATCTCGCGGCGAAAGACCAGGCGGGTATTTCTCAGGTTCATTTGTTGGCCTTTACCCGGTCCGACAACAAGCCGTAAAAGAGTTCTTCCAGTTCCATGTCGCCGTATTTTTTGGCAAGTTCGGTCAATGTGCCGTGTGCAAGGACGATGCCGCGGTGCATTATCGCCAAACGATCGCAAATGCGTTTGACCTCGGACATGATGTGCGACGAGTAAACAATGCACTTTCCCTGATCGCGCAACTGTACGACGGTATCCAGAACTTCCCGGGAGGCAAGAATATCCAGACCCGATGTTGCCTCGTCGAAAACCAGGATCGGCGGATCGTGAATCATGGCCCGGGCAATGGAGACTTTTTGTTTCATGCCGGTCGACATCCGGTAGCCGGGAACATTGCGGAATGAGTTCATCTGAAACCTGTCAAACAACGCTTCCATCCGCTCGTGCAGCAAGTTCAGCGGCAATCCGTTGATCTGGCCAAAGAACTCCACAAACTCCCAGCCACTCATCCGATCGTAGATCGCAGTGTTGGTCGAGACGAATCCTATTTGACGTCGCACCTGTTCGGCTTGTTCGGCAAGATCGAATCCGTTTATGGTTACCTTGCCGGATGTAGGCTTTAAGACGGTTGCGAGCATGCGCAGCACGGTAGTTTTGCCCGCACCGTTGGGTCCGAGCAGCCCAAAAACCTCCCCGGGCAGCGCGTCGAAACTTATCGAATCGACGGCAACGATTTCTCCGTGTTCCAAATCAGGCCACGACTTGGTCAGTTTGCGAACATGAATCATGGTTTGTAGGTGTGATAAGGGTTTTCAGCCCGGAAAAATCCTGTGAATCAGGACATCCGGACAAGCGGACTGCGGATCGCCGCTTGTCGAAGGGGCGCGCCAATCCCAATTCGAATTTAGCTTACGAATTGGTTCTGATTTGATTTGAGTTCAATCTCCACTTGTATCGAATAGTCGGTTTGTTTTGGTAACTGGGCAAAACGGTACCGGGAATTTCCCCATCCAGAATTGCCTCTCTTCGTTCCGATAAGCAGACAATCAATTCATGGCAAACGGCACTTGTGGTGCGCGATCGAACGCCGCCACCCCACCTCGAACAGCAAAAAACCACATGGCAAATCAAAGTGACACTTTCGGCGGGAGCTTTCAAACACCGGACAAGGCGGCAAGTTTCCCGGTTACACCTGTCACAACTCAAGCCGCTGAGCCGCGTGTTGATCGCTTCATTCCTCGACAACCGGACACGCTGGAGCAAACGATGCTTGATGAAAGCGTCGCTTGCGGGCTCGTGTTGAAGTTTTTGTACTTTCGCGGGCACAATAGCGGGCGAGATATTTCGGCGCAGTTGAAACTCCCGTTTCCGATTGTCGAAAAGCTGCTTTACTCCTTGCGAAATCAGTTGTTGATTGTCTATCGGGGCGCGTCGCTGGGCGGAGACTATCAGTACGAACTGACTCCCAAGGGAGTTGAGCAAGCCCGAATTCATTCGTCGCATTGCACCTATTTCGGCGCGGCACCGGTTGGAGTCGAAGAGTACATTGATTCAATCAAGCGTCAATCAATTTCCAATTTGAATCCAACGTTCAAACAAGTTGCCGCAGCACTGGACGATCTGATCGTTAACAAGGCGATTATTTCGCAAGTCGGTCAGGCGATCAAAACAGGCAACGGGCTGTTTTTGTTTGGCCCATCCGGCAATGGAAAAACCAGTATCGCCCGAAGATTGATCCGGGCTGTTGACGAATCGATCTGGATTCCACGAACACTTGCCGTTGGCGGAGAAATCGTTCGTTTGTTCGACCCTTCCTTGCACGAAGAGGATCCACTGCCACCCGGCAACTCGATTTTGAAGAGGAATGAAACGGACGAACGCTGGGTGCGAATCAAGCGTCCGGTCGTAATTGTTGGTGGTGAATTGAATCTCAAACACCTTGAAACCAATCTGAATCCGGTCACCGGGATCATCGAAGCACCGATTCACATGAAAAGCAATTGCGGCGTTCTGGTTGTTGATGACTTTGGTCGTCAGAGAATCAGCACCCTTGACTTGCTCAACCGGTGGATCGTTCCGCTGGAATGCCGGTATGACTATATCAACATGCCAAGTGGGCGGCAGCTCAAGATTCCTTTCGAACAGCTCGTTGTTTTTTCCACCAATCTCAAGCCTTCGGAATTATGCGACGAGGCCTTTCTGCGCCGGATTCCGTACAAGGTCCAGGTCTTTGATCCTACCGAATCGCAGTTTCGGGAACTCTGGGCGCGACGCAGTCCGGCTCATGGCCTGGAAGCCGATCCTCATTGGATCGACTATCTGATCGAAAACCATTATCGCAAGGCGAACCGCTTCATGCGTTTCTGCCACGTCGATGATCTACTTTCACAAATCCGGCAGTTCTGCGACTTTCATGCACACCCGCGTGTTGTCAATCGGGAAAACCTGGAAATCGCCGTGAACAACTACTTCTCGACGATTTAGTGCCGGTCAAGCCTGGTTTGTCGCTTTTGGAGCGCGGGCGTCCCGCCCGCATTTTGCGATGGAGCGGGCGGGGACGCCCGCGCTCCAACTAACTCAACTCAATGCCTGGCTGTGACAAGCCACCAATCCATCAATCAGCCTGCACGCACACAATGCGCTGACTTTCAAATACTCGGCCGTGCATGTCGGTTGCGCGAATCTCGATCAGGTGCTGGCCGACGGCCAATTGGCCAAGCGTCCCGCTCCATAAATGCTGGCAAATCCCGGGTTTTGCCAATGCCGGCTCGATGACGGGTGTGACCAGCTTTTCCTGCTCGAACAAAGCTGTGTAGTGCGGGTCTTCGGCAAGGATTTTTTCAAGCATTTGCCATTCATCCGAACCGTCGACCCGCATTTGAACCGTTGTTCGTTCGGAACCGTTGAAGACGTTGACATGCACAGCCGTTGCGGCGCACTTTGATTCCGGAATAACGTCAGTTACTTGCACGTTCATCTGGTACTCGGCCGGCAACCCGGCCGCCTTGAAATCAATTACGTAGCGACCACCATCAAACGTCACCGTTGTGTAACCGTGCGGCCCGCCGTCGGTCATGGTGGAGTGCGGGATTCCGTCCGCTCCTTTTTGCCCCGACCACCAGCTCCCACACACGGTAACATTGACCATGTGATGATGGGGTTCCTTACCGAGCCAGCCTTGTTCGGCACCGAGGAAAACGTGGCTATGAGCATGTTTGTGAGCCGAAACGGAAAACCCAAGTGGCCGGTTTTCAATCAAGCGATAGATTGCGCTGGCGTCCGTGCATTCCGGCAAGGGAATATGCATGAACAGTACGACCAACTGGTCATGGGGTATTCCAGCCAGATCGTTGACAAGGAACTGCAATTGTTCTTCTCCAAACGTACCGTTATAGGTCCCGCTCGTCTCGCCATCCGGCCAGAACCAGTTGATGTTGTCCAGCACCACAAAATGCACTTGTCCGTAGTCGTACGAGTACCAGCCCGGTCCGTAAAAGCGCTCGAACGTCT
Source organism: Pirellulaceae bacterium (assembly GCA_031414755.1). Classification (GTDB taxonomy): domain Bacteria; phylum Planctomycetota; class Planctomycetia; order Pirellulales; family Pirellulaceae; genus CAJQPP01. The sequence continues at coordinate 61,480 of JANNWJ010000058.1, read as the reverse complement.
CGTTGCTGAAACGGCGCTCCCGTGTGTCCGTGTTGATATCGTGGTTTCCGATCACGTTGTACCAGGGAATGCCAATCAATCCGACCGACTGGTTTTGTGAATCGAAAAAACTTAAATCATCGAACAGGATGTCACCCAGTGTGACTCCGAAAGCGGCCTTGCTGCCGATCAATTCTGGAATCGTTGTCCGGTTCATATAGCTCAATTCGGTTGCGTTGCGCGACTGCGGATCGCCGAACAGAATTGCCCGGAATTTTTCCGGTTCGACTTGCGCATAAAGTGGAAAGTCAATCGCATTGGGCAACGGTCCGGTTGGCTCGACACCAGGAAAACGGAGCTTGGGTGAGCCGGCCGGTTTATGCGTATAGTAAAACAAGGGCAAGTTGTTTTTGTCGAGGCGAGTTCGATACCCATGTGGCTTGATTACGAACAGAATGTCATCGTCGTCCATCCCGATTTCGTATTTGCCAGTCGAATCAGTAACGACAATGTCCCGCCCGTTGCAAATGCGAATTCCGGGCAAGCGCACTTCGTCGTCGCCAAGCCGACCGTCCCGATTGCTGTCGTGAAAAACGACTCCTCGCGCAGTCAGTGTTTCGCCGTATTTGGTTTGGACAGAATCCTGTTGTGCCAGGATGACAGAAGTTCCGCTGACGCAAATCACACAGCAGAGAATTGACGCGAGCGCGTTCCACGATGTGCGAGTACGGAGCATGGCAGATGCGTTTAGACTTTTATGGACGTTCATTGATTCGATTCGCACGGTATTAGGTGTAATATTCCTGTCGAAACAGGCTTTGATTGTAGCCAAAATCCGGGAGGAATTTGTTATCCTGGAACCGTTAGGGAATCTTCTTGACACCTCCCGGTGCAGGCTGGATGATGACAGGCGGAACAGGTTAGACCTTACATTTTTTGTTGGGAGAGAATCATGAGACGAGGAAGATGGTTGACAAGTCATCTCGTACTGGCCGTCTTTTGTTTGCCAGTGTTGTTGTGTTATGGACAATCGGGTGCCACCGATATCACTGGCGAAAGCGGCACGAGTGTTGCAACGGAAAACAACTCAGGCGGGATGTTTCGCGGCCAGCCTTTGGTGGAACAGGCAGTCCAAATTGACAACGCGCTGCGACTGAACACCGATGTGGAATATTTTGATCAACGATTCGCCGACATCCTGGATGAATTCGCCAGGAAATACACGATTCCAATCCTCATCCACGAGTCTGCGCTGGACGGAACATCGTTGACGCCCGATTCACCTGTCACGATGCGGTTTACGAATGTCCCTCTTCATTCCACTCTCGAATTGATCCTCGAGAAGTATCATTGCACGATCGCTATCCACAACGATGTCCTGCAAATTGTTTCCGGCGATTTCGCAAACGAGTCGATGGAAAAGAGAATTTACGATTGCAGCCGCTTGATCGAAAGTGCCGCGTCCTCTGACCCATCGGCGACGCTTGAAAAGTTGCAGGACGTGCTCATGCAATCGATCGATACCGATTCATGGGAAGTGTCGGGCGGCAATGGTCAAGTTTCCGAGTTCGCCGGAAAACTCGTTATCTCACAGACGCTTACCAATCATTTGGCCATCGAACGATTGCTAAACGGTTTGTACTTGCAAATGAAGTAGCGATTTGCCAATCACTATCATCAGGGTGTATGTCGTTCAGCCAGTCGCTGCACGACTTGCCCCCAGGTGAGCCCTTTGGCGGTTAGTAACACCATCAAGTGGTAGATTAAATCGGCAGCTTCGTCGATTAAGGCGTCCGGTTCCCGGCTGGTCGCTGCCAGGATCGTCTCCACCGCTTCTTCTCCAACTTTTTGCGCAATGCGATGAAGGTCACCCGCAAGCAATCGCGCGGTATAGCTGGATTCGGGATTGCCGTCGGCGCGACCGTTAATCGTTGCCTGCAACACCGACAAGAATATTCCGGCAGGTTCCACATCTCCTGAAAAACAGGTTGGCGTTCCGCGATGACAGGTCGGCCCGGTTGGCCGGGCAATGACCAATAGCGTGTCTCCGTCGCAATCCACATCGATGTCCTGCAGTTCCAGTTGATTCCCGGACGTTTCACCCTTGGTCCAAAGCTGATTGCGTGACCGGCTGAAGAATGTCACCAATCCGCTGGCCAGCGTTTGGCGCAAGGCCTGTTCGTTCATGTAAGCCAGCATCAGGACACGACCGGAATCGCTGTCCTGAACAATCGAAGGCACGAGTTCATTGCTGTTTTTGTTCCAGTTAACGAGGCTCGAATCGAATTCGTGCCACACCGGTGTCTTGTTGTCATCGCTCATGGTCGTACTTGTATTCCCGAATTTCCAAGGGCCGTTTTGAGTTCCGGTATTTTGATCGCGCCGCTGTGAAATACCGATGCCGCCAACGCGCCATCCACTCCGGCCTTGCAAAACACGTCGGCAAAATGTTCGATGGTCCCCGCCCCACCCGACGCAATCAACGGCACACGACAAAGCTTGCGAACCGCAGCCAACTGCACAATATCGTATCCGTTTCGCATCCCATCCTGGTTCATGCAGTTGAGCACGATTTCGCCTGCTCCAAGTTCTTGTACCAGTCGCACCCAGTCGACGGTCATCCGTTTTGCTGCACGGGCCTTTTCGGGCTTTCCTGTCAGCATGCGGACTTCATATCCGGTGGCTGTTTCCAGGCTGTCGATTCCGATCACGACGCATTGACTGCCAAATTCGTCGGCCAATTGCCGGATCAAATCCGGATTCTCTATCGCCGGCGAGTTGATGGATATTTTGTCGGCACCACTGTGCAAGACACGACGCGCGGAATCGACCGATCGGATCCCGCCCGCGACGCAGAACGGGATATCCAGAATTCGCGCGATGCGCTCGATCCATTGTGTTTCCACGGCGCGACCCTCCGGACTGGCCGTGATGTCATACAAAACCAGTTCATCGGCCCCTTCGTCCCTGTATCGCAATGCAAGATCGAGAATGTCGCCGACGATGCGATGTTCCTGGAACCGGATTCCCTTGACGACTTGCCCGTCGCGCACATCGAGACAGGGTATGATTCGCCGCGCAAGCATTGTCTGTGCGGTCATGATCCGGCACTCGTCAAATCAAGTTCGAGAAAGTTGGCGAGTAGTTGCTGACCGGCTCTTCCCGATCGTTCAGGATGAAACTGGATTCCGAAAAAGTTCTTCCAGGCGACAATGGAGGAAAACGAAACGCCATGATCGCAGCTTGCCAAAGTCCACGGTCCAACGGGTGCTGCAAAACTGTGAACAAAGTAGCCATAGAAACCCGACTCGATACCGGAAATAATGCGCTGTTCGGATTGACCTTTCGCCCAGTGATTCTGATTCCATCCCATGTGCGGAACGCTCAGACCGGCGTTACCTGGAATCGATTCAACCACGGACGGGATGATTCCCAAACAGGCGACGTTTCCTTCTGTCGATTCTTCAAACAACAATTGCATTCCAAGGCAGATTCCCAAAACAGGCTGTTTCAATTGCGGGATTTTTTCCGCGAGCCCTAGTTGAGCAATTCGATTCATGGCCGTAACCGCTCGCCCGACTCCAGGCAAAACGACGAAGTTGGCTTCGGAAATGACCGACCAGTCTCCAGTGAAAACCGGCTCAATGCCCAGTCGTTGAAAGGCAAATACGACTGAATTGATATTCGCTCCACCGCTATCAATGATCGCCACGCTCCCTTTCATCACAACAGCCCTTTGGTCGATGGGAGTTCCGATCCGGATCTCATTAGCGCAGGACGCAGGGCCCGGCCGACCCCTTTGAATAGGGCTTCGCACAGGTGGTGGTTGTTTTCGCCCCGAAATTCGACATGAATTGCGGCGCGAAGGGATTGCGACAATGACTGGAAGAAATGATAAATCATCTCTGTCGGGAATTCACCGATCCGGTCCGTTGTGAACCGGCCTTCCTGGACATAGACCGGACGTCCGGACAAATCGACCGCAACGTTGGCTTGCGACTCATCCATCGCCAGCAAGAACCCGTAACGCCCAATCCCGCAGCGATCACCCAGTGCCTTGTCGAGCGCGCTGCCGATCGCAATTGCCACGTCTTCGATCGTGTGGTGCGGGTCGACGTGCAAGTCACCGGTGCAACGAACATGCAAGCCAAACCCGCCGTGCTTGCTCAATTGCTCCAGCATGTGATCGAAGAAACCGATCCCGGTGTTTCCCGAGAAAACGGTTGGCCGGTTGTCCAGGTTGACGTAAACTTCGATAGCGGTTTCATGGGTGGTTCGCGTAATGCTTGCCGTTCGCGGCCTGTCAATAAGGCGTTCGGCAATTTCGAACCAGGACAAAAAGTCTGTTCCGATCTGAAATCCGCCAATTCCCATGTTTGTCGCTAACTGAATATCGGACGGGCGATCACCAATCACAAAACTGTTTTCCAAATCCAGTTCACCGGACTTGAGGTAGTCCAGCACCATCCCGATACCGGGCTTTCGATCGGGCGAATTGTCGGCGGGAAACGAACGGTCGATGTGTTCGGCCGAAAAATGGATCCCCTGCGAGTTCAGAATTTGCAACATCAAATGGTGAGGTCCGCTGAAAGTCTCTTCGGGAAAGGACGGGGTCCCCAGGCCATCCTGATTGCTTACCAGTACGAACTCGTATCCGGCGTCACGCAACCGAATCAGTGACGGAATTACGTTGTCAACAAACCGTAGTTTTTCAAAACAGTCGATTTGTTCGTCAGCCGGTTCGTGGATGATGGTGCCATCCCGATCGATAAACAGGATTCGACGTCGAGCGCTCATGTTTTCGCCTCATAACGCTGTAAAGTAGTAATCAGCCGCTGCATTTCTTCCCGGGTCCCGACAGAAATTCGAATGTGATTTTCCAGACCTGGCTGGCCGGACTGGTCGCGAAGCAGGATTCCATGACTTCGGCAATGATTCAGCAAACCTGCTGCATCGCTGACGGCAATCAACAAAAAATTCGCGTGGCCTGGATAGACCTTTCGGACAAACGAAAAAGTGCCCAGCGCCCGTTGCAGGATTTCGCGTTGCGCGACGATTTCGTCGATTCGCTGTTTTGCGACAAACGCGTTTTTTCTGTCGAGAGCCAATAGCGCCACGGCAACGCTTTCCTGAGACAACGGATACGGAACGATTACAGCGCGAAGCAGGTAATCGATCACGTCCGAATGAGCGAGCAGCGCACCGATGCGCGCTCCTGCAAGTGACCACGCCTTGGACAAAGTTCTCAGGACAATCAGATTTGGGTGCTCGTTGACGCCTGGACCCAATTCCGCCGCCCCGCAGAATTCCACGTACGCTTCATCAACGAACACGATCGCCTGGTTGCGGACCTGTTTCACGAATCGCAACGTCTCCGTCAATGGAACCAGGGAACCGGTCGGATTATTGGGTGAACAGAGAAAAACGACTTTGGCACTTTCGTCGACGGCTGATTGAAGTCCGGCGAAGTCAACTTCAAACGTGTCCTTCGACAGTGGAACGTTGACGACGGGTGCTTGATGTAATCGGGCGAAGAAACCGTACATGACGAATGCCGGTGGGCATTGCACAATCGCGTCCCGCCCGGGGACGCAAAACCCGCGGATGATCGCGTCAATTCCATCGTCGGCCCCGCGCGTTATCAGAATATTATCCGCCGGCACTTTATAGATTTCCGCCATTCGCTGTCGAAGCAAATCCGGCTGTTGAGCCGGATAGCGGTTGATTGTTGAATTGATGCAGTTGGCCGGTGGCCACGGATTTTCATTGCAATGCAATCGCAATGGCGCTTCGATTTTCGGGTCGGCGGTTGAATAACCGGCCAGGCTCCACAAATCCTTGCGGCAAAGTTTTTCAATGATGCTCATGGTTCGATGGGGCTTTCCTTTGCCTGGCGAATGGTAATGGCAAGAGCATGTGCGGTCAGTCCTTCCCAGGCGGCCAATGTGGTTGCAACCGGTGCAAGCGCTGCCAGACCGCGGCGCGTGGCTTGCTGTATCGTAAGTCGTTTCATGAAGTCAGAGACGGAAAGTCCATTCATGCAGCGGGCAAAACCATTGGTCGGCAACACGTGATTGGTTCCACTGCAATAGTCACCGAGAACTTCGGGAGTCCACGCGCCCAGGAAAATACTCCCTGCCGATGTGATCCGGTCGCAAAGTACCGCAGGGTCGGCAGTTTGAATGATCAAATGTTCGGCCGCGTATCGATTGGCAATATCCGTGGCTTCATCGAGCGTAGAAACCAAAATTACCCCCGAATGCGCCAGCGATTGTTCAATCTGGTTGCTTCGGGTGAGTTGCAATCGCAATCGTTCGACTTCCTTTACCACTGCGTGTGCAAGATTCCGATCCGTTGTCACAAGAATTGCCTGCGAGTCGCAGCCATGTTCCAGTTGGGCCAGCATATCAGCCGCCACAAATGTTGCATTGGCAGTCCCGTCGGCAAGGATCATCACTTCCGACGGACCGGCCGGCATATCAATTGCCACGGTACCGATCCGGGCAACTTGCTGCTTGGCTTCGGTGACCCAGACACTGCCCGGACCAAAAATCTTGTCAGTCGCCGGAACCGTTTCGGTGCCGAACGCCATCGCCGCAATCGCCTGAGCGCCTCCTGCCAGAAAGACCTCTGTGATCGAACACTTTCGCGCTGCCCAGGCGATCGCCGGATCGATTGTGCCGTTCCTGTTGGGTGCGGTACACAAGTTCCGTTTTCCGCATCCGGCAATTTGGGCAGGCACGCCCAACATCAAGACCGAAGAGGGGAGGGGAGTGGCACCACCAGGTGCGTACATCCCTGCTCTTCCGATACCGGTGTACCGCGCGGAACAGGTCACGCCGGGCACCGTCTCCATCGAGTAGTCAGCAGGCCTGCCACGCAAATGAAATGCCTGCACGTTGTCGTAAGCGGCATCAATTGCCGAACGCATTGCGGCCGGGAGTTTTTGACAGGCCTCGTCCAGTTCCTTTTCGCTGGCGCGAATGGATTTTCGAGTGACGTTCTCAAACTGAACCGTGAATTCCTGAATGGCGACATCGCCGCGCGATCGTACAGCGTCGATAATGGCAGCGACCTTGTCGGCAATTGCTGGCGAGACGTTGGATGGAGCACGTTGCAAGGCAATGCCCTGGGCTGTACTGTCCAGTTTTTTCCAGTCAAGGACGTTCATATTCGGTCGCTGGTCAATGTTTGTTTCGAAGAGAAAGGAAATTCGTACGGCTCAGGCAAGCATTTTTTCGATAGGAAGCACCAGGACCGCTGTCGCGCCAGCCTCGCGAAGTTCTTCGATATGATCCCAAAAGACACCTTCGCGGCATACGGCATGCACGGCGACTTTATCGTCTTGTCCTTCCAGCGGCAAAATGGTGGGCGATTCGGCACCAGGTAGCAAAGCCTTGATTCGATCCACGGCACTGCGCGGTGCATGCAACATCACGTATTTGCTTTCCGCCGCCAGCTGAACTCCGTCGATGCGATTCAGCAGTTTACTGACGAGCGTTTCGCATTCATCATTGAATGAACTGGAATTGCGATACAAGGCGGCTTGCACGTTCAGAATGGTTTCCACTTCCCGCAGTTGGTTGGCTTTGAGCGTCGCGCCCGACGACACCAGGTCGGCGATAAAGTCCGCCGTTCCAAGTTGCGGCGCAATCTCGACGGACCCGGTCAGTCGTACCTGGGTCGCGGTGACCGAGTGTTCCATCAGGAACTGTGTCAAAGTGGCCGGGTAACTCGTGGCAATCCGTTTTCCTTCCAGACTTTGTGGGCCAGTGTAGTCAAATGAGTCCGGAACGGCCACCGATAAGCGACAATAACCAAAATCCAGTGGCCGGAGTTGCTGAATGGCGCTTTGGTTTCGGAATTCAAGTTGAAACTCGCGAACCGTGTTCTGTCCAACGATTCCCAACTGGCAAACATTGTCGTTTAGAAGTTGCGGGATGTCGTCGTCGCGCACGAACAGCAAATCCAGAGGGAGCGTTCTGCCGTAGCAAAACAACCGGTCCTTGCTGTGCGAAAACGTAATGCCGCATTTTTTTAAGAGTTCGAGCGAGTCTTCGGACAAGCGGCCCGATTTCTGGATGGCAATTCGCAATCTCATTTCTTTTTTTCCTTCAGACGTTGAAAGACTCGTTCATAGCCACCGCTTCCCATCGTCATAAACCGCGCGACTCGACCGACGGTCGTCACACTCATGCCGGTCTGGCTGTTGATTTCACGATAAGTCCGTCCCGCCTTGAGCAAGCCAACGGCCCGCCAGCGGTCGGTCATCGCCTCAATCTCGGCGGGCGTACACAAATCATCGAGAAACTCGGCGCATTCCCTGGTCGTTTCCAGCGAAGCAATCGCCTGACACAGCTTTTGGTAGTCGCCGCGGTTCGGTTTCTTTTCGGATTGCCGGCTCTTCATGCCCGCCCCTCCTCTTGAATCAATGTATTAACGAACTAATACATTAATCCGCAAGGTGCGGCCGAGTCAAGGGGTTGAGGCATTAAAGCAAGGCCAGGCCCGGGTTCGGTGGTCCGTATGGCCGGAAAATGCCGCAGGTTTGCACTTTCGGCCCTTTCCGCCCGACCGACAACAGGAGCGACGCAGGTACTGCACGGAAGTGCCCGGATTTTTGTATAAATACATTTTCTGCCGGACTGTTCGAATTTTTGGAGTTTCTGGTATGTGCCCAGGCCGTTCAATGATTTGCCGCATTTTGGTTTTTGCTTGCCTGGCTGCCTCGTCGCCAGTGATTGTCCGCGCACAGGCTGAAGTACTCCCCGCGATAAAACCGGTCGTACCGGCTGTGCCGGGGGCTCTCACGCCGGCCGAAAAGAGACTGCTGTTTCAGACCCAGGAACTGATGACCTCAAAATCAGGCGGCTGGATTTTCGCTCCGGGCAAGGCACCGCGAATCATCTGGCGGGATGTCGACGAAGTCCGTCAACTGGGTGGTGACGTTGATCTTCGAGTCCGTTGGTTCAACAACCAGCTTGAAGAGTTCGCGGAACCAGGTGAACCGGGTCGCTGGATCGCCTGGATCGAAGGGACCTCTCCCAACGGTACGCCACTTCGTCGCTCGATGACGTTTTATGCAATTCCTCCCGACCTGACGGTTTCGCCCGCTCCGGATTTCTCCGTTGAGTTTCCCCGGTTTCCAGGGCCAAACTTGCCCGTCCAGTGGCACGAGCATCGAGACGAGTTTATGCGGCTGGGTTCCACAATGCTGATCCGTTCGATTATCGACAGCGAACAGGGAGCGATCCTCGTTGCCGGAATCACCGAAGCAAAACCTCTGGGGCGATCGGCCCGGTTTGTGGAATCGGCAAGTGTTCTGAATGATGACATTCACCTGAAGCTAAAACTAAAAATGCAAGGACTGGCAGACAGTGTTCGAGGGCTTGAGCCACCACGACAGCGCGAGTGGCCGGCTAGCGTTATTCATGATGGATCAGCCGAAGAAGCAGGCATACAGGCGGATGCGAAGTCGAAGATCGACGCACTCTGTCAGGCATGGGCCGACGATACCGGCGAGCCGTTCGTGACACTGATCGCGAAACGTGGTGTCATCGTGACTCATCAGGCGTTTGGAATGGATGGCACAGGTAAGCCCATCGACATGGACTACCGTTGCTGGGTTGCCTCGATCACAAAAACCGTTACAGGACTGATGTTCAGTCAGTTCATAGATCAAGGTTTGGTCTCGCTGGATGATCCGCTTTCGAAAGTCTTCGTGGATTATCCGCAGAACGCTGTGTATGTTCCCACGTTTCGTCAATGTCTCAACCACACAAGTGGTCTGGGCGGACATGGCGAATTCGGCGGCATGAAGAATCCCCATCTTGAAAATGTGATCCTGAACGGACTGGACGTCAATCAGCCGAACTCAAAATATGCGTACTGCGGAATGGGATATGAGCTGACAGCCAAAGCGATGGAGATCCTCGCCGGCAAAAGCGCAGCGCGAGTCTATTCCGAACACCTTTTCGAGCCGCTGGCGTTAGGCGATGTACGACTCGGAAACGCCAGTTCTGATGGGGAATTCACCGCCATGGAACTCGGTATTCTTGCACAATGGGTCGCCAATCGTGGCAGTTATGGTGACCTGGAGTTTATCTCGCCCGCAACCTTTGACCTGCTGCTTCCACAACCGATTAGCGTGGCCGATCGCGGATACATGGAGGACGACGGGATGGGAATCCACTGGATCCGGCATCTCAAGCCAGGCGCTCCGCCAAATTCAAGACAGCCGGAAGACCTGCTATTCAGCCCCGGTACGTTGGGACATGGATCGTTTTCCGGTTGCATATTTGTCGTCGATCCGGAGCAGCAGATTGTGATCACCCAGGTTAGGCGGCAACTTGGGCCACGGCATGCCGAGTGGTGGGACAAATTCTTCTGCACAATTGCCGAGGTCGCTTCAGATACTAATTTTGAAGATTGAGTGGGAAATGCAAAGCGAAGCAGGCATCGGTGGCGTCCTTGAGAAGAATCGGGTGTCACCGAAAAACAGGAAGCCTGGTATCACTTCAGCCATTTGAAGTTGCCTTGCACGCCTGGCACCGAACCTGAACGCCTGCATCGAACGATTCTTTCGCAACATGAAGTCCAAATGTTTGAACCGGATGATTTCATTTCGCGTAGAATCATCGACGTTGGCATCAATACAAACATCTCCCCGGACATCTACGTTGGACGAGTCCATGTAATCAGGTGATCGTTCTTGCCCAGACGAGTTCCACGGCGAAAATCAGACGTTCGGCCCTGGTGATTTCGAAAACAAATATCGACGCCAAGCGGAATCAACAAGGCGATCATCCAATAGCTGCAGTAGTAGCGATCAGCAACAACAACGGCTCCTTTGACAAGCAATAGCATTGCTGCAACAGTCGATTGACGCCGCAACGGAATTATTTGGCCCAAACCACCGCTTTACAATGGACAAGCGCTCACTGCTGATCCGGGCCCAGGTCGTCGCGGGAAACCTCGACGATGCCGCCGAAACATTGCGGAAGGCCCGTGAACTCGGTGGCGGGCTCTCTGCGGAGAATTCACTCGACATTGCAGCCGCACTCCTGGCCATCGCGCTCAAGGATTTCGAAACGGCCGAACGCGAGGCGCGAATCGAACTGGAGCGAACGCGCAAAATCGGCGGATTACCCAGCATTGAAATGGCCGACGCCCGGCACGCACTGGCATTGGCACAATTCGGCCAGGGCCAACTTCCTCAAGCTGCAACGACACTTCGCGAGGCAATTTCGATCATGCGCCCTGAAATGAACCAGGGCACACCCATACTTTCAGGAATGCAGTCCGACCTTGCAAAAATCCTGCTCACCATTCGCCCGGACGATGCGGAAGCTGCTTCTCCGGAAAAACATTGAAATAACACCCGGTGCCGTGGATTACTTCTTGTCCTTGTCATCGAACATTGGCCGCCTGGAATCATTTCCTGGATGGCAACGTTCGCATTTTTTTGGTGCGAGTTCCTGCGCCGTGCAAACCGCCTGTGACACAATTGAACTTTTACGGCATCTGGTCCATGCTTCATCGCAAGGTCTCCTGTTTGAGGATTGAAACGAATCCCTCAAACTAACCCCCGTGCCTGCAATGGTTATGCTGAACGCTTATGGAAGGGTGGGACGGGTCGGGAGACCAGCCCAAAACAATCGCTTGTGAGCATGGGTCAGGTAAGGCGCAACAAAAAACCCGACCTGGACCGGATCGGGATTTCAGTATCAAACCGTGATGTTGTGTTAGATGCTCCGGACTGGCGACTTTGGCTGATTCGCCGCACCGTACACAAATCCGATCGAAATCAGGCCAATTCGTCAAGCAATCGTTCCATTGCGACTTCGAGTTTATCGGCGGTCTCATATTGCCCCATCGCGATCTGCTGACGTATCGCGTTGACGCGTTCTGACCGAATACTCGAAATGTCATTTGTGCCGGCCAACATTTGTGCCTCTTTGGAAATTTCGATTTGATCGGTCGTATCAAATCGGGTTGCCTGGGCATTCGTGTCGGTCGACTGGATCTTGCTGTTAAAGTTGACCTGGTTCGTCGTTTGAACGTTGGAAGTTCCTCGGATCTGCATCATTGTCTCCCTGTGAGGGTTGTGGCCAATGGACTCGTTAACTCCTGGATTTCCCAGGATTGGCGAATCATTGCCAAGAGCGCACAAATTGCTGGGGGTGTCGCTTGTTCTTTCAATTGCGGCATTCGAACCGTTTCGGGTCGTAATTACACGAGTCGTAATTACACGATTCGTATTTATACGATTCGTCCCGATTCTGTCCAAAAGGGCTGAAAAAGTACAGCTCAAACAGTTTTCGTTCGCGCTGGCACTCCCTGTCGCTGACGGGCTTTCGATACCCGGGAAATCTGACTTTGCAGACGCCTGGAAAACTTTCATAGATATCGTCGGCTTCGCTAGCATTGTTCAAAAGATTTCAAAAGCAATCTGTTCTGCCGCTCAAGGGCAACTCTTGCACCTTTGCGTTTCTAACTTGTTTTTACAGTCACGCCGAACAGGTTTCGGGTATTAACCTGAAACTCGCCGGTTTTGATTTGACAGCCTGGCAGGCAAGTGCCGTTGAGTTGTCGAATATCACGGTTATGCAAACAGCGCTCCGAAAAACAACAAAAATTGTTTTGGATTCGGCTAAAGTTTTGCGCGACTCGACAGTTGCCGATACAAAAAAAGCAAATGGTCGAGTTATGACGTCGCGAAGTTTCGATAAAAAGTTTTGTGATGCTGTCAGATTCATGACTTGATTGCAAAAGGATTGAAAATATGACACAGCCCGGATGTCAATTTTGCGGATGTTCTTAACGTGCTGCCTGTAACCGGCATGTTGAAAACCTGGTTGTGATTGTTAAGGAACCCATTCGCCAATCGGTTCGTATAACGGAACAGAGTCGCGCGGAAATGATTTGTCGCGCATTGGCGGGACGAGCGGTTTTTCGCCATCTTGCCTGGTTTGTGTGACCGGGACAGCGTTGCAACCGCTATCGTTCATGGGCAGGGATCGCCGATGACTTACTTCATCATCGAGGACCTGAATAATGATCGAACGCGAATTGACCCCTCCCAAGCTAAACTTGGCCCGAAATCCAGGTCAGGCACCCATGTTTGTAGGCATGGAGACATTTTTTGATTTTTGCTTTTGGCTGGCGGAAGAACTGCAAGACCTCGAATGCCGGTTCGATCCGTATCGCAACTGTGCGGGATACGACTGTGATATTCCGTTCCCGGATGATCTGGCCGCCGGCTGGCACTAGGATTTGGTGCGCGGGAGTCCTCGCCTGCACCCGGCGAATGATCGGGCGGGGACGCCCGCGATCCAACTCGGAACCCTAGTAGACGCCCACGGTAGTCGACGATTGCAATTCGTGAAATGGCCGCACTCCGCTGACGCCGTCCCACGGATAGAGTTGGCAAGGCATTTCCCGTTCGCCTTCGTCCCGTTCAAGGAACCCGGGAACAAAGAATTCCTTTGTCAGCGTCGTCAACTTCACACGCCCGGTTTCGCCGTATTCAACAAGGGCGTTGGGATCGTCAAATGAAACGACCTCCGTTGCCGCGCGAGGTTGAGGCGCGTAGTACGATATCTTGTACTTGTCGACGGCAGAAACAGGCTTGCTGCAAGCCAGTCCCATCAATGTATTTCCGTACGTCGGCGTCATGTAAACGCCTCCCTCTTCCGGTGGCCCGCCCAGCAATTCCTCGACGGCATAGCGGGTCCATTGCGGAGTAAATTCGGTCCCACCGGAAAAAATACCGGTAACACCAGTTTCCTTTAGGCTGGTTCCGCGGTCTTCAAGTGCTGTACATAGCGCGTCGAGAAGTTTGGGAGTCGCAAACATGCACTTGATGTCGTGACCAGCGGTCAGAATGGTAATCGCCTGTTCAATGCAATGTTTTTTGTATTCTTCCAAATGATCCAGCCAGCCTTTCTTGATCAGCTTGACGACCCAGCGAGGGTCCAGGTCAATACAAAAGCAGATCCCGCCACGAAATTGGCACAGATGTTCCACGGCCAGTCGCAAACGCCTTGGACCAGACGGTCCCAGCATCAGCCAGTTTGAATTCCGGGGAAAGTACTTGTCCGGCAGCGTTTGGCTAAACAATTCGTAGTCGATCCGGAAATCATCGATGACCACGCGGCTCTTGGGAGTGCCTGTCGTTCCGCCAGTTTCGAACACATAGGTCGGTCGATCCGCATACGCGCGAGGCCGCCATCGTTCGACGGGGCCGCCACGCAACCATTCGTCTTCGAACAACGGGAATTTTTTCAGGTCGTCGTAACTGCGAACGTCGACCAGCGGATCAAAATCAAGTTCCTTTCGCTTGTTGAGCCAGAATTCACATCCGGTTTCTTCGCTAAAGTGCCATCTGACAATTTCGACAGTCTGTTGATCAAGACGATTTCGCGCTTGTCGTATTGGCAATTCAAGGTCCACGTTGGTTACCGACATCTATTTATGGGGCTTCGCATTGCAGAAACGTAACTACAGTCCCTAACCCTGTTTTGCCGGTGGCGATTCACCGGCCTCTGGATCGCGGCGATTCAAATGCAAATGAAGATAGTTTGCCCGTTCACGATTTCGGTTTGACTGGTCAAGCTGGCCGCCACGCAGTTTCTGCAAATGGGCGGGCTGGGTATGGATAAACAACTTGTTGATCACGGGAATCTCAAGATCGCCGATCAACCCGAGGTTAATCCCCATGCGAACTTTGGAAAGCAGGTGCATGGTTTCTTCGCTGGTGATCTGCTGTGCGTTTTGCAACAGGCCGATGGCGCGGCTGACTTGATCAAACAGGTTGTGATTGCCATCCTTGATCAGCATTTCCCGCGCCTTGCGTTCGTAACTGATGACCGTGGGAATGATGGAGCCAACGTGTTCAACAAGTTCCAGTTCGGTTTTTCCCAGTGTGACCTGATTGCTGATCTGATAGAAGTCACCGGTCGACTGGGATCCCTCACCGTGCAGGCCGCGGACGGCCAGACCGATCTTTTGCAAACTGTTGAACACCTTGTCGATTTGCCGGGCAATTACCAGGGCGGGCAAGTGGACCATTACGCTGACGCGCATCCCGGTTCCCACATTCGTCGGGCAGGCAGACAGGTAACCCAGATCGGGATGAAATGCATAATTCACGTGCTGCTCAATCAAGTCATCGACTTCGTTGATCGAAGTCCAGGCAAACTGCAAATTGAGACCACTCTGGATAACTTGCAATCGCAAATGATCTTCTTCGTTGATCATCAGGCTGAGTCGTTCTGCGTGATCGATGGCAACGGCCCGGGCTCCACTGGATTCAGCCAGTTCGCGACTGATCAACTGGCGTTCGACCAGCAACTGCCGATCAAGCAATCCCAGTTCGGCAACGTCGATAAACGTCAAGTCCTTCAAGCGCGGTTCCGCCATGATACGCGTTCGCAGCAGGGACTCGATATTGGCCCGGTCGATGTCATTGCATCGGCGAATGAAGGGATAGTCGGCGAGGTTTCGCGCAAGGCGAATCCGGCTGCTCATGACAATGTCAGATTCGGGACCAATACCCTTGAGCCATTCACCGCACCGGATTGCAAGGTCTTCTAGCATCACGAAAGGGATCCTCCCTCGATCGATTTGATCTTGTCCCGGATTTCCGAAGCCAGTTCGTATTCTTCCCGCTCAACGGCCTCTTTCATTTCGCGACGAAGCTGGATCATTGCCGTTTGACTTCGCGTGTCGTCCGGCCCGCGACGAGGTCGTTTGCCGGAGTGCACGGTTGCGCCGTGGACATTGTTGAGCAATGGTTCCAGTTCGGTCGAAAAGTATTCGTAGTCGTGCGGGCAGCCCAGCCGGCCGACCTGGCGGAATTCGTAAAATGAAATCCCGCAAATCGGACACTGTCGGCCATCCAGTTCCGCCAGTTCCTTAGCCGTTTGGCCAATCTTGAGTTGTTTGTTAATCGCGTTGGATGCAAGCGGAGCGGCTGCTGTAGCGCCGGATGTCTGCAAAAAGCTCTTGGCGCAATTCGGGCATAAATGAACCGAGTGTGCCTCGCCACCCGTCAAATCGGTAATGTGAAAAGTAGCGGGCTTGTCACATTTTTGGCATTTCATGGGGCCCTGGTCCTGTCCGCATCACTGCAAAGGTTGCATTTTTCAAACGAGGCCAAACAAGGCCATACGAGACCAACTGGCCTCGATTCAATCATCATTGTGACAATCGAGTGACGGCAACATGACGTCGGGCTTGCGACCGTCGATTCACAGCCTTCGCGCTCAAATCACTTGCTTCGGCTGAATTCTAGCCGGGCCTACCAGGGTGTCAAGATTGACAGGAAACTGTCAGTCGACGGATCGACGATACAAAAACGCGACGATTGATGGCAAATACAACATTGCTGGCATACGGGGAAACGACACATTGATTGGCCATGCCACCAGTGGCTGGATCGAATCCCGGATGAAACCAGCAATAGTCGGCAATATCATTGTGCGCATGAATGATATAGCGTTCAATCACCATTGGAGGTCGTGGATTTCGATCCCAGCTCAAACCATGCAACTGTCCGATCAAAATTCCGGTCGTCGTCAACAGCGCGCGCACCAAAAAAGACACGATGGTCGTTGTCCAGGTTGAATTCGTAGTGCCATTCAACCAGCCGGGGATCGTCGGTCTCTGTAATCGCTGCGTCAATCGTCTGGTATTCGGTAACCCATTCCGTTCCGTTCCAGTATTTCCCGGTCACCTTGTCGTTGATGATGACTCGAACTTTTTGCACGCGAGTCTCGTCGGCGGCCCGACCGGTCAACCTAATCGGGCTATTTCGGGAAGTGGTCCCGGCAAGCGGGTTTATCCAGGAGTCGGGATCGCGAAAGTTCAAATGTATGGACTGCGGAGCGGCCCAGTCCGACGATACTCCATTTTGATCGGTGACGATCGTCAAAATCGTCAGTTCAAGTGCGTTGTTTGTTGACTCGTCGCCCGAATCAATGGACGGGGGATTCGTCAAAAAAGCGGATGTGTCGATCGGGAATTGCCAACTGGTCATCAGCCCGCCCGGATTGCCAAGTGACGCCGTGACACGACTTGCCTCGCTGGACCAACTATTGCCTGTCCAGTATTGACCAAGCGTCGGGCAATGCAATTCCAATTCAACTTTTGCCACGCCGCCGTGGCTATCAGCGAAGCCATCTAGTATTACCGGCTGGAAATTTCCATTTTGCACTTCGGCAAAGTCCAGTCCGGTTGTTGTCACGACATGCGCAACCATCGGTGGCTGGTTCCCCTTTCGGCTGGTTCGAAGTTTCCCCGAGTTGCCGGCAACTTCGTCAGGTGTCATCCGCGAGTAGAGGTTGTCGCGTTGCTCGGGATCCGTGGCCAGGTCATAACATTCCCGACCGCCAGTTGCCCATTCCGTATAAACGCGGTCCGATGTCCGCCAGGCAGCCCACGTGGCCGGCGAGCGATTGCCAAAGCTGGCGTCGGTTTCCCAATGTTCCAGCAACAGCCCTTCGCGAGTTGGATCGAGTCTTCTGTCGGGATCGTTCAACAACCGCGCAAATGAGCGGCCATCTCGTATCGGGTCGTCGACGGAAACCTGGGCACCAGTCATTTCAATCAAGGTGGGCGCGAAATCGATATTGGCAAGCAGTTCATTGCAAGTTCCCTGTTTGATGCCGGGTCCGCAAATAATGGTGGGCACTCGCGTGATTCGGTCGTAAGGAAGTCGTTTGCCAATATGCCCATGTTCGCCCAATCGAAAACCATGATCGGATGAGAGAATGAAGATCGTATTCTCGAGTCGTCCTTGCTCGCGAAGGCGCTGGCGGATTCGGGCAAGTCCTTCATCCAGTGCCTTGATGGCCCGCAATCGCGCATGCCACAATCGGTTAATCTCCTGGCGATATTCCGGGGATAATGAATCCGGGAACGCCGCCAGTTCGTTCGGGAGATTCAAATCGCGAAAGTCGGTGTTTCTGCCAAGGCTCGGTGGTTGGCTGTTGGAATACAATTCCCGGTGCCGCAAGGCACTGTTAGGAGAACTGTCTGAATCGTCATGGGGTGCCAAACTCAACCAGCAGATCAATTGGGCCCGGTGTCTTTCATCCCATTGGCCGAGAATTTCAATCACCTGACTCGCTTCGAAGTCCGTCCGGTATTGGTCGCCGATTACCATCACGTTCCCGGTAACCGCATTAACGGTGCGGAAACCGAGATATTTCGCTCCAAGTGAGGCCCGGAAGATCTCCCAACCAGGGGGACGCATCGTCTGCCATGTTTCACCCTTTTTCGTGTCCGGTTGAAAACCTTCATGGATGTACTTTCCAACAAAACACGTCTGATATCCGGCTTGCCGGATCTTGTTGGAGAATTCGGTTTTCGGATCGAATACAGAATAACCACCGGGAAAGCCGTTTGACGCTTTTACACCGGGTTGATTGACACGAACGCCGTTTCGGTGCGCATATTGTCCCGATAGCAAACAAGCCCGCGACGGACCGCAAACGGGAGTAGTGACGTGAAAATTTGTGAATACGAGTCCTTCGTCGGCCATAGCCTTGATCGTTGGAAACCGTACTTCCTGATCGGAGCCGGAAAACTTGTCCTTCGATTGCCAATCCTGAAACAATGTCTCGCAATCGAGATCGTCCGCATATACAAAAATGATCGTCGGGCGATGGTCATTGATCGCGGGGGTTTTTGACGGGAACGGCCCCAGGCAGCCCAATTCGCGAATCAAGACGACGAGAACTAATGCAATTAATGCACCAATCGCGAGGGTAATTCTTGATGAGGTCATTCAAACTACCTTGGAACACAAGGCCAATCGACCGCGTGTAAAAAAATCCAGCAGGCTCGTTCATAACAAGAAACAAGCTTCTAACAAGAAACAAGCCCGGTCCTTGTGGAACCGGGCTGCGATTTGTGACGAGCGAACTACGTTCAACTCATAATGAAATCATACTTGTCAGAAGCTAGTTGGATCGAGACCAATCTTTCAATTCGGTCGTCTTTCCTGCCAGCTCATTGAGTTTGGCGTCAAGGTCAAAGCCTTTTGCAACTTTTACACTTCCGTTTGGACCGTTGTCGCCAGTATTGGAAAGATCTTCGATTTTGATTTCAGGAACGCTCGTCAAAGCCGCACGGACTTTGCTCACACAGCCGCCTCAAGTCATGTTTGGCAACTTCAATGACACAAGAACCATTTCATCGCCAGTTGCCGAATTATTCATGGCCCCTTCCTTTTTGTCGCCACCCGTTGCCGGAGCTGCTGGAGCCGCTGGTTTCGCAGCAGGCTTATCGTCACCGCAGCCAACAAGGCTAATGCAAGTTGCCAAGGCAAGACCCAAAAATAGTTTACCAATAAGTTTCATCTAATCTCTCCAAGTTAAGTTCGCGTACAAAACTGTACTCACCGTGGAACGAACGACCGCTGTTCCAGACTTCCAACATTGTCGGCGACTGACCGCCAGAAACAAGGGGGATATAGACGCCAAACGAGATTTTCCTGATCAATCCAGGCTCTGCCCCCATTGTTTGTATTATGCGGCAAATTCGCTAAATTGTTATATTGTTTGAAAAACCACGTCAAGTTGAGCAAGCGCTGCTGCGCCATTCCATCCCTTTTGAAACGAATAAGAAAATGAGCGATCCCCAAGTTGCCGGCAAAATCCACCTAATTGAAGAAACCAAATCCTTTGGCCAAAAAGGATTCCGAAAACGGCTCGTTGTGCTTGAGCAGGACAAGGGTAAATTTGTTAATTACGTTCCGATCGAATTTACCAACGACAACTGTGAGAAAGCAGACGATCTGGGTGTGGGGCAGGAAGTCGTCGTATCGTACCGGTTGAACGGGCGCAAATGGCAACGTGATCCGAATAGTGAAGTCAAATTCTTTGTGAACCTCGAGGCACTGAGTGTTTCCGCTAAAGGTAGTGCGTTAGTTATCCCAAAACCGACCAGCGAGACGTTTGACGAAGCAAACGACGAATTGACCTACAGCGAAGAAGATATTCCGTTTTAGTGGACTTCGTTTTCAGTGGCATTCGCCATCCCCGGCAACCAGCTTGTGCTGTTCCGTTCATCAGTAAGATTTCTGGTGAGCTGTTGTCATGGATGAATCGCGACTTGACGATCGGGAACAACAACCGATGAAATTGACGGCTTACCTGATTGGCATCTTCTGCTGGATGGGGCAAGAGCCACAACAGCCAGCTTTCGCCGATGAACAACTTCCCAACATCGTCGTGATCTTTATCGATGATTTGGGATACGCCGATATCGGTCCGTTCGGCGAAACTCGCTGGCCGACTCCCAATCTGGATCGGATGGCCGCGCAGGGGCGGCGATTTACGGACTTTGTTGTATCCAGCGCAGTTTGTTCGGCATCACGGGCCGCATTATTGACCGGTTGTTATCACTTGCGCGTGGGGATTTCCGGTGCTTTGGGTCCCGATGCAAAACAAGGACTGAATGCGGATGAAATGACAATCGCCGAACTGTGTCGGCAGCGTGGGTATTCGACGGCTTGTTTTGGCAAATGGCATTTGGGTCACCTGCCCTCATTTCTTCCGTTACAGCACGGATTCGACGAATACTACGGATTGCCTTATTCCAACGACATGTGGCCATTGCACCCCGACTATATTGAGCTGCCACCGGAAGTGGCAAAACGCAAACAGGGTTTTCCGGATTTACCCTTGATCGAAGGAAATGAAATAGTCGATGCGGAAGTCACCGGTGACGATCAAACCCATTTGACAACGGACTACACGAATCGCGCGATTGATTTTATCCAACGCAATCGGGAACGGCCGTTCTTTCTGTACGTCCCCCATAGCATGGTCCATGTTCCCCTGTTCGTGTCGGAAAAGTTTGCCGGCAAAAGCGGCCATGGATTGTTTGGCGATGTCATGATGGAAGTGGACTGGTCGGTTGGTCAGATCATCGATGCACTGGAACGTGTCGGCGTTGTTGAAAACACGCTGGTTGTTTTTACGTCCGACAATGGACCGTGGCTCAGTTATGGCAACCATGCCGGTACAGCGTTGCCGCTCCGCGAAGGCAAGGGAACGATGTTCGAAGGGGGCTATCGCGTCCCGATGATCATGCAATGGCCCGGCAAGATTCCATCCGGAACGACTTGTGATGAACTGTGTTCAACGATCGATTTGTTGCCAACCATTTCAGGCATGATTGGCGGAAAATTGCCCGAGCATAAAATTGATGGCAAGAACATTTTTGAATTGTTGTCGGGCAAACAGGGTGCCGAGTCACCGCACGAGGCGTTTTACTGCTACTACTCGGGGGGCGAATTGCAGGCAGTTCGTGATCGTCGCTGGAAATGGGTCTTTCCCCATCAGTTCCGAACGATGCAAGGGCAACCCCTAGGTGCCGATGGCAGCCCGGGTCCCTATCGACAGGAGCAGGCGACTCAGGCACTCTACGATCTGAAAAGCGATGTTGGCGAGACGACCGACGTTGCATCGCAACATCCAGACATCGTCGCCCGCCTGCAAGCTGCCGCCGAAAAAGCGCGGCAGGATCTTGGCGACAAGCTGACGAAATCCGATGGGACCGGCATCCGACCTGCCGGACAAGCCAATTAAAAGCTTGATCTGCTGTTGTTCGGTGGACTACTTTGAACTCTCCTGAATTGATGTCTCATGTATCTTTAGATTTACCACAACGAAAAAAATGTTGAAAATCGAGATTCAAAACGCAACCGCCGTGCTGAGGATGGATCTGGGCAAAGTCAACGCAATGAGTCTGGAGTTTGTTGATGAGATGAACAAGTCCCTGGCCGTGTTCGCAGCCGATGGGAAAGTGCGAGCAGTAATCCTTGCCGGAAACCCGCAGGTTTTTTCTGCTGGCATTGATTTGAAACGGCTTGTCAGTGAGAGTCCCGATTACCTGGAAGTGTTCCTGCCGCGTCTTTCGCAGTTGTTTGAAGCTGCCTTGAACTTTCCCAAGCCACTTGTGACTGCGATCACCGGGCACGCAGTTGCCGGAGGATGCGTTGTCGCCTGCACAGGCGATTATCGAGTGATCAGCCATAATGCCCGAATCGGGATCCCCGAACTCAGAGTAGGTGTTCCATTTCCGACTGCCGGACTGGAGATTATGCGCTGGGCGACGGTTGGCGAATGTTTTCGAAAAATGATCAATACCGGCGAGACGTTTGTAGGTCAGGAAGCGGTCGATGCAGGGCTGGCCGATGAATCATGCGAAACAGGCAAAGTTCTGGAACGGGCCCATCTGGCGATCGAAGATATGTTGCAAATTCCTGCTGAAATTTTCGGACTGACGAAGAGACAAATCCGCTTTCCCGTAAATCGGGCGATTACGCAGGGTAGGGAAGCGTTTGGAAGCGAAATCGACCGGTTATGGCGGGACCCCGCGACTCGCCAATCGATAACCGACTATGTCAAGAAACGCTTGAATTGAACTTGTTGGCGATGGCAGCGACTGTTACTCTCCCCAGGCACTTTTCAGGCGAACAGGTGAAACTGCGCTTTTCCGGACGGGTTCAGTTCGCGCCGCAAGACTTAAGGGTCGGCGGACCAGGATTGGCCGGCAAAAAGTAGATGCGAAAGGCTCCCTTGATGCGCCGCTTGATTCTGGTATTTGTCCTGCTGGCAATGGCATTCACCGTTAACGGATGCAATATTCGACCCGAACCAGGTCCACCCGGAACCGTTTTCTATCAACGGCATCGCGCCGTCGTGCATGATCCGTTCCCAAGTCGCTTCATTGGACCTGAGATCGAGGGGGCACGACCGATGGATTTCGACAGGCCACTCTCTGAACCAACCAGCCAGCAAACCAATCCGTACGCAAGACGTAATGGATTTGGTTTTTAGAGCGCAATTCTACTTCGCGTCGCTAACTTGCGATCTTCCTGAGGATTTCGACCCCCTGTTGCAACTTGCTGTCGCTTACTGAATAGGCCAGGCGGAAATGCGTGTCTTGCATGCTAAACACGTTGCCTGGAATGAGCAGCATGTTGTTGGCGATCGCTTTTTTGACAAAGTCTTCGCCGGAAACGCCCTGGGGTAGACGGGGGAAAAGATAAAACGAACCGTCAGGTTTGACGATTTCATAGTGCCTGGATAACTCGGCCATCATGTAATCCCTTTTGCCACGATACTGGATTACATAGTTCTCGATCGAAGTCTCCAGGGCCGTTATGCCAGCGTGTTGCACCGGGTGCGGTGCACAGACAAAGGTGAACTGTTGCAGCTTGATCATTTCATCGATTACGGTTTTCGGTCCATGCACAAAGCCCAATCGAAGGCCGGTCATGGCATGACTCTTGCTGAATCCGTCGACGACAATGGTGTGCGGATTGAAAGATGCCGGCGACTGGTGAGGCCGATCATAAACAAACTTGCTGTAGATCTCATCCGATATCAGGCAAATGTCCCGATCCGCCGCCAGCGTCGCGAGCTGTTTCAACTCGTCATCGGAAAAACTGACACCAGTCGGATTGGCCGGGCAGTTGGCGATAATCATTTTGGTGCGCGGCGTGATTGCTTCTTCGACTCGTTCAATATTCAAACGGAAATCCGGGTAAATACTGACTGGAACCGGCACGGCTCCGACCAACTGCGGAAGCCATCGGTACATGACGAAGAACGGGTCAAAAATAATGACTTCATCACCAGGATCGAGCAGCGTCATCGTCGCGAGAACCAGACCGCCGCTCGTTCCCGAACAAACGAAGACGCTGCGGTCCTGATCGGGAAACTGTTTGTCAACTTCCTGCTGCATTCGCATGCGCAGCGAAGCGATTCCCTGTGTTGGGGTGTAATCGGTTTCATTCCGTTCAATCGACTGGATCAGGCTGCGCTTGACCGGTTCCGGCAAAGGGAAATCGACTTGCCCGATCGACAGGTTGACTGGATCCTTGAGTTCGCGGGCCAGGTCAAACACTTTGCGAATACCGCTGCTGTCAAGCAGTGAAGTGCGTTTGGCCAGCCATTGCTTTCCTGCGGGTCGATTGATCACTTGTGACATGTCGTTTAAAAATCGAAAAAGTGATGATTGAAATTGCGAAACCGGAATTTCGCAGACAGTGGAAACGATCCGCGGTCCGTTTCCGGCAATTCGCGGTGACTTGATATCGGTTGGTCGCCTTGTGGGTGTTGCCAGTGTTTCATTGATGTCCGGATTTTTCAAGTGAACTTGCGCTTTTGGCGATGGCATTCCCGGCAAAATCGAATAGTCCGACTGGTTTGTTGCTGGAATCGTCGGAGAATATGGCATCCACGCAATTGTCACTTGTACAGTAACGGCGACGCTCATAAAATCCGGTTCTTTCATGGCTTCTGCCGCGAATTGCTGCTATCTCTGCCGTTCCCGTTTCAGCCGGTCGCCCGGCGAAAATCTGAAAAATCAATGAGCGAACTGTTTCACGAGTGCGGTGTGGCCGCTGTCTTCCACATGAACAACGGCCCGGTCAGCCCGCTGGTAGGGGGTGAGGACATAAACCGGACAGCCCACTTGATTCCCCGAATGTTGCTCGATATGCAAAACCGGGGTCAGTTATCGGCAGGGTTGACGTCGTACCGCCAGGGGCGCGGTCAAATACTTGATACCTACAAGCAGATCGGTTCGGTGCAGGAAGTTTTTCGGATGTCGCATTCGAAAAAAGCCGAAAACCTGATGAACGAATACTCGGGTCCCGTTGCGATCGGACATGTACGATATGCGACCTGCGGCAAGGATGATCGCTCATACGCACAGCCCTTTGAGCGGCACCACATCGGCAAAGGCAAATGGTTTGCGTTTGGTTTCAACGGGCAACTGGCGAACTACCAGCAACTGAAAGCCGAATTGCTCAAGAATACCGATCACTATTTGGCGCGCGAATCCGATACCGAGTTGATACTGCACACGATCAGCAGGCATTTGTCCAATCATCCGCCAGGCGGGCGGCAAGCCTTGATCGATATGATCACTGCCGTCAATCAACAAGTTGATGGCGCTTACAGCCTTGCCTACATCAACGCGCTTGGCGAAATGATGGTGGCACGCGACCCGTTGGGAATCAAACCGATGTGTTATGTGAGGGAAGGCAACCTGTTCGCAGCCGCCAGCGAATCGGTAGCACTGGCCAATCTCGGATTCCGGCTGGATGACATTAAATTTCTCAAACCGGGACATGTGCTGACGATCGTCGACAATGAAATCGATATTCGGCCCTTTGCAACAGCGTCCAACAAGGCATATTGTTTTTTTGAATGGGTCTATTTTTCCAACGTCGCCAGCAAACTGGATGACCGCAGCGTCTACCTGACGCGAACGGCACTTGGCAATGAATTGGCCATGATGGAACAGAAAGACGGAATCAAAATCGACAGCGATACGATCGTCGTTCCTGTTCCTGACACGAGCAAAGCTGCTGCCGATGCAATGGCCCATGCCCTGGGAATTCCCTCGCGCGAGGGATTGATTCGCAATCGTTACAGCGGGCGAACGTTTATCGAGGGCCATGCGACACGCGAAGAACGGGCCCGCAGAAAGTACATGCCATTGCGCGATGTACTGATGGGGAAAAAAGTCATCCTCGTCGAGGACTCCATTGTTCGATCCACGACCCTGAGAGTCCTTTTGAGCAAGGTCTATGAATCGGGTGCCCGGGAAGTCCATGTGCGGGTTGCATGCCCGCCGATCGTTGCGCCGTGCTATTACGGGATCGATATGTCGAAGATTCGGGAACTGTTTGCACCGCCGTTTCTGGGTAAAAACCTTGCTTTAACCGACGAAATTCAGCAGGAAATGGCCCGAAAACTGGGCTGTGATTCGCTGCGGTACTTGCCAGTCGAGGCAATCGCCAGGGCGATTGGATTCGATGAATCCGATCTATGCCAGGCGTGTATTTCCGGGAAGTACCCGACTCCCGCTGGTCAAAAGCTGTATCAGCTCGACCTTAGCGGCGCTGCCGGTGACGAACGACGTGCGTTCGATTCGAACGGGACCGATTTTTCAGCGTCGTCGCCCGATCCAACTTCGAAACCCGTTTCTTCCAAGTAGTGTGTCTTGCACGTTGGTCGGCCATTTAATTCGGGAAAGCGTCGTGGTTTTCGTTAGTTCAATTGTCGGCCCGCGAGTAGGCAGGAACAAGGCTTTGCGCAGTTCCGGCAGATGGTTATGTTGCGCAATGTAAAAAGAAATGCCGGAACTTCGTCGCAAAGCCCCCTCGTTCCCGGCCTACTTCACTACTTCACTGCAACAACGGGTTGCGCGTTAACCGTTATCCAGCGACGGGCTTTCGGGAGTTTCGGATTCGACCAGGTTGTCGAGGGATTGGCGGACGTGCGGTGTCCTGATCAAGCGGTCGAGGACTCCGTTGACAAACCGGGGCGAGTCCCCGTCGCCATAGCGTTTGGCCAGTTCGATCGCTTCATTGATGGCTACCCGTTCGGGTGTGTCACCGTACCGGATTTCCCAAGTCGCCATTCTCAAGATGTTCCGGTCGGTCACGGCCATGCGCTGAATCGACCAGTTCGCCGCTGAAGTTCCCAACATTCGATCGAGATGCTCGCGACGCTGGCGTACCCCTTGCAAAAGCGCCTCGGCAAAAACCGCCAGTCGCTGGTTGCCAAGAAGGCGACCATGCAGGAACTGCCGATCCAGTACTTCGCTGCTTTCGTCGTTCATGTCGTCGCGATAAAGCAATTGCAGCACAATTTCGCGAGCTCGACTACGTCCGAGCATGGGAACACATATCCAAAATCCGGCCGGTGTTGGCCATTATCGTAATTCAGGGGTTGTTTCGTGAAAGGTCGATTCGTCGATTCAATTCAGGTCGCGGTCTTAAGTGTTTCAAGCAGCCAAATCATTTCCAGCATCGCTGTTGTGGCCTCGTGTCCCTTGTTGCCCATCCGGCCACCACTACGCTCCTGTGCTTGTTCCAGGGTGTTGCAGGTTAGCAGACCAAAGGCGATCGGCAAATTGTTTTGCAGGGAAAGCTCCCCCAGGGCCTGACTGACAAACGTGTTGATGTACTTGTCGTGGGTTGTTTCGCCTCGAATAACACAACCCAGGCTGACCACTCCATCGTAACGACCTGTTTCGACAACGGCCTGGGTTCCCAGCGCCAGCTCCCAGGCACCGGGGACATGAAAAACGTCGATTTGATCGATTGAAAAGTGATGTTCGCTTAAAGTAGCCAGAGCGCCTTTGAGCAAGTTGTCCGTGACGGAATCGTTGTAACTCGAAACGACGACAGCAACGCGTCTGCCGGCCAGATTCACGGGTGCAAGAGAATGTTTCGAGTAGTTCGTCAATGGTGGATCCGATCAATGACAAGTGAGCCGACAGGTGCGGTTTAGATTTTCCCGGGAGAGACTCCCATCAGGAATTCCGCATTCGTTTTCGATTTTTTAAGTCGGGTCGTCAACAGGTCCATGGCATCGGGGGGATTCATTTCGCTCAGTACGCGGCGCAACATGCAAATTCGATCGTATTCGTCCTTGTCCAGCAGTTTTTCCTCGCGGCGCGTTCCGCTGCGATTTACGTCAATGGATGGCCAAATCCGTCGTTCGACGAGTGAGCGGTCCAGCACGATTTCAAGGTTTCCGGTTCCCTTGAACTCCTCGAAGATCACGTCGTCCATCTTGCTTCCAGTGTCGATCAGGGCTGTAGCGATAATCGTCAGCGAGCCACCCTCTTCTACCTTCCTTGCCGATCCGAAAAAGGCTTTGGGTTTTTGCATGGCATTGGCATCGAGGCCTCCGGAAAGTGTTTTGCCGGACTGAGCGCATTCCTGATTCCAGGCGCGTCCCAGTCGCGTGATGGAGTCCAGAAAAATCACGACATCCCGACCGGATTCGACCATCCGTTTGGCTTTTTCAAGTACAATATCCGCAACCTGGACATGTCGGGAGGGTTTTTCGTCAAACGTCGAACTGATGACCTCGCAGCGCGGTCCGCGAACTTCGCGTTCCATGTCGGTGACCTCTTCGGGCCGCTCGTCGATCAACAGAATAATCACATAAGCCTCTTCGTGATTGTGGATCACGGCACGGGCCATGTTTTGCATCAAAATGGTTTTCCCGGCGCGGGGTGGACTGACGATCAATCCCCGTTGCCCAAACCCGATCGGGGTCAACAAGTCGATGACACGTGTTGACATCGAATCGGGATCGTATTCCATGACAATTCGCTTGTCGGGATGCAAGGGCGTCAACTCATCGAACAACGATTGTTTGGAGATTTCGTTAGGGTTCGTGTTGTTTACCGAGGCGATTCGCAAAAGCGCAAAGTACTTTTCCGATTCCTTGGGTGGTCGAATCTGTCCACACACGAGCGAACCGGTGCGCAAGTTGAATTTCCGGATCTGGCTGGGTGAAACATAAATATCGTCCATGCAGACCCGGTAGTTGTGTTCGCGACTGCGAAGAAATCCATAACCGTCGGGCAGGATTTCCAAAGTCCCTTCGCCGTACATCATGCCGTGCTGGCGCAATCGCGTTTTGATAACACCAAGCACCAGTTCACTACGCGACCGGGACTCAGGCAAGTCCACTCCTTCAGCCTTTGCCGCGCTAATCAACTTCTCGATGGGCATTCTTTGCAGTAACGTGATGTTGGCAAGTGCGTTTCGATGTTCATCTTCATTGCCAGGTGCCGGCGTGGCATCGAAGTCGTATTCCCAGGCGATTTGTTCGGCCAGCGACATCGGATCGCCATTCGATTCAAGTTGTTCGATGCGTTTGTTGATTTCCGGCGTGTTTGCGAATCCAGGATTTCTTTGATATTCACCCGGACCATGCCGGCGCTGATCATTGCTGCCGGCTCCCCGGCCCCGGGCGTATTTGTCAGGGCGAAAATTACGCGGTCGTTCGGAGTTCATGATTCGTCCTGATTCGGAGAAGAGGGAGTTTTGCGGGATTTCGAAAGGGGAGGAGGGTAGCGGGCGAATTAGGAATAGTCGGCAGTTCAACAAGTATTTTCCAGTTGCGCGGGTTTCTGAGGGGAAAGGGGTTGGTTGTATTGCAGCCATGGACTGCGGGTGTTGCACATGGGTCGCATGGGCCGCATTCAAGTTTCGTCGACAACGACTGTCCAAAAATCGTGAACTTGTCGCCGCAACTCGGCCAACGTGCCACGATTGTTGATAACATGAGTCGCCAACGATCGTTTCGTTTCAACAGGCGTCTGGCATGCCTCTCGCTGATCAAATGTTTTTTCATCCCAACCGCGGTGCCTGGCATATTCCAGTCGCCGCTCGCGCGGACAATCGACAAACAACAACAAGTCGCATTTCCGATGCCAACCGGCCTTGATCATGACAGGTGCATCAAGGACCAGCATGGGGCACCGGTTATCTGTTTTCGCCCGGTCAATCTGCTCGCGGATTCGCTGGCCAATCAACGGGTGAGTAATTTTTTCGAGTTCTTGCAGCTCGTCCGGGCAATCCGGATTGAATACGATTTCCGCCAACTGGCGACGATGGATCTCGCCGTCGTCGCCAAAAACACGGTCTCCCCACCGCGCGCGAACTTGTTGCTTGACGTCATCCGTCAACAAGACCTGATGGCCAATCCGGTCAGCATCGAGTACCGAGGCACCATGCAAACGCAATGTTTCCGAAACAATGCTTTTGCCGCTCGCAATACCCCCAATGATTCCTGTAATAATCACAGGCAGGTAACCACGCTAACACCGTTTTCAGCACCAAACATTCCAGGCCGTCCAATTCAAGGGAACATTCGGTTCCCGGAAATGTAACCCGCGAGGCCGTCTGGTCTTGCGGGCGATTCCGGAGCATTCAGGAAAAGTTGTCTTCAATCTAATTTTTAGTCGCCGGAAGCCGGAAAATCAATCGGATGGGTCTCGGACCAA
Organism: Pirellulaceae bacterium; assembly: GCA_031414755.1. GTDB lineage: Bacteria > Planctomycetota > Planctomycetia > Pirellulales > Pirellulaceae > CAJQPP01. The sequence continues at coordinate 31,654 of JANNWJ010000058.1, read as the reverse complement.
TTCGGTCCAATTTCGACATCCACCTGAATGGGCACCCTTAATTCCACAGCATTTGACATCTCTTCCCGAACCAGCCTGCCGACAGCATCAAGCTCTCGCGGGTCGAATTCCAGGACAAGTTCGTCGTGAATTTGAAGTAGAAGCCTTGCGCGAACCGCTTCCTTGCGGATTCGTTTGTGAACATTGATCATAGCCAGCTTGATTAAATCGGCAGCCGAACCCTGAATAACGCTATTCACGGCGGTCCGCTCGGAAAAGTTAAGAAATCGGAGACTATTGAGTTTTTCCGGGTCCCGAACGCCTTCGATGCGACGTTGCCGGCCAAAAATCGTAGACACCGATCCTTGTTGAAAAGCAGTTGTCAAAACGCTTCGGGTAAAAACCTCGACGGCCGGGTAGCGGGCAAAATAGGCTTCAATAAAATCGTTTGCCTCTTCCTTGCTGATTCCAATGGCCCGCGCCAATCCAAACGGCGTTTGGCCGTAAATAATTCCGAAGTTGACACTTTTGGCGGCTCGTCGCATTTCCGAAGTGACCTTTTCGATCGGGACTCCGTTGATCTCGGCGGCAACGGAGGCATGGATATCCAGACCGGAGCGAAAGGCCGATATCAATGCTTCGTCATTGGTAAAGTGCGCCAGCATCCGCAATTCAATTTGCGAATAGTCGGCGGACATCAATTGCCACTCCGGAGGATCGGGAACAAAGGCCTCACGAATCTCTCGCCCGGTTGCCGTTCGTATCGGGATGTTCTGCAAGTTGGGGTCTTTGGAACTCAGTCGTCCGGTCGAAGCAACGTCTTGCATAAACGATGTGTGAACGCGCTGCGTTTCGTTATTGACCAGACGCACCAATGCATCGGTGTAAGTGCTTTTTAATTTTGCAAACTGTCGATACTCGATGATCTGTCGCGGCAATTCATGGTGTTCGGCCAGTTCCTCCAGAACATCTACTGCCGTGCTGCGGGCAGTCGCCGTCTTTTTGACCACCGGCAGCTTGAGTCGATCGAACAAGATCGTCGCCAGTTGTTGCGGTGAGTCGATGTTAAATCTCTCTCCCGCCAGTTCATATATCTGCAGTTGCAAGGCATCAATCTGCACCGCAAATGTCTTGCTCAGTCGTTTCAGGACATTGATGTCGACACGAATCCCCGTGTACTCCATATCGGCCAGCACATTCACCAGCGGCATTTCCACGTCGTAATACAGTCGTTCCAGTCCCGCCTCGGTCAATCGCTGCGAAAGAATGGGGTACAGTCGAAACGGAATATCGGCGTCTTCGGCGGCGTAATTCGTTACCAGATCAACGTGGACTTCGTTCATCAGCCGCTGGTTTTTTCCCGTCCCGATCAATTCAGAAATACTGGTGTTTTGATGATTGAAATAACGGCGGGCGAGGTCGTCGATCCCGTGATTTCGTTGGCCGGAATCGAGCAGGTAGTCAGCGACCATCGTGTCGAACAGGGGTCCCGCCAGCTCAATTCCAACCTTTCGCAAAACCGACATGTCGTATTTCAGGTTCTGGCCAATCTTTTTGATCGCCGGATTTTCCAGCAACGGTCGGATGATCGCGACAGCTTCCTTGATGTCGATAAACGGTTGCCCGGCCGGAGACGAAACGGGAACATAACACGCAGTACCGGTTTCCCAGGAGATTGAAAAACCGACCAGATCAGCCGCGCGCGGATTGGTCCCCGTTGTTTCGGTATCCACTGATATGCAGGGCAGATGGATTAACTTGTCGACAAGTTTCCGCAGTTCCGCCGGTTCCGCGACCATGAAATAATTCGTCTTCCATTTTTCGGGCCCGCGAACAACAGGCAAGTCGCTGATCCGTTGGGCAAACGTGCGAAAGCCCAATTGATTGCACATCTCCAGCGATCGATCCAGATCGATGTCGCCGATTCGGGCCTTGTCCCAATTCGTTTCAATCGGCACGCGATCATCCAGTCGCACCAGGTCGCGGCTAAGGCGGGCGAGTTCCATGTTGTTGGTAATGGTCGCCCGTTGCTTTTCGCTTTTCAGCTTGTCCACATTGGCAAGCAAGCCATCAAGCGAACCGAACTCTTCCAAAAATTTCTGCGCCGTTTTGGGGCCGATCGACGGGATGCCTGGCACATTGTCGACAGAATCGCCGACCATTGCCTGAAAGTCCACGACCTGATCTGGGCGAATTCCCCAATCGTTCAACAAAGCCACTTCGTCGTAAACCTGATTCTTGCGAATGTTGTACAGTTTCACGTTTTCCGTAATCAGTTGCCGGCAATCCTTGTCCGAGGTGACAAGGAAACACTTGTCGCCGCGCTCATTCAGTTCCCGCGCGATTGTCGCCATAATGTCGTCGGCTTCGAAGTTGGCGATGTCCATCACCGGAATGTTCAGTGCATGAAGCATCTCCTGGATGACCGGAATCTGGCATCGCAAATCGTCCGGCATCGGATCACGATTCGCCTTGTAGTCGTCAAACATCTCGTTGCGAAATGTAACCTCGCTCCGGTCGAAAGTGCATATCAACCACGTGGGCTGCCGCTTTTCAATAATATCGAGGATGTCTCGCAGGAATCCGAAAACCGCATTTACCGGCTGTCCGGCCGGTGAATTCATGGGGCCTACCGCGAAAAATACCTGATAGATAAGCGCGTGGGAATCGATGACATACGCGACTCCTTTTTCTGCGTGTGGCGCGGGTCGCTTGGCGTTCGAAGGGACCGTTTCCGGTTGTGCATTCGGTTTGCGAGCCCCGATTTCGTCAAATAATGGGAGGGTCTTTTGTCGGGAAACTTGTTTCGCCATGTGAGACTCGTGCCGGTCGACCGTGTGCAATTAATCGATTTTCTTCGCAAAACCGGCTGGGACAACTTCGCATTTCAAAAAAACACAGCCAATTGGGTAAACGTGGAAGTTTGGGAGGCCAATTGTTTGACAGCAATTTTGCCGCACTTAGAATGAAACGCCGGGAAAGCGGTGGTTGGATGCGATGAAGCTAACATCTTGCCAGTGAGTCAGTTTGCCTGCAAGCATCCATGAATGAAGAGGCTCCTTTGCTGTTAAGCTGGAGTTTCTTTTCCGATTATTCGATATCCATTCAGTAAACAGAGTTATTTCGCGCGCACCTGGTAACATTGCGGCGGAATTCCCAAACAGGAGACAGAGCTATGGCGGCCCGTGAGAACCAGGGTTATTTGATCGCAGTTATCTTGCTGGTCCTGTTATCAGTTGTGTTGGCGATCGCAACCTATTTTGGTTTGACCAATCAGGGCGAGTATGCCAACCAGCGAGATGCTGCACGGGAAGAATTGGCCAAGGAGCAATTGGCCAGCGGCGCCTACCAGGCGCAAGCGACGATGATGAAGGCAATCATCGGCGTGCCGGGCTTTTCAATGGGGGATGCCGAGACTGCCAGGACACAACTGGATGCCTCCGGTGATCAGGAGTTGATCAGTCAGGGAAAGGAAATCGTGGAAGTGCACGCCCAGGATATGTCGCTACACACCAACAAGGACCCGGCAGTTGACTTGACGTATCGGGGGTTGTTGTCCGACCTGGTCGTTTCCATCAACGACTTGCATAACATCAAGGCCGTTCTCGATAACCAGGTCAAGGACGCACAGGACAAATTGCGAACCGAGTTGGCTGCCAGGGACAAGGCGCTGGAAGAAAAAGACAAACAGCTTGTCGCCGCTCAGGATGACCTGGTCAAGGAACGTGATAGTCACAAGAAAACCTCCGAGGAATTGGGTACACAACTCAGCGCAGCCGAAACCAATGTCAAGGACTTGAGTACCAAACTTTCGTCGGCGACTTTAACGATCGAACAAAACCAGAAAGTATTCGATGGCGAGTTAGCATCCCGCAGGATCCGGATTGACGATTTATTGGCGGAACTAGCCGGTTATCAACGCAAGGAAACCAGTATTGCCGATGGCCAAATCGTTGGAGTCGCGCCCATTCTCGGTAAAGTTACGATCAATCTGGGTTACGAGGACAATCTGTTGCCCAACCAGACGTTTACGATTTTTGATCAGCAAAATACACACTTCAAGGAGGGCGAGGAAAAAGCAAGTTTCGAAGTGACCCGAATTCTTGATGCACACCTTGCCGAAGGACGTATTACCAAACAGAGCGTCACCAATCCGATCCTGATTCGCGACTTTGTTGTTACATCTGCCTGGGATCCGGGATACGCCGTTCCTGTCGCCATCGCTGGTGTAATCGACCTGGACGGAGACAACAAGTCCGACCTGGAGCGATTGGTAAGTATCATTGAACAAAACGGGGGTAAAGTCGTTGCCTACCACGATGAAGAAGGAAATGTGATTGGCAAAATCGACGAAAGTACCCGCCTGTTTGTGAAGGGAGATAACCCGTTGGGCAAAATGAGTGATGGCTTTGATGCGCTTAGCAAGCAAAAAGATACATTCCAGGTTCGGGAAATCTCGGTGCGGGAAATGCTTAACTCAATGGGCTATCGAAGCGAAGCGAAAATCCAGCGGTTCAACGAACAAAGTTTTGTTCCTCGCGTGCCAACGGAAGTTACCGAAGACGACGCTTTTCAAAGTGACAAGTAACGTCGCGAAATATCGTCACGCAATTGTGGGCAATCGAAGTCAAAAATAAAAATGTCCCGCTGTTTTCGGCGGGACATATATCGCGGCGAATCCATTTCATTCGCAGGCACGTCTGATCGAGCGAGATCAACGATACCTGCTGCTATTTCGGGCCTCGTTTTTTGTTGGGGCCGTTTTTGCGCCTGGATTTTGTTGCGGAACCTCCTCCTCCGACGGGTCTGTCGCTGTTCCGTTTTCCTTTGGGCGGACCTTGTTCCGAACGCCTGGATTTTGTCCCGATCCCCTTGCGCTGAGCCGATGTTCGCGGAATGCTTTTGCGAGGAGCCTTTAAAGCAGGAGATTGCTTTTGGATCTCTACGGAAACTTCTGGCGACCGCGCTTCGTGAGTTTGAGAACGGGTTTGCGGTTTTCTCGTCCTCGAGGACTCGTTTGATTTACTGCGTTTCCCTTTGGTATTGCCAAAGCGGGAACCCGTCGGGGCTTGTGATTTCGATGCCCCTTTCTTGTTGAACGCCCGTCGATCACCGCTTGATTGACTTGACTTGCCAACAGCGGGCGCCCGCTCTTCATAATGCCGACCTGCACTGGAGCGGGCCGAACTTGCAGAGCCACTGACGAGAGCATATTCGACTTCCCGACGATCAGGATCTGCCGAAACAACTCGAATCCGAACCGGATTGCCAAGCCGAAAAACACTGTCAGGGCGGTGACCTTGCAAAGTCCGGGTTCCGCGATCGAAAAAGTACCGGTCGTTCGGTAGCGAATCGATCGAAATGAATCCGGTTGCCGGCAACTCAGTCCCCTGTGCAAACAGGCCGTACTGTTCGACACCCGTAATAACGGCATCCATCTCCATACCAACCTTGTCGTGCAGGAAGTTAATCAGTTTCAGCTTGATCAATTCCCGTTCGGCCTGTTCGGCACGTTGTTCGAGTTCGCTGCAATGCGAACCAAGCTGCTGCAACAATCCGAAGTTGCTGGCCGGTTTTTTTCCGTCGACAATCGCACCGACCATTCGGTGAATAATCAGGTCGGGATAACGACGAATTGGGCTCGTGAAGTGGCAATAGGCCTCGCTGGCCAAAGCGTAATGGCCAACTTCCCGTGGACTGTAAACCGCTTTTTGCATAGCGCGAAGAATCGCATAGTGTACGGAAAATTCGCGGGAAGTTCCGCGCGAACTCTCGATGATCCGCTTGAGTTCAAACCGGCTCTGAATATTGTCGGCCGGAAAGCCCAGGTCGCTCATCAAAGTCTTCAAATCGGCAAGTTTCGCCGGGGCCGGCGGTTCATGGATTCGCCTCATCAAATGCAATTCCATGTCGACAAGTCGTTGCGCCACCGCTTCGTTGGCGGCCAACATAAACTCTTCGATGATTTGATGACTTTCGGTGTTCTCTCGTGTATGGGCACCACTGACACGCCCATCAACGTCAAGGTCGATTTCGATTTCGGGAATGGTCAAATCGAACGAACCGCGATCCATTCGCCGCTTCCGCAATTTCATGGCAAGCGTATGCATGTCGCGAACAAGTCGAAAGACGTCCGGCGCCAGCTTTTTCTTCCACGGCTTGTCGTTGCTGAGATATTGGTCAATTTCCTCGTAATTGAATCGATGCTGACTTCGAATAGCGCTTCGATAGAGTTCCGTGGAAATGGGAACCCCTTCGTCGGAAAACTCAATCAAGGCGGTCATCGTGTAGCGAACACGATCCGGCTGAAGACTGGCCAGATTATTGGAAATGACTTCCGGCAACATCGGAATCACGCGATCTGGCAAATAGACGCTGGTCGCGCGGCGAAAAGCTTCATTATCCAGTTCCGAATTGGGACGAACGAAATGCGATACGTCAGCAATGTGTACACCGAGCTGCCAATGGCCATTCCCGATTTTCGTTAGTGAAATGGCGTCGTCGAAATCTCTTGCCGTTAGCGGATCAATGGTGATAACCGTTTCACTGGTAAAATCCGTCCGACGCGCATCGATCGTTTCGTCGAACTTTTCGGCTTGCCCTCGCGCGTCCGCAAGCACTACTTCCGAAAATTCACCGGGCAAGCCGAATTCGGCGATGACGATCAGCGTGTCCACGCCGGGCTGGCCACGATCACCCAGCACCTGGACGATGACCGCTTCTCCAGGATGCAAGTGGCCGCTCCGATGCTGGCCTGGAAAACGGACCATTTCGACAATGACCTTGTCACCGACTTTGGCGGCCCGGGCTCCGGCATCGCCAACCAGCACGTCACTTTCGAACTGGTTTCCATCAATCGTAACACGGCCGATTTTGCCTTGTTCCCGATACGTCCCCACAAATCGATGCGTGCGCCGCTCTATGATTTCTGTGATCTGTCCGGAAATGCGTTGGCGAGGCCCCTCGCGTCGCGAGGAGATTTGAACACGTACGATATCCCCTTTGGCCGCATCCAACGTCCGATTTTGGGGGATGAAGATATCCTCAGGAAGCTCATCACCAGGCAGCGCACCCGGAGCGGGAACGATCGAAACGAATCCGTAACCACCGGAAGCACGCGAGAAGCGACCGATCAATTCGTTTTCAACTGCTTTTGTTTTTCCTTGAGATGGGGAGGGAATCGCGGCAACGGATCCTCCTTTGAGAATCAAATGCTTGGGTCCGTAAACAAGTTGTCCCGTTTTGACTAGCCGTTTTATGGCCCGTTTTAGCTCGCGAAATTCCTCTTCAGCGAGCCCGATCTTCCTGGCAATAATTCCCGGTTTGACCGGCTGATAGTTTTCCTGACTGACATACGTCAGGACTCGTTGTTCGACTGGTTGATTATTTTCCATCGATTCAGTTTATCAACCGTTGCCGCAAACAAAAGGTGGCAGGAACCGTTTATTGACAATGACCTAATGAAGCCATAAACTATGGATCCATGGGAAGACCTAAACGCAACACGCCAGGGGGCATGATCTATCATGTCCTCAATCGATCCAATGCCGGGATGAGGCTTTTCGCAAAAAAAGCCGATTACAAGTCCTTTGAGCAAATCATTATCGAGGCCACTGAAAAACACCCGATGCGATTGATCAGCTACTGCGTCATGCCTAATCACTGGCATTTCGTTCTTTGGCCTCGCAAAAACGATGATCTTTCAAAATTCATTGGATGGCTGACACTGACGCACACCCAGCGCTGGCACGCTCATAGAAAATCGGCGGGAAGTGGCCACGTTTACCAGGGTCGATTCAAGTCATTTCCGGTGGAGCCCGGCAATCATCTGGTTACCGTTTGCCGTTACGTGGAACGCAATCCGCTCAAGGCCAACCTGGTTGATCGGGCACAAGATTGGCAATGGAGCAGTTTGTGGCGACATCAGCATGGGACCGACGAAGAAAAAACACTTTTGAGCCCTTGGTCACAGGACCGTCCCTCCGACTGGCTTACCCTGGTCAATCGGCCCCAGACCCAATCCGAATTCGAGTCAATCCAACGGGCCATTCATCGAGGGAATCCCTTTGGCAGCGAGTCGTGGATACAAAAAACAGCCAGTTCGCTAAATCTGGAATCTACGTTACGCCCCCACGGTCGCCCCCGCAAAAAGTAAAAACGGTTCCTGACACCTTTTTACCTTTTCGATGGGCAACGTGAAAGCAACAAGATTATCAAGGCGCTCCCTGCGCCAATGACTCCTATCGGCCAGAAATGACTTTCGCCTCCGGCACATGAGGCCAAATCGATTGCCAGCCCGGCAAGCGGCGCAACCATCAAAGTCGCCAGTCGCTGCGCCTGACTTTCAATCGAAAGTACCGTTGCGCCCTTGCCCGGATCGGCGTGATCGTCGTAGCGGCTGACGAGAATTGGTCGCCAAATATTCTGCAAGACAATCAGCGCGACGAACGAGATGACGACAACGACGCGAAATCCGGCGAGATCGAAGACGAACAGGCACAGATAAACAAACGCATTGATCCACCAAAGACGAATCGATGCCTTTGATTCGTTTCCGCAGCGTCTTACGAACCGATGCGCATAGCGACTGGCCCAGCCACTGAGCAGGAACAGGATCGTGTACGTCGTGCCAATCGCGATCACGCTCCAGATGTTTTTGCCCGATTCGGCAACAGATTTCGCGTCCCTTACGAAATCCGGGTTACCCAGGGTAGCGGCAAGTGCCACGGCAACCAGCGCGGGTTGCAGGTAATCCTTGATCGCTTCCAAAACCCCTTCCCACGCCATCGACTCGCGAGTCAGTTGCATCAGGGGTCGCGAGCGCCAGACACCTTTAAGCGCCGCACCGGTTGCAACCATGATTTGCCGTACACTCAAACTTTTTTTGCTTTCAGGAGTTTCCGGGACACCATCCAGTTCTCGCGGGTAGCCGAGAAAGTTCACGATGTTCAGCACGTACGGGATCGTGGCAAATAAAAAGATCGCTGTATAGTTGCCAGTGACGATGACAAAGATGGCGGCAAGTATCGCGCTGACCGCCGACCCGAACTTGCTCCAGCTTCGCGTGATTCCGTATATCAATGTTCGTTCGCTCTCGCGACCTTGTAAACGCAGCCACTCGAAAATCATCGCCTTGTGCGTCCCCGTACGAAAGGAATCGCCAACACCCAGCAGAACCATCGCCGGAAAAAACCAAAGCCAATGCGGCGCGAAAGCAAATATCAAAAAGCTCACGACATAGGCCACAAACGATGCGATCATGCAGCCGCGACGTCCCCACCCGTCAGCCAGTGTCCCGGAAGGAATCTCCAAAACATTCAACGTCAAGGACTGGCAGGCATACAGCATCCCGATCCAGAAAAAGCTCAACCCATGTGCCAGCAGCGCCAGCATAAAGAACGGTTCAAAGTACCGTTGGTTTTTCAGAAAACCGTAAAGGCAAAAGCGCGTGAGCATGGCTGGAATATATCATCCTGTGATCCCGTCTGCCTGAATCCGCCCAACCTGCCGTTCTCATTCGTTTTTGAGTAAGACAAGGGAAGTGATTGCAGATAATCGGTGAATGCCGAAGGTTTGCTTGGGCCAGCAGTCACCTTGCCAATTTTTACTCAAAATGCCGATACTGACCAGGTAACTTTTGTTTCCCGATTGGATTCAATTTTTGTCGCGTCTATTGTCCAACAACAAAAACAATAATGCCCCGTGGCCGCTTTTCAGCGCCATGCGAGAGACGTTTCGAAAAGGCTATAGTGCTGCCGGTTTCCGGTCCGATCTCGGAGCAGGTATTGTTGTCGGCATCGTCGCATTGCCCTTATCGATGGCGTTGGCGATTGCCAGCGGCGTGCCACCGCAATACGGACTGTACACGACGATCGTAGCGGGCGGATTGATCGCCTTGCTGGGTGGATCTCGCGTTTCCGTTTCCGGACCGACGGCAGCGTTCGTTGTCGTATTGGCGCCAATCACAGCTCGCTTTGGATTGGGTGGACTGCTGATTGCCTCGGTCATGGCAGGCATCTTGCTGGTAATGATGGGCCTTTCCCGCCTTGGACAGTTGATTCAGTACGTGCCACATCCTGTCACAACGGGTTTCACCAGCGGCATCGCGGTCGTTATCGCGACGTTGCAGATCAAGGATTTTCTGGGGCTGCAAGTCGCAACCATGCCCGATCACTTTATCGAACGCATGCAAGCACTGTTCGCTGCCCTGCCAAACGCCCGCTGGCAAGATACGGCGACAGGAATTCTGACTCTCATCATCCTGATTGCCTGGCCGCGCTTCAATCAGCGAATACCGGCGGCGCTGGTAGCACTTGGAATGGCAAGTTTGGCGGCGTGGGGAATCTCGCAACTGATTCCTGAATTCAATCCCATCACAATCAAGGACCGTTTCTCCTGGTGGAACGGGAGCGAACAAGTTGCCGGAATTCCGCAAGCAGCCCCTCGATTTGTCTGGCCGTGGTTACAACCGGATGCCAACGGCACACCGATCGGTTTTTCTTTGACGCTGCTTCGCGACCTGTCGATGCCCGCATTGGCGATCGCCGTGCTCGGTGCCATTGAGTCGTTACTGTGCGCGGTTGTTGCCGACGGAATGACTGGTCAAAAGCACGATCCCGATAGCGAACTGGTCGCTCAGGGCATCGGCAATATCGTCGCCCCGTTTTTTGGCGGATTTGCTGCAACCGCGGCGATCGCACGAACGGCAACGGCGATTCGGGCCGGTAGTCGATCGCCAGTGGCAGCGATCATTCATGCCGGATTCGTTCTGACAACGATGCTCATTCTCGCGCCGCAACTGGGTTACCTGCCGATGGCGTCTTTGGCTGCCTTGCTCATGGTGGTTGCATGGCGAATGAGCGAAGCCCGGCACTTTGTTCGCATTCTTCGCGTCGCACCGCGCAGCGACACGATGGTTTTGCTGGTCTGTTTCACGTTGACCGTGGTAATTGATATGGTGGTCAGCGTTACCGTGGGAATCGTATTGGCGGCCTTGTTGTTTATGCGGAGCATGGCCGAGTTGTCTCAAGTCCGGTTACTGGACGAACATCATCCGCAAATGGTCGCGCGGCTTCCCGACGACGTGCGATTGTACGAAGTCGCCGGCCCGCTATTTTTCGGGGCGGCGGCGAGTGCGGCAAGTCAATTCGCCGAGTCGCTGGACGGGATCCGCGTTGTCATCCTGTTCCTTGGCGGCGTCCCCATGATCGATATGACCGGTCTGGTCGCGCTGGAGTCCTCGGTTGAAAAGTTGCAAAAGGCCGGGATCATGGTCGTACTCGCTGGCGTGAATCCCCGCGTGGCTAACTCGATCAAACGCAGTCGCATCGTCGAGAACCGCAACGCCATCAGCATCCACGATTCCTTGCAAAGTGCCGAGATGTTCGTTCGCCTGATTCTTCCTGAGCACCGGGCCTCTGTACTGCCAGGCGGCGGTTCGTAAAACAAAGAGTCGCAGTTGGATCTGCTCGATAGATGTTAACAGGCAGTTCGGTGTCCGTCGTCGGAGCCCGAGCCTGGGGCATCCGGATGGATGTCGTTGATTGGATCGGGAATGGCGACCTGTCCAATTTGACGTCGAGACGAATGAGCAAGCCGTGTCGCAATGATCGTCACTGAAAAGTAGACTGAACGCTCTATTCGTTTTTCAAAAAAACGGGTTCCTTCAGTTACCGGACGAGGAGATGATAACCGTGGAACAAGTCAGCGACCGATGTTTGACGCCCCGACAGTTCTATTTCCGACTGGCCCGGTTCGCTTCGTATGCTATGGTGCTTGGCATAGTCTCGTTAATAATCGGCATGGTTGGTTTTCGATTATTGGAAGACCAGACATGGCCGGAAGCTTTTTTGAACGCAGCAATGCTGTTGTCCGCCATGGGACCCGTGGGTGAACCGAATACCGATGCCGGAAAAATTTTCGCCGGTTGTTACGCCTTGTATTGCGGGCTGGTTTTTTTGTTCACCGTTGGCTTGCTCGTCACGCCCGTCGCCCATCGATTGCTACACGTGTTCCACGCTGACCCGGACGACGAATCAGGTTCTGTGGCGGAAAAATAAAGGGCAACCGTACATGGAATTGGTCGTTCCGATGACTGGAACTATATTCCGGCAAGGATGGTTGCGCGGTGAACGCGGCGGATGGCAATCATAAACGCAGCCGTGCGAAGGCTGACATTGTGCTTTTGTGATTCTTGCCAGACATCTTCAAAGGCGGCTGTCAAAACAGAATCGAGCTGTGCCCGAACGCGATTCAGGTCCCAACTGTAGTATTGCCGGTTCTGGACCCATTCAAAGTAACTAACCGTCACACCGCCGGCGTTGGCCAGAATATCGGGCAGCACGACGATTCCGCGCTCAAACAGTTTTTGATCGGCTCCTGCGTGGATTGGGCCATTGGCTCCTTCGATGATGTAACGTGCTTTGATGGTATCGACGTTCTCATCGGTGATTACGCCGCCCAGAGCCGATGGGACGAGCATGTCGACATCGAGTGCCAGCAGGTCTGCGTTTGAGATCTTGTCGCCACCGCAAAATCCTTCGAGCGAGCCCTTCTGCAAGGTGTGTTTCAGGGCCGCCGGGATATCCAGCCCCCCTTTGCGAAAGTAAGCGCCGGAAAGGTCGCTGATCGCCTCGATCTTGAATTCGGATTCGACCATGTACTTGGCGGCGTGAGAACCGACGTTTCCGAATCCCTGGATGGCGACGCGTGTGTCGCGGGGATTATGACCACGTCGTTGAAGCAGCTTGAATGCAAGGATGCCGCATCCGCGACCGGTCGCTTCTTCACGCCCCTTGGCTCCGTAGTCCTCAACTGGCTTGCCGGTGATGCATGCCGGGTTAAAGCCGTGATACTTTTCCCACTGGTTTCGGATCCATGCCATCGTTTCCGAATTGGTGTACATGTCCGGCGCTGGAATATCCTGGTCGGGGCCCACAATTTCGTGAATCTGGTCCACGAACTTACGCGTCATCCGTTCGTTCTCTTTTCGACTGAGCAGGCGCGGGTCAACACAGATGCCACCTTTGGCACCACCATAAGGAATATTGACAACTGCTGTTTTCCAGGTCATCAACGACGCAAGTGCACGTACTTCATCAAGATCGACTTCCCAGTGGTATCGCAAGCCACCTTTCATGGGACCGCGAGCGTTGTTGTGCTGGACTCGGTAACCGATCAGGACTTGCAAGTCGCCGTTGTCCATTTCGAGTGGGACTTCGACCGTGACTTCTCGTTTGGCAGTTTTCAGAAGCTTGCGGTGACTCTCCGGCAATTCCAATAGGTCGGCGGCGCGTTCGAAGAAAAGATGGACGGCTTCGTTGGCTTTCATCGCAAATTGATTCCGGGCGAAACTCGACGAGTCGATGGGTGGATTATGTCAGATTATTACAACGGAGCAGCGTGTCAGTGGCGGGCCAAAATCAGGAATACCGGCGGCAATCGGCACGATTCGGGCCATATTCGCAACAAGTTTCGCCAGCGACTATCCGGATGCAACATAGATAGCGAGCGGAACAAGCCAATGAGCGATACCGGGCAAGCGACTTGGGACTGTCTGCCAATCGGGTTAAAATAACTGGAACGCCCGGTTTCGTACATGGCGGTTGGCATTTTCCCGGGAGTTGCGACCAATGTTTGGTCCGATGTTTGAGTTCCAACGTTTAATTAGACGACAGTCGACAATTAACAAAAGAGTTTATTTTGGCAACCGACCCGATCTGGACCCGAATCGCACGTGCTGGCCTGGCTACTGAGAGTCAGGCGACCATGATTCGTTCGGAATTCGAACGCGAAAATTCGGGCGACCAGCAGAAGGTCGCCGACGACCGGATCCTTGATTGGTTGACCGCAAGTAATCGTATTTCCGATTATCACCGGCAGGTTCTGGCAAGCGGATTTGAGGGGCCGTTTGTTTTTGACGACTACCTGATTTATTCACGCAATGAATCCGGTCCGTTGCAAGGTTGTTTTCAGGCGACCCACCGTCCAACCGGGCATCCTGTCCGCTTGTTTTTTTGTGGTGGCGCCGACAAGCGTGCCGCGAAATTGTGGCAACGATCATCGCAACTGGTTGCCGACTGGTCAGCCGTTCGCCGCCCGTTTGTCTGGACCCTGTTCGAGGCAGTTGCGACTAAAGACTATCGCCTCATTGTTGCGTCGCAAGGGAGTGGCAAAACAATGCTGGAAAAAGTCCCGCCCAAGGGACGGTTGCCATGGCTGCAAGCATGCCAGTCGATCGAACACCTTGCACTGGGACTCCAATCGATTCACGAACAAGGGCTTGTGCATGGCCGTCTATCGCCGGCATTTGTATCGTTGCAGAAAACAGGCGCTTGCCAGGTTATTCCGCCGCTTGATCATGTCATTGCCGAATTGTCCGTTGCAAACAACCGGGAAAAGCCCGAGAACCCGGCGCGTTATGCTTCACCGCGGCTTGTTGATTCCAATGCGAAAGCAATCGCTGGTGATGATTTGTTCTCGTTGGGCCAGATCGCTGTCCGACTAATTACTGGAACGGCTCCGAGGTTGAAAGCAACGGCGCTGGAACAGCGACGCAACGAGATCGAACCACTTGATCGCCTCCTTGCCAAATACGACGTGCCTGTGGATTTGAATGAACTGGTTCGCGGATTGTTGACGGCAGACGTTTCGGAAACACCACGGACCACCATGGCCGTCATTTCAATCCTGAAAAATATCCTGGCGGGACAATCGACGGTTGCGGACCTGGAAAGAGAACCGAAGTCGCTGTCAATATTTGCCTCGTGGCTGGCGCAACGAAATGCCTCCACGCAAATAGCCGGCGAAAAGATTCAGAACGAAGCGGAAGTCACAGCAAACGATGGCGTCGAGGCAGATATTGTTATGCCTCGCCACGAATTCCAGGTGCAGATTGACGTTGCAACCTTGCAAACAAGCTCGGCAATTGTCGTACCGGTCGAACGGGTTTCCGGTCGGCGTCGATCAACAAGTGATTCCCGTCGGCTCGCCTGGGTTTTCGGGGCGACTATTGTTTTCGTTGCCGTTGCATCAGGTTTGATTTTGGCAAATATTGGCGGGGATTCGTCGCCGGACGGCATTGGCGACAAAATGAATCAGCTTGCAAACAAGTCCGCAGAGAGTTCGGGCGACAAAAACGACGTGCCCGAACCGGTCGCGGTCGTGGCGCCGCAGCTACCCGCCTCGTCGACCTGGTTCCAGCAAACGATCGTTGACAATTCCGGTATTCCGTGGGAATCACCAACCGCCGGTCAGCCACTGGATGTCACTCGTGTCCCGCCCGCGCCGGAGTTTTTGTTTGCGTGGCATCCAGCGCGAATGCTGACTGATCCATCGTTAAACCGGATTGTGCAATCGCTTGGCCCTGAATTTCAGGCGCTTACCGAAAACTGGGAGACGATCACGAGTGTGCCGATTGCCCGGATCGATCAGATGTTGATCTCGTTGCATGCTGCGCAAGGAAAGTACGAAGTATTTGTTCACGCGCATTTGCAACAGGCCCTCGATCGGCAACTTCTCCTTGCCGGTGCGGGTGAACTTGAGCAAGCCGCATCGCCAGGCGAGAATATGGAACTGTATCGCGGTGGCGCCGCCTGCATTTGTTTACTGCTGAATCCTGACAATCCGAATCAGGTTACCGGGATACTGGTGGGAACCGGAACAACGATTGACGACTCATTTGTCAGCGGCGGACTGGCGGCCTGCGATCGGTCCCTTGCCGATTTAGTTGCCCGGTCGGACCAGGATCGCGATGCCAGCGTTTTGTTTTTAAACAGCGCCTTGATCAGCGAAGAAGGATCCCGACTGTTTGAAGGGGCTTTTGAACGGGTTCGTCGGCCGCTTCAATTGTTTTTTAAAGAGCATGTCCGCGCCGTCATGTTCAGTTTTCACAACGATCAGGGAAGCTATCTTGAATTGATGACCGAGCAGACTGTTGACCTCGATGCCAGGGAGATGTCCGATGACTTGCGAACGCGACTGGCAGGGCTTCAGTCGCAAATCGCCGAAGTGTTGACGGATGTATCCGATCTTCCTTACTGGGATCGGCTGCAAGCGCGTTTCGTCCCAATGCTTGCGGAATTGGCCGCCGGTACGCGCGTTGGCAACGAACGGGATGGTGTGATTGCCAATTGCTGGCTGCCCCCGTCGGCGCTTCATAATTTGATCGCAGCCAGCGAGCTGGCCATTTCACTGGGGCAGGTGCAAGGGACCCCGCAGGGTACGGCACCTATTCCCCAATCGCTTGCCGATCTTTTGGCAACGCGCCGTAGCCTAAAGGTGACAAACAGTCCGGACCTGCGCATCTTGCTGGAAGATTTACAGAACGAGGTGTGCGCCGATTTTCCCGATCTGCCGTTCGCGTTTGCCATTTATCTGCGGGGCGATGACTTGCGCGCCGATGGAATCACGCAAAACCAGCGGCCGGGGACGATCGACCTGGTCGACAAATCGTTGGCCGAGATTCTCACGCGAATCATGGTCCAGGCCAATCCCGACAAGGACGCTACGGGCCCCGACGATCCACGATGTAAGTTGATTTGGGTCGTCGCCCCCGATCCTGACGATCCAGAAAACCAAACAGTTTTTATCACGACTCGCGCAGCCGCAAAATTCAATCAGTACGATTTGCCTGCCCCCTTTGCAGAACAGGCAGAACGCCATTAACGTCGTACGGCGTTGATGGCATTGCGGGAGACTCCAAGGCACCTAAACTTCCAGTCGGTCGTCATAAGGAACCGTCTCCCCATGTTCCAGCGATCGGCGAATTGTCGAAAAATGATTACACCCGTTCCGGCAAAACTACTAGAATAGGGACTGGGCAGCGGAGGAGAGAGTTTCGGTGGCAGAAAAGACCAGCTTGTTTTCGATTTCATGTCATACATGTGCAGCGCGTCTGACCGTACGCAGCGAGTCAGCGATTGGACAAGTGCTTGCTTGTCCGCGCTGTGGCAGCATGGTGATGGTTGAGCCGCCTGATGGTTGGGTCGCGCCCGAAGGAGATCCGCTTCCCCCGCTCCCGCGCCGGCCGCGCGACCTGAACGACTCGCAAGCGACGCTCAGCAACGAATTCGAAAGTCTTGGTCCGGAGATTGCATCTGCCCGACCACGGACCGGACCAGCACAAAGAAAACCGCTTGCTCCATCTGTCCAGCAATCGACGGGCGGTCCGATCTTGCCCGATGGCAAATGGGATTCTGGTCGGGCTGTCGACCGCCGAAAGACCATGACCTGGATCGCCGCCATTGTCGGGGTCTGTCTGATCGCGCTAGCGGCGATTGCGTGGATGGTACTTTCGATGACAGGCCCAGGTGAGACTTCGCAAACCGCAGACAACTCGGGCTCGAATCCAGTCAGTCTGGATAACGCTGTTGCCAAGTCCAAAAATGATCCTGATCCAGGAACCGACCCACCGCCGGTGGTCGATCCGCCGCCGGGCGACACGGATGCAAAAACGAACGATCCGGACATGACCGGCAAAAATGATTCGAACCCGGCCGTTGATACGATCGGACCGGATGAAACAACGAAAACGCCTCCCGTCGCACCAGTGCCTCCAGATGATCCGCTGGTTGAAATTGACCCCACAAACAAACTGGCGCCCCCGGGTGACGCTATGACACTTGAGGAGGGCACACTGCAGAAATCATTAATTGAAGAGGTCGGTCCTTTGCAGGATTTTTTCACTGATCCGGTAATTGGCGTCGCGCTGGACGTCATAGGCGAGTCCCGGCAGGACACGTTAATCGGTCTGGGAAAAATCTTTGTTCCACGTCCCAAAGCTTTGAACCTGGATTTTGAAAAACAGTTAAGCGATCTGTATCCCGAGGTCCGGGTTGATCAAGTTCCATTGCTGGAGTTTGTAAGCATGTTGAATTTGATATCCGGTATTCCGATTCAACTTGACACCCATTCGGTGAACTATGGCCATCTGCGACCATTGGAAAAAATTACTTACACGGGTACGGATCAATCACTCGTCAACATCATCAATACGGCACTGCAATCGCAAGGTCTTGTTGCGATTCCGGACGCAGAGAACAAGCTAATGACGATTGCGTTCAGGGACAACGATATATTCGCCGAGCGAAAATTTAATCTCGACCCGGCAATCGCCGGAGACGAAGCGCATCGGGGACTTCTGGTTGAGTTGATCAAGACTGCGACGGGACCAGAACGCTGGACTTCGGGCGACGTTCAATCGCGAATTGTCGTGGGTGAAGCCGACGTTACGCTTGAGTCGACGGGAATCCTGTTTGACGAAGTTCACCTGCTTCTGGATCGGCTGACTGCTGCGGCAAAGTTGAACGCCAATCCCGACGATGTCGCCGCAAAAGAGGGGGTTCGAAGTTACTGGACGGGGAGCGTTGCCGTATTCGAAACGGAATGCAAGTGGAACGAAATTCAGCGGAAACCGGCCAACCAGATCATGAACCTGGTGGCTCGAAACGAGTCGTTAGTAGCGCTGCTGGACTGGCGCTCGATCATGGCCGAGGGCTGGTATCAAAATACGCAGATGCCGTGGCCAGGTCACGAGTCGACCGTCGAGGACACGTTAACGGATATCACCAGCTCAATGGGGCTGGCCTGGCGGATGCTCGGACCCGCCGTGGTGCAGATCACTTCGCAAGAACAGTATCGCAACGGGACCCGATATGAAGTCTATCCCTGTGCCCCGGTCCTGAAACGATTGTCGATCGAACAAGTCATGGGAGTTTTGCAAACGCAGTTGTATTCGGACGTGCAGAATACCAAAGCGTGGACGCGAGTCGATTACTTTCCCGCTTGCAATTGCATTGTGGCCCGACTCCCCGACCCGCTTCATATCCGTGTAGAAATGATCCTGGAACAACTGGCCAATCAGTAGGCGGCAACGCCGTTCGGAATCTTTTGATTCCACGCTGCGCTGACGGGCTGGCCGTCATCAATCACAATCTGCCCCGATTTGATGACCATTCGGGGAAACTCGAACATTTTCTGAATGCTGGAATTCAATGCGTAAATCGCAATGTCGGCCGCAGCTCCCGCACCAAGATGGCCTTTGTCCGACAGTCCGAGGATCCGTGCAGGTGCCGCGCGGGTGATGATGGCGATTTCTTCAAGCGAGTACTGCCGGTCCAGCTCGGCCAGCTCCGTTTGGGACAGAACCGCCGTATGGGTTTGTGTCACGTGTTGCTTGCGGAGTTCGGCGTCCATCAGCAAGGCGATGATTTGGGGATAAGCCAGAAACGAAGCACCGTTGGGATGGTCCGTACTCAGCGCCAATTGCCAGGGATCGTTGATCTTGAGCATCCATTCCAGGCCGATCGCCCATTGCAGTGCATGAACCCTATCGAGACGCCGGTAGCGAATCGGCAACACGCCGCAGCCACCTTCGTTGAAGACGTCGTGTGAGATCCACGGTTGCCCGGAGATTTGTTGCAAGTAATAACCAAGTGGACTGTCGCCCGTCATCACCACCGTCTTGCCAAACATTACCTGACCGACATCGACGGTCAGGTTCTTGTGCGCGTTGACGTATTCGACAAGGGGCGCGACGGCCGATCCAAAGTTTTCTTCGTCGTCAGCGCCGCGATAACTATGAAACTGAACGTGAGCGAAGTGGCCGCGGCTGTTGCCAAGTGCCTGCATAGTCGCCAGGGTAGTCCGCCAGTTGCCAGGCATTCCCAGGGCGTTGCAGTGAATGTGCAATGCGTGGGGAAGGCTCGCAGCGTCAGCGGCCAGCGCAAGTGCCTGAACGATTCGCCGCGGCGTTGTTGCAACGGAATGCAGCGGTTGATCGATGTCTTCGATGCGATCGCGCCAGCCAAGTTTCCAGTCGTTGACATTACCAGGACTTACCAGCTTGATGCCCGCTGCGCCGGTCGAGTCGACCAGTTCCCGCACGAGCCGAGTAACAATTGCTTGATCCTTGTTAACAATCGCGTCCAGCAAGCGACTGTCATTACCAGCCAATACCAGAAATTCTCCGTCGACAATCGGCATTCGATTGATTTCTGCATGGGCGCTTGCCGCACTGTGTGGCGCAATCGCCGCATCGATCGCGGTGGTGTAACCCAGCCCAACATAGCAAAGACCGGTCGTAACGATGTCTGGAACAAACGGACTTGAAGCATCGCGGATTTCGTTCAACCACTCGCCGGGGATCATGGTTGTGCGAGCAATGATCTGGCGACCGGCGTTGACTTTCGGACCGGCAAAATGGCTATGCATGTCAACGCCACCAGGCATCACGATTCGGCCTGAAGCATCGATAGTTCGATCCGGTTTGCCTGTGACAGGACGGGCAATGACCCGATCGTATTCGATCCACACATCACCTACAAACCGTGCAACGTGATTGGCCGGATCGATTATCGTCCCGTTTTTGATCAGGGTAAGCGTCATTCAATTGCGTTCGAAAAAATCTGACAGCCCCGCTGGACACAAGGTGCATGGGTTGAACGAATCGACACGAAACCAGTTGCCTAACGGGGCTTATTGTTTTTGGGTGGAGACGGGGTTTCGGAGTCGACATCAATGCGACTTTCGATATCCGCCCATATCTTGTCGAGCTGGTCGTAATTATCTTCGATTCGGCCCAGTCGTTCCTGAATGGAATCGCTTGTGCTGACGGTCGACGAAGGCGCTCTTGCGATAGGGCCCTTGAGCCGTGACTCAGGATGCGAACCGGAACCGTGGAGTTTCCGGGATCGGGATTTTCGTTTACGAATCAAAACGACGTGTGCTTGAACGAGTCGGAAGAGTATTGCCGTTGTTGACGATGCGATGGTCCGGATTAACGGCGGAAATTCAATGGTCCATTCTTTGCGGAACCGAAGCTCCGTGCAAGCCTTAATCTCCCGCCGGGACCAGCAGTTTTTCACGAAGTGCTTGCAGGCGTGTCGCCAATTTCCGGCGGATTGGCGAGTAATCGGGGTCGTCGATGTAGCTGCGCATTTCCTTCGGATCGAGTTTCCGGTCCATCAGGTCCCATTGATCGATCGCGGCGGGCTTGCCGTTTTCGTCCAGTTTTTTGTAGTAGTTCACAAGCTTGTACCGATCTGTGACGATGCCGTAATGAGCGGCGACGTTATGCGTTCCCAGTTCATAATAGTGGTAATAAAACTCCGTTCTCCAATCGTCCAATGTGTCTCCGCGAAGCAACGGGGCAAGCGATTTACCTTGCATGTCGGCGGGGATTTTGACACCGGCCACATCAAGGAAGGTCTCGGCAAAGTCCAGATTTGAGACGATCCGGTTGCAGGTTGAGCCGGGGGCAACGTTGCCCGGCCAGCGGACGAGCAATGGAGTTGTCAGGCTTTCCTCGAATATCCAGCGCTTGTCGTACCAGCCATGTTCACCAAGGTAAAAACCCTGGTCGGAGGAATAGATCACGATCGTATTTTTGGCGAGATCGTTTTGTTCCAGGTAGTCGAGCAGTCGGCCGACGTTGTCATCCACGGATTGAATACATCGCAGGTAGTCACGAATGTAGCGTTGGTATTTCCATCGCGTCAATTCCTTGCCGGTCAAGTTTGCCGCCATGAAGGCTTCGTTCTCCTCACGGTAGGCGGCCTCCCAGGCTTGCTTTTGTTCCGGCGAGTATCGTGAAAAGAAACTCTCATAAGACTCCGTATCCCGGTCGGTCGCGCTCCAAAGTTTCAGATCCCAGCCGTCACGCATATGGCGGTCAATGGTCATTTCCTGTTCGCCAACCACCGCCGCGCGGCGAGAGTAGTCATCGAAAAGCGTTTCCGGTTCAGGAATTTCGCCATCGCGAAACGAGTTCAGGTGATCGGGACCGGGGCTCCATTCGCGGTGCGGGGCCTTGTGTTGCACCATCATCATAAAAGGGCGATCGGCGTCGCGTTGTACATCGAGCCATTCAATCGCCCGATCGGTGATGATATCGGTGACGTATCCGTCAATCCTTGCACTCCCGTTTTCCGAAAGCATCGTCGGATTGTAGTAATCGCCCTGGCCCGGAAGAATCATCCAATCATCGAAGCCTGTCGGATCGGATCCGAGATGCCATTTTCCGAACACGGCTGTTTGATAACCGGCGACTTGCAACATCTTTGCGAAAGTCGGTTGCAAGCCATCAAAGCGGTCGCCATTTTGCCGGAATCCGTTCAGGTGCGAGTACTTTCCAGTCAGAATCACTGCCCGCGATGGTCCGCAAATCGAATTCGTTACAAGGCATCGGTCGAATCGCATTCCTTCATTGGCAATCCGGTCGATGTTGGGAGTCGAGTTGATTTTTGATCCATAAGCACTAATGGCCTGACTGGCGTGATCGTCACTGAAGATGAAGACGATGTTGGGTTGTTCGGCGCACAGTTTCGAATTCGCAAATGTCATCAAGCCGGCGAGCAGAATGATCAGGCAAACATGGCGAATAAGTTCCCTGCATCGTCGCTGGTTTGCGAGTACGTACATAATTCTGGTTCCTGAAAGGATTCTGATTCAGGACGGTTCGATAAATTATGGTCGTTGATCGCTCCGCGATCATTCCGTTTTGATCTCGGAGCGATCAACGACCATCGGGCAATAGTTTTCCGAACGATCCCTGGCTAAATGGGGTACTCAAATTGAAAAAGCGACGACTTTCACGTCGGCTGGACGACCGTTTGTTGTCGCCACCCCGTTGCCGGGTTTACAATGGCCGTTGATTGTAACTCATATCGTATCGTGGCGTGATTGGCGGGTCATGGTGTCCAACCGATGACCGGCCTTAGTTGTCAAAGGAGCGAACCATGGAATTTTTTTCTGATCTTTGGCTGCCCATTTTTCTTGTAACGGTAGTGTTGTTTTTTGCGAGCTACGTCGCGTGGACGGTATTGCCGCACCATTTTGGAGATTGGAAACAACTTGACAACGAAAAAGAAATGATGGATGCAGTACTTCGTCACAATATCCCGGCCGGAAATTATTTGTTTCCGCATGCCTGTACAAAAAAGAACCAGACGAGTCCGGAATATCAGGCGCGTTACATGAACGGTCCGCGGGGAACCCTGAATCTCTGGAAGGTCCCCAATATGGGAGCCAATCTCTGCTTGACCATGTTCTTCTTTTTTGTAACCACAGCGATCATCGGCTACATCACACACGTCGCCTGTCCGCCTGGAGGAAGCGGCGTGGACTTCTGGATGGTATTCAGAATTTCAGGAACGATTGGAATGCTCGTTCATGGTTCGTCAGGAGTGCTGAACGGAATCTGGTTCCGCCATAAAGTGAGTATGGATATCCTTGACGGTATCGTTTACGGTTTACTGATTGGATTGATCATGGGTTGGCTTTGGCCAACTTCCTGATTCATCCATCACGACAATGTGCACGCTTGAAGCTCGACAATCAATAATCGGGGCAATAAGAATTCGCTTGTAATCACGGGTTGTCAAAGTAATTGACTTCGGCATTGCCAGCGTTATCACGTGGTGACCGAACCGAGAACAGCCGAAAAGGTCCCGGATGGCGGAATCAACGACGAACCGTTCGGCTTGATGTCGGGCCAGCATCTTGTTCAAGCAGGAGGGTTGAGATAGGATCAGGGTTGCAGGTTAATCCCGGATAGTTCCGCCAGGATGTTTTGATCGCAAGCCGTAAAAGAATGCAACATCCAGCGGTCACGCCGTGTGTTGCTCAAGCAGACGATTCATTTGGGGCGGGCGGTCGATCTGCTGTGATCCCCGGTTCTGCAGGAAGCAGCTGAACTTGATCAAGTCAAGTGATTTCATTTGCGAAACGAGTGCAAAGCAAAATGAATTCGTTACACAAAAGTGGACTCAAACTGCTGCGGTGTTTGCTGATTGCCACCACCGTCGCGACTTTGAGTCGAGGGGCGTTCTGGACTCCAATCCTGTTATCCGATGACACGGCCATCACCCACGAAAGCAGGACCTCCTTCGTCAACAGTGACACCGGGATCGAACTTGTTGGCCAGACACAAGACAGCCCGCCGCCAAAATACTGGTATGTTTTCGACGTCAAGGACACAGAGAATTACCTGATCTATGTGGATACTGGCTGGGGATTCACTCCGCTTCCTCCTGGTGAATACCTGATCAAACTCACACCAGGCGAGTTGGGAAGTACTGCGGTTGTCTGGTCGACGGTAAAAGTCGAGCCTGGCAAAACAACTATTGTAAAAATCGACTCTGGAATCGAGTTAGTGGGTGCGGCGGAAGACAGCCCACCACCGAAATACTGGTACGTGTTCGACGCGAAAGATCCAGGAGAATACTTGACCTATGTGGACACTCACTGGGGAGTCACGCCACTTCCTCCTGGTGAATACCTGATCAAACTTACACCAGGCGAAATGGGAAGTTCGCCGATTCAATGGGCGACAGTCAAAGTTGAGACGGGCAAGATCACAACAATAAAGATCGACTCGGGAATCGAACTTGTTGGGCAAACGGAGGACAGCCTACCACCAAAATACTGGTACGTGTTCGACGCGAAAGATCCAGGAGAATACCTGACCTATGTGGACACTCACTGGGGAGTCACTCCACTTCCACCTGGTGACTACGTGATC
Organism: Pirellulaceae bacterium; assembly: GCA_031414755.1. Classification (GTDB taxonomy): domain Bacteria; phylum Planctomycetota; class Planctomycetia; order Pirellulales; family Pirellulaceae; genus CAJQPP01. The sequence continues at coordinate 7,155 of JANNWJ010000058.1, read as the reverse complement.
AAACTCACTCAATGTGCGGCGGGCAGCGAGGCGATTCCCTGGGGGACGGTCAAAGTCGAGGCGGGAAAGGTTGCAAGGGTCAAAGTCGATTCTGGTATTGATTTCGTTGGCCCGGCGGAAACACCGCCGCCAGAGTATTGTTATGTTTTCGACGCGAAAGATACCGAGAAATATCTGACCTATTTACATGATTCCTTGGGAATCCTGGCGCTCCTGCCGGGCGAGTACGTGGTCGAGATCAGCCCAGGAAATGGTGGATCCCGGATTCCCTGGGGGACGGTCAAAGTCGAAGCGGGCAAGTTTGCGACGCTGAAATTGGATTCCGGCATCGAGCTGGTCGGTGCCGACAAGGATAGTCCGCCCCCGGAAAAGTGGACGGTCTACGACAACGCGAATGAATTGAGCACATATTGTGATGCCCGCTGGGGTTCGCTTATTCTGCCGCCTGGCGATTATCGCGTGATGATAGAACCCAATTCCGATGATCAGGCGATCATTCGTTGGACTAATGTGCATGTGACGTCCGGCGAGGTCATTAGGATCAACGCCGCGATGACTCTTCCAGAGAGGCTCTCGCGCGTGACAGGGGTAGGTCGGAAAACCGAAAAGGAACTCAACCCCGAAGGTTACAAAAAACTGGAGGAAGAAATCGAGCAAGCCATCCGACGTGGAGCAACCTGGCTAAAAACGCAATCAACTCCCGATTTGGCGGACTTGAAAAGCCCCTATCCAACCATCGGCATACTAGCCCTCATACATTCCGGCGAATTCGAACGTGATCCCGATCTCGCGGCTCGTTGTATTGACTTTTTGATGCGGCGACCGCTAGACGCTGACTACGGAACCTATTCGACTGCGCTGACCGCAATGGCCTTGCGGGATATCGATCCATATCGATATCGCAATCGTATTTTCGAATGTACGCAGTGGCTTGTCGAAAACCAGGGCTGGGGGGATGAAGAACGCAAGGTCTGGGGATACGGTAAACCCGTGCCGGGAATCGGCGAGGAAAAGGAACAGGAAGCTGGCCAAAACTTATTCCGGGAAAAATCACCGAACCGCCGAGATGACAAAGTCGCAGCATTGGAGGTAATCCGCAAGGGATTGATCGCCGAACCGGATTTGGGCTGGGATAATTCCAACGCCCAGTTCGCTGTTCTTGGCCTGCACTCCTCAGCAAATTCGGGGATCGGAATTCCTCGTGAGTCGTGGCAGCGCGTGGCCGACCACTTTCTCCAAATGCAAAGCAGAGATAGCGGCTGGAACTACCATTTTTCCGGTAACAGTTACGGCAGTATGACCTGTTCGGGACTGGCGAGCTATGTTGTAGCTCGTCACCATTTGGGGGAGAAGAATCCGACACTTGATCCTGCTGCAGTGGCTGGCCTGGAGTGGTTGGCCGGGAATTTCACGGTGGAGAAGAATCCTGAATTTCGTTCCGATCACTATTACTATCTCTACGGCCTGGAACGAGCCGGGATGCTGGCCGGAACGGAGTTCTTTGGTGAACAGGAATGGTATCCGGTTGGCGCGAGATATCTGTTGGAGCATCAAAACGGAGACGGCTCGTGGCGTTCGAGTATCGGACCTGCGACGGGAAATTACCCGGAGTATCTGGACACGTGTTATGCAATTTTGTTCCTGCGTCGCGCGACATTGCCGCTGGAGCCAGTCAAACCGGCCTTCCTGGAGGTAACCGCTGAAAAAGAGAATTTGCCCGCCGCGCTGTTGCCTGCCGTGGAAGTGATTCTTGACTCGTCAGGAAGCATGAAAGAATTTGTCGGGAACGAAACCAAAATCAAGATCGCGCAGACAGTAATGGCCGACGTTTTGGACCGTCTGCCGGATACCATCCAGTTGGGACTCAGGCTGTATGGCCACCGAAACGGTAGCGAAGCCAAGCCATCAGCCAACGGGTTGGACGCTGCGGCCAAGACCACTCGCCTTGTTCTGCCGATTGCTCCGTTAACTCAGCAGCGACGGGAGAAAGTCAAGGAGTGGGTAAACTGGGCGGCACCTTGGGGCTGGACACCGATGGTGCATTCCGTTCTGCAGGCGAAAGATGACTTTGTTGCGGGCGGTAGCAGTTCCCAAACGATAGTGTTGATCAGTGACGGTGTGGAAACCTGCGGAGGCAAGATCGAGGACATCGGTACGGCTTATCGAAACTCCGGCATCGACATCGTCATCCACGTGGTCGGGTTTGACGTGGAAAAAGACCCGGCAGCCAGGAAACAACTGATGGAAATCGCAACGCTGGGTGGAGGCAAATATTTCAACGCTAATGATGCCGCAGGGCTGAGTGATGCACTCGATCAAGCTTTGCAAGGGATCGAATTCATCGTCATTGATCCGAGTACAGGCAACGAAGTCTCGCGAGGAGACATCAACGACGAACCGATCGCTTTAAAGCCAGGCAAGTATGCCGTTCATGTAAGCGGGTTGAAAACGAATTCACTCCCGATCGAACTGATCGCCGAACAGGTTTTGGAATTGAAGCTTGACGAAAAAGGCCAATTAGCGCCACTTGTTCCGGAAAAGGAATAGAACGAAATGAGTACGGAAGCAGGCGATTAACCGAACAATTTCACCTCACAAACACTCGAGTCACGCCGCACATAGCCATCAGGAGAAGACCATGAGACTTTATCATCACAAAAAGCTGTGTTGGATTCTTTCACTGGCCCTCGGGCTGCAACCGATTTTGGGATGGCAACAACAAGCCGCGGCGCAAGCGTCGGACAAGAAAATCGTACAAGAGCCAACGGCCGATGATCCAGTCGACGCGGAAAACCTGGCGCGGCTGATCAAGACCCTTCGGGACTTGTCGGACCCGGGCAAACTTGCGCAGCAATTGGATTTGCTTGAAAAAATGTCGAAACAGGAATCACTAGCGGCCTTCGACGTCAAAGCAAAGGCGAACGAGTTGGGCGCCAGGATCGAGGACATCTTTGCCTTTGTGCGCGATGAAGTGCGTTACGAGGCCTATGAAGGCGTGCTTCGCGGGCCGCGCGGCACACTCATGGCCCTGGCAGGCAATTCGTTTGACAAATCCCTGTTGCTTGCCGAATTGTTGACAGTCAACGGAGTCGATGTTCGTTTCGTCCGCGGACAGCTGAGCGCGGAACAATCAGAATCTCTCGTTTCCCAAATGTTTCAAGAGGTACGGGAACAGGCAAACCGCGCTGCCGTTGCGAACGACGATGCGAGTGAAATTCCTCCTAAACTCGTCGAAGGCGCGAATGCGTTCGCGAAAGTGAACATTGCGCGTTGGCTGGTCTCCCTGGAATCCGTGGGGGACGCATTGCGCAAGTCCGAAATTGGCGTTGGCAGCGAACCCCCGGTCCCCAGGCAAGCGCTTGTCGCGGAGGCATCAGATCATTGTTGGATCGAAGTCAATCATGGCGGAACCTGGACGGCGCTCGACGCTTGCTTTAACGATGCGGAGCCAGGGAGTAGTTACGCGTCGGCAACCGAGCACATGAAGGACCTCTCGCCGGCAGCGCACCAGCACGTGGTGATTCGATTGCAACTGGAACAACGAGATGCTGGCGGACTAAAGACCGAGGAAATCCTGAAGTACGACGCGAAAGCTGCGGAGCTAAATGGGGCAGCTGTTTCGTTACATTTTGACCTATCGTCTGAAAACTCGAGTTGGACCGCTATGCCTGTGCTGCGGATCGACGACGGCGAAATTCGCGGGCAAAAGATCTCTGCACCGGCCGGAGGGTTGGCGGCGGGAGTTGCGCAGTTGGGTGGAAACCTGTTCAACCGGCCGAGAGGCGAAGCGATCGAGCAGGGCATCACGGCGATGTGGTTGGACTTCGACTTCATTTTGCCAAACGGGACGCAAGAGACGGTGCGCCGAGAATTGTTTGACCGGATTGGACTGGCTGCACGGAATGAAAAGCGTGATTCCAATGCGCCGTTGACAGCGTTGCCCGCGAACGGATTGCCGCCTGCCCTGGCAGGTATCCTGGCGTTCTCGTTCAGCACCGGAACTCTGCACCCCGGCTTATTGCAGCGGCGATTCGTCCGCCAACTTCCATTGGTGCGCGAAGCGATCGCAAGCACGGCCGCACCGAAAACAATACCGTCGCAGGTTACTGCGGACGATCAAACTCTATTGTTCGCCGAGAGTCTTTGGGTACTGGCCGCATCGTTCCATATGCGTTCCCAAGCCAACATACAGATGGCGGTGTCCAGCGGAGTCTGGAAGGATGTGTGGTTTTATGAGGCCTCCCCGCGGCTCGCCATCGTCCATTTTGCTCCGGCCAACGGAGAGGGCGGAACGCCGAATACCTTTGAATTAAAGCTTGACCTTCGTCGAAACGACTTGCGGCCAGTTGCCGAGAAAACTGCCGGCTCTGGAATTGTTTGGGCGAACGTGAGTCGCGGCCTGCTCGACGCGGCTCTGGAGCACGTGATGTTCGTCGACTCGGCAATCACGTCAACCGCCGCAAACTTGCCAAGCACGATTGCCCTTGTCGAGCAAGCCCGACAAACGGGCGTCGAATTTGGAGTCGTCCTGAGCCAAGACTATCTTTCCCGGCTCAACATTCCGGCCGATACGAAGGCGCGATTGTTTGGCGACTTCCACGAACCGATTGCCCTGATTGCGCCGGCAAAGGCCATCGTATTCAACGATTCTGAGCGAGTCGGCTGGTGGCGCGTGGACCTCACGTCGGGCGAGACGTTGGCGGTTATGGATTCGGGACTTCACGAAGGTGGTTTAGTGTTCCGTTCGCCGTATTACGTGCAGGATTCAGTGGAAATTGGATTGATGGGGTACGTCCAGGCGATTGTAATCGTCGGCTGCATGACGGTCTTTCCCGCGGTGTTTTCCGCCTGGCTGTGGGGTGAAATGCAGTCGCAACAGGCCTACCGGCAAGGCTTTAATGATGGCTTGAATGCCGCCACGGAGAATATGGTGAATCGGCACGGTGTTCCTGACCCACGCGATGGTGCGATCGACTATTCGGTGAGTCCGTCGACGGGCAGGCCAAACGGCCAATAGCTTGAAGATTTTTTGTGATTATCCAACTGAGCCTGAGCGCATTCTGTTCGACTTGAGTTACGCCAAAGGCCAATCCACCAGGAAGCTGCTCGGAGTTTCCTTACGCCTGCGCGAATAAGGTTTCTCGGCGACAATTAACTATCGATAAGACGGCACGGAAGCTAGTAAGCTCATACGGCAGGCTTGAACGTTGAACGTTCGCACGTGGTGGCGCAGTCCGTCCAATCGGCAGAACCGGGACGTGATTCCGGATTTACTTTTTCCGATCCGTTGCATTTTTCGATATGACCGGAATCCCGGAATTGCGGGTTTTGATCCCGGCAAGTCTGCACGTTGCCGACGTCCGCTCATTTGGTCGATATCGAATGGGTAACTGATCTCTTTTCCGCTGGTAAAAACCGGATCCCGGGCAGCAGCCCCATCCAAGGCAACTCTGGCATGTTGACGCATTCGATTTTTTCCACCAGGCACAATAGCGGCACCAACGTTCATGGTGTTTTCATCATTGCTTTCGTGGTGTTTGCTGCGTTTGACAGCACGCGTACGGCGTTTGCCGGCAACCAAAAAAGAATGGTCCCGGTCGAACAAAAGCGGGCGATGACGTGGGGTCAGCCTGCAGCGGGGACGAAGATCCAGCCAGGCTTCGAGGAACTGGCGGTTCCCGATCCGGACGGGTTCACCAGCAACACAAAATCTCCCCAGGAACAAACAGGCGAGTTGTCCCTCGACGCTCTGAGTGAGCCGGAAGACATTAGCGGCTCGGGAACTGACGGACTCGATCAGGGCAATCGAACCGAGATCATTCGGCAACGATATCCCGACGGCAAGGTCCAGGTTGAACGGCATGTGATGCAGGACGAGACAGGCAGCTACCGGAATCACGGCCCCTGGATTCTCAAGAGTCAGCGGGGCGACATCATGGCGCGAGGTCAATTCGAATTGGGCCGGATGACCGGAAATTGGCAGCGCTGGCATCCGGTCGGATCGGGAGGGTTATTCGGCGAATCACCATTCAGCCTTTTTCGCGGTCCATTTCTTTCCACCTGCGGTTTCGCCGAGGGAAAACTGCATGGTCAATGGACAGTTTTGGATCAACAACGCCGAAAAATCCTGGAGATTCCCTACACGACTGGAAAGCGTGACGGCATTGCTTCGTGGTACTGGCCCAATGGTGTGCGTATGCGACAAGTGCAATTTGTACAGGGAGAGTTAAACGGTGACCTGATCGAATGGGATCGCAACAATCGAGTTACCCGACGGGTAACATTTGACCGGAATCGTGAATTGCTCACACGTCAGACCTGGTTTGTAAAAGACCAACCGAAAAGTGAATACCATTTCCTCGGTGCGGAACTTGAGTTTTCCGGTGACGACGACTGGTGGAACGCACAGCCGGCTGCTTTCGAAGCCGTCGGGACGGAGACCCAACACGGCGCGGCTCTGGAATGGCATCCCAACGGGCAGTTGCGAATGCGGGGACAGTTCAAGGAAGGAATGGAGCAAGACGAGTTTGCCTGGTGGCATGAAAACGGTCAAAAACAAATCGCAGGGTCGTTTGTCGCCGGGGCCAGACAAGGAAAATGGCGCTGGTGGCATGCCAATGGCTCGTTGGCGATCGAAGGGGACTATCACCAGGATAAGCCCATCGGAGAGTGGACCTGGTGGGATGAAAACGGCAAAATCGCCAACAGTGAAACGATGACCGACGGATCGGACGTCGAAGAACTGGAAGGGATCCCCAGCGTTGAGATGGAGGGAGTCGAAGCGCAAAGCACTTCAGGTCCCGTCGAACAACCCGCTCTCGATTCATTGCACATTCCGGATTAGTGCCAACACCCGGAAGGACCATTGGCCGATTGCGATAAGTGGTTGGTGCCAAGGTTTTCGCTTCTTGCGCTGTCGGTGTGTACGCCCGGTTAGCTTTCGATCGTTTCGGTCGCGGCGTACGTCGACGCCATGCCAGGCGAAAAGGGGTCACAGGCGAAAAGGGGTCAGGTCGGCTCTGTAGAAAAGTATCGATTTGACAAGAACCATCGATGGATGGCTTTCGTAACTGCTTGCCATGAGCATTACGAGTAAATCACCGAAAGCTGTTTTGGTAACGGCGTTGCAAGTTGCTCAGGCTTCGCTGCCAGCTT
>JANNWJ010000057.1:0-93436 GCA_031414755.1 Pirellulaceae bacterium | reverse complement strand
CTTTGAACCGGACGAATGGAAGTCCATTCAATCCTTCATCACCATGAAGCCTCCGCCCGACAAACCGCCAACCCTTAAGGAGATCGTTCGCGCCATCGGGCAACTTGGTGGTTATGTCAACCGCACGCGTGACGATGAACCCGGGCCTCTCACGGTCACTCTCGGACTGCAAAGAACCCACGACATCACTCGCTGTTGGCTCGCATTCGGACCGGGCGCAAGTTCATGACTTGTGTATAACAATGTGGGTGTAAACCACCGGCTGATATTCTGTCGGCCCGCCGGGCCTGGAAAATCTGCCGTTCATTGCCATTCATGGCTGGGAACTTTTGACTGACGGCTGGCAACTTTTGGCTGCTCAACTTTTGACCATGGCTTTTGACCGGCATCCCCAATCAAGCAACAGATACGGAGTCGTAGCGGCTGGTCCGGACATGGTGGCGTTCATGACGTTCCGACCCAGACCATCGCTGATCGAAACCTGCATCGTTTTCTCATCGGGTGCAATGGCCACTGTGGCACGACCAAGCGCGTAGGTACCCGAACCTCCACCCCCTTCCTCCCCACCTCCCCATCCGCCGCCGGAACCCGAAGTAAAGGTGACACTCGCTCCACCGGATGCCGGTGCCAGTTTCAGCTTGGCGATGGCGGCATTGATATTGATGGTGGCAGTACCCCCGCCGAGTCGGTTGATAAGTTGCGAAGCAGTGTTTGAAAGCATGAAATAGCCACCGTTGTTGCCAGCGCAGCCCGCCGTCGGGTAATTGGCGGCCAGTTCGTAAACGAAATTAACGGTGCTATCGCTGGTCGCGGTGATGCTGACTACCCGGTTGACGGAGAATGCGTCTGGACCGGAAGAGTGGAGAGTAAAAAGTGTCGAAGATTGAAAGGCAAGGGCCGCGAGTGGAAGTCTGAAACCGTTGGTTGATCGGCAGGAAACGATTGTTGAAAAAGTACACTGCGTTCTTCGCCGGACGCCGCGTTTTGACCAGAAATATTGATCCGAATGGCGACGAACCCGCTACTGCTGCCGTAGCGATGTTCTCCCGAGCCAGGACGATTCAAAAAACAATTCAAATCAGCCGCCCTGGTCATTTGGTCGTTTCTGGCGTACATTCGGTTTATGAAGAATCCTGCATCCGAAATCCCGAATCCGCGAAAATCGCCCGAACTGATGAGTCCGGCCGGTGGCTGGCCGCAGTTGTTGGCGGCAATCGAAGCGGGTGCCGATGCCGTCTATTTTGGCCTGGATCACTTTTCAGCACGTGCCAAAGTCGGATTCACCGTCGAAGAATTACCCGAAGTCCTCGGTGCCCTGCATGAACGGGGTGTCATGGGCTTTGTCACGTTCAACACGCTGGTGTTTGACGATGAGCTGCAACGGGCCGAGCATGCCATCCTTGCCATCGCCCGCGCCGGAGCCGATTCTATCATCGTTCAGGATGTCGGTATCGCGCAGCTTGCCCGAACGATTGCACCTTATTTGCCGATCCATGGTAGCACGCAGATGTCGATTACTAGCGCGCAAGGTGCCGAAATGGCGAAGCGTTTCGGATGCTCGCGCGTCGTTCTGGGTCGCGAGTTGTCGCTTGCCGACATTCGCCGAATTCGTGACGCAACGGACATGGAACTGGAAGTCTTCGTTCACGGTGCCCTGTGTGTTTCCTATTCAGGCCAGTGCTTCAGCAGCGAAGCGTGGGGTGGTCGCAGTGCCAATCGCGGCAAATGCGCCCAGGCCTGTCGATTGTCGTATGACCTGGTCGTCGATGGTGCCGATCGTGACCTTGGGCCAGATCGTTATTTGCTGAGTCCAGGCGACTTGTACGCAATCGAGCAAGTCCCCGAGCTAGTCGATATCGGTGTCTCGTGCCTTAAAATCGAGGGGCGTTACAAAGACGAGCATTACGTCGCAGCGACAACTCTCGCTTATCGACGCGCCCTTGACGCTGCCGTGCTCGGCCAAAAATCGTCGGATCAAAATGCCGAACGCCAAAACCTGGAACAGCTTTACTCGCGTGGCCTTGGCCCCTGGTTCATGCAAGGGACCAACCATCAGCAAGTCGTCCAGGGACGCGCACCGCGCCACCGTGGCGTTCTGGTGGGGGCTGTTGCTGAAGTTTTTCGTGATTCCATCGTCATAACTTCACAAAAAGAACTTCGTGCCGGCGACGGTGTTGTATTTGACGCGGCCGACTGGCGGTCTCCCGACGAACCTGAAGAAGGGGGCAATATTTTTTCGGTCGACGGGATTGATGTTGCACGAAAACGCCTGCGAATCCGTTTTGGAAACAACGCCATCGATTTTGGCCGAATTCGGTCAGGTGATCGCGTTTGGCGAACGAGCGACCCGCAATTATTGATTCAGCTCAAGCCCATTGCAAAACGCGGCCCGAACGCCGATCCCGTCTATACGCGCCCGGTTTCCCTGCTCGTCACTGGTCAGGCAGGTCAGCCTTTGGTTATTACGGCATCTATTGAAAACGGTCTGGTTGCCAGTGTACACAGTCAACAACCGCTGGCGATCGCCAATAATCAGGGCATCAACACCGAAACGGTCCGCCAACAACTGGGACGATTGGGAGGAACGCCGTTTCACCTCGATGATTTGCAAGTCGATACTGGAACCGCGCCTGTGTTTTTGCCAGTCAGTCAACTCAATAAACTGCGCCGGGATCTCGTTGCGAAACTTGTCGAACAGAGAAAACGCCACCGACAAACAACGACTGCCAGTGAGCTACATCCCTCGGTCGGGAGTTGGCTGATCGACCATCCGTCCAGGGCAATCGATCCGTCCAGCAACAAACAAGTTGAATTGCATTTGCTCGTTCGTTCCGCCCAACAACTTGCGGCCGCAATCGAGTGCCGCCCATCAAGCATCACACTGGACTACCTCGAACTTTATGGACTTCGACCCTCGGTCGACCAGATTCGCGATACAGGAATTGTTGCTCGCGTTGCCAGCCCACGCGTCCTGAAACCGTCCGAGCAAAACATCGTTCACTTTCTAATATCGCTGGACTGCGCAATCGTTGTCCGGTCAGCCGGGTTACTCCATGACTTGCTAAAGATCCCTCAGTCGGACCGACCGGCATTGATTGGTGATTTTAGTCTCAATGTCGCTAATTTCGTTTCAGCCAACAGCCTTTTGGAGCTTGGATTGCATTCAATCACACCGACCTGGGACTTGAATGCCGAACAGATCGTACAATTGTCTCTCCGCATGGAGCCAGCTCGACTGGAAGTCATCGCGTTTGGCCATTTGCCTGTTTTTCATACGGAACACTGTGTTTTTTGCCGGTTTTTGTCGAACGGAACCGACAATACCAATTGCGGTCATCCTTGCGAAACTCACCAGATTTCACTGCGTGACAAGCAAGGTCGATTACATCCGGTGATGGCCGACGTCGGTTGTCGCAACACGGTGTTTGGAGGTGAAGCACAAGTTTCGGCTCAATGGCTGCCGCGATGGATCGAGGCAGGACTGCGGAATTTCCGTCTCGAATTCGTACACGAGACACCTGAGCAGGTAACAGCGGTTGCCAATTCGTTTCGCTCATATTTCACGGGCGACCTGTCGACACAGTTGCTCCGGGAGCGACTCGCTGTTAACTCTCCCGCCGGAACGACAATCGGCAGCTACTTTGTTCCTGCTTAGGCATGCGCTCGTTGATCGTTCGATTTGCGCCGCAAATAGTCGCTAGCAAGCACGAAATGACTTTTCCGGTTGCGTTGACCCGACCGAAGTTGTTTATTGGTCCAGCTACGACGCGCGAAACTATTCCACAAAATCCGCTTATCGGTTTGTTTCTGGTTAACCGAATAAAATTTTAGGGGCTCAACAGGCGATAACTCTTAAACGTTTCCGTGCCAGCCCATGTCGGCTAGCAAGCGTCCCGGCGCTTGCCCAGGGTTTCATGCAGGTTGCAATTGTCCGCACAACAATTCGCCTCTAGACTGCCCGCCACAATGCTGACGACCGACCGCAGGATGTGGCGGAAATTCAACTATTTTGACTTGCCAATACACCCCATCGAACGCCCTTTCATACGAGTTGCCCGACCCTGGCTACCGTGCGAACAGGTTACACGACAGCATTTGACCTGGTAATAATCACCATGGTCATGGAGGAAACTGAATGTCCATAAAGATCTTATCCAACAACTTCGCACGATTTTTCGCCGTTACCGCCATCACATTTTCCGTGACGACTTGCGATGCACAAGAAGTCGCAGCGGACAAACTGACCCGCGAACCCGTCTATCATACAACACGAAACAACGATTCCAGTTCGGTTCCGGCCATTAATGCAGCGGCCGTCACACCCGTCGCTCCTATCGACCGCGCCCTGAACATCGCCAGTGAAGGTCTCGAATACATCCGCCGTGATGTGCGGGACTATACGGCAACCCTGATCAAGCGCGAACGAATCAACGGCGTTGTCGGCGACCCTGAGTTCATGAGCATCAAGGTTCGAAACCGAAAGGAAGAATCCGCAGTACCGTTAAGCGTTTACATGAAGTTCCTGAAACCATCGTCGGTCAAGGACCGGGAAGTGATTTGGGTCGACGGCCAAAATGACGGAAAGCTGATTGCTCACGAAGGCACCGGACTGGTTACGATGACAGTCCGACTTGATCCCGGCGGCTTTATTGCCATGCGGGGCAATCGCTACCCGATCAGCGAATGCGGGATCGAAAACCTTGTCTTTCGCCTGATTGAAAAAGGAACCCGGGACAAGGAAAATGGCGACGCCGAAGTCAACTTTTACCCCGACACGAAAATCAACGGTCGAAAATGCACCTTGATCCAGGTCACGCATCCTGTACGACGACCCGAACATGATTTCCATGTCTGCCGCGTCTTTATCGATGACGAATTGCAAGTACCGATCCGCTACGCGGCCTACGGCTGGCCGGAAACCGAAGGGGGCAAGCCAACGCTGGACGAAGAGTACACATACCTCGACGTCGCACTTAATGTTGGTCTAACAGACGCCGATTTCGATTCCAGCAACCAGAGTTACAATTTCAAGTAACTCTACCGACTGAATCCAGCAAACAAACATCAAGGCTCGGGCAACACTTTTTTTGCCGGAGCCTTTTTCGTTTGCCGATTCGCCCATTAACAATTACCAATTGCCAGTTTAATTCCGGTCCGCCACAATTGACTGTGTTCAATTGTCATGATCATGTTTGCCGTACAGGAGCCTTGCATGTCGATCAACCAGTCAATTCGCTTTGCCGCTTTATTCATTTTGTCCATAGCTACTTTCGCAACAACAAGCGTCATTGCCTCGAAAAACGTTTCGGGCGATGACTGGACGCAGTGGCTGGGAATGAATCGGAACGGGGTTTGGAACGAAACGGGTACGCTGAGCAAGTTTCCTTCGGGTGGGCCCAAAGTATTGTGGCGAGCGGAAATCGCCGGCGGGTATGCCGGCCCGTCCGTTTCCGAAGGACGTGTCTTTGTGGCAGATTTCTTGCGAAGCGCCGGTGACGACACCCCTGATCCAGGCAAGAAGAGTGAACTAACCGGAAGCGAGCGGATCACCTGTTTTGATGCCATATCGGGTGAGCAACTTTGGCAACATGCGTACGAATGCAACTACCGACTCTCCTATCCCGCCGGTCCTCGTGCCACTCCGACCGTCGATGGTGAACGATTGTACGCACTCGGTGCCGAAGGCAATTTGTTCTGCCTCGAATCGTCAACCGGCAATGTTGTTTGGGCCAAAGATCTTAAAACCGAATACAACCTGAGTGAAGCGCCGCACTGGGGATTTGCCGCCCATCCACTTGTTGATGAAACATCACTTTATTGCATCGTCGGTGGTGAAGGGTCGGTAGCCGTGGCTTTCGACAAGTTAACCGGCGATGAGAAATGGAAGGCCCTTTCAGCCCGAACCCAGGGCTACTGCCCACCGACGATGATCGATGCCGGAGGCACGCGACAGTTGTTGATTTGGCACCCCGAGTCGCTGAACAGCCTGAATCCGAAAACGGGCGAGGTGTACTGGTCATTTGAAATGGCGCCCGCCTACGATATGGCGATCATCGCCCCCATACATTTTGGTGACCACCTTTTTACGACTGCATTGCAGGGAACGTCGTTGATGTTGAAACTGGATCCCGTTGCCCCGACGGCTACCGAAGTCTGGCGAGGGCACGGACCACATCCCGATCACAACCCGCCGATCGTTGTCGATGGACACATTTACGGGGTCGATGAACAAGGACAACTTCGCTGCTTTAATGCGGAAACCGGCGATCGCGTTTGGGAAGAATTGGCGACATGCACCAAAGGACGGCCCGCCAACTCGACAACCGGTTTCATCGTGGCCAACAACGACAAGTACTTCATCATGACTGAACAAGGCGAATTAATTATCGCCAGAATGTCGCCAGACGGTTACGAAGAACTTGACCGGGCCAAAATCCTGGAGCCGACCAGTCGCACGGGAAACCGCTCCGTTGTCTGGAGTCATCCGGCGTTTGCCAACAAGTGCATGTTCGCCCGCAACGACAAGGAGATTGTTTGCGTTTCACTGGCTGACGAGTAACTAATCATTGGCTTAACACAGCCAACTAACGGGGTCGGAGCGCGGGCGTCCACGCCCGCTCTTTCCACGCCCGCTCGTTCGCCAAATGCGGGCGAGGACGCCCGCGCTCCAAAACAAAACGAAAACGTCCGCGCGGGGATGCAATGTTAGTAAACCATCATGCGTGTTAGCGATGGTACCTGACCGCTTATTCGTCCCGAGTCAGATTGGGACTGCCAATCGATCGGAAGTCGATATACCATTTTAGCCAGGCGACCTGATCGAAACCGATGTCCTGCTTTTTGGTCATCATTCGAAGTGCATCCAGCGCATACTGGTTTTGGACGGGTACCAGTATGATTTTGGGTTTGTCTCCAAGCGACAGACCCCCACCTGCATCGCCCTGTCCCACGTTAATATTGCCGCCGGCACCACCCAATACTTGTTTGTGGGTCGTAACCAATCCGTCAATTAACCACGGAATCGCCGATTCGTCCCCCATTTCGCCAATGATCCATGCAGCCAGGTGGACTTTGTAAACTTCGGTTTCAGGTTTCGGGCGAAGGAATGGCAGGACACTGTCGACCGCTGCCGCATGATCATAATGCGGTTGTTTCAACAATCGAACGCATTGTTCACGAATCTCCCGAGCGTATCGCAAGCTATTGGCATTCGTTGAACCGTTGGGAAAGAACTCGTGTGGCAGCATGGCAATTGTGATCAGTGCATTTTGGGCACTGTACGATTCGATACCACCGATCGTTTCGATGATTAAATGTTGAATTTCTTCGATGGGTTGTTTTCGTTTGAATTCGTCAGCAAGCGCTTCGCGTAATCCCGTGACGGCGGCCGGATCCTTGATCGTTGACATTTCGTTCAACAAAGAAGTATCGCCCTTTCGTTCGTATTGTTTGATGATGGAACGGATTCGAACCGTCATGGCTGAGATTTCTTTTTCGACGCGTTCCTTGTTTTCAGTCAACTGGATAGCGGCGGGCATCCGGTATTTACCCTTGTCATCCTTGACATAACCGTGGCTTTGATAGAAGTGATCATTGTGAATCCAGACACCTTCCGGAGCGATAAACTCCAATCGCCTTCGCGCGTCGACATGGCCGGGCTCCAATCGAACGACTTGCATTAAATGATACTCGCGCTGAGCGGGCAACTGGTTGGTCTGGCACCATTCGGCCATTTCCCAATGCGCGTCTGCCGTATCAGCCAACGTCCCTTTGCGACTCAGGTATTCAGCCGCAGCGGGCGGAGGGGGGATGATGTGATCGACTTGATTGCGTCGGAGTTTTAGCATCGACCCGTCCGGCAACACGATTTCATAGAAAGTGAATTTGTTTTCCTCGATTGTTTTGGTCGTTCCATACAGCGTGCCGCCGTTGGCAAGTTCGATTCGTTCCAACAGCAACGAATCGTCTGCTGAACTTGTCGGTGTCAGCACACCGATACCCAAAATCGCTGTAATCAGGCAAAAGACGCGAAATATCTTTATGGCAGAATGACCGAACATCGATAATGACTCCCTTTTCATTGTGTCGGGTATTGCCCAAACTCCCGTCCGGTTTATTCTACGACAGCCGGCAGCTCATTTCATCAGCAAAAGTTGCTAATGACGGGGAGTTGCCATCAATAGAACGCCCGATCCTGCTAGAATTTCGAATCACAACACCTTGGGACGCTTCTCCGGTTGCATTGGACCGGTCTTCCGGTGCGTTTCGAACCGACCTTAAACAACGACTCTCAGGACCTCATATGGCGAGAATCCCCTTGAAAACACTGGCTGATTTGTGTCACCGAATCAGTACAAGTTACAAGGCAGGAATTGATGTCTTGCAGATATTCAGGCGAGAGTCACAAACGGGTTCGCTCCGACATCGGCTTGCCATGACGAAAGTCCTTGACTGCGTTTCGCAAGGACAGACAATCGCCGAAGGTTTGCGGGCGGCCGACAATTACTTTCCGGAATTGACAAGTGCCGTTGCCGAATCGGGTGAAACCAGTGGTCGCCTCGAACGATCCTTTTTCTTGTTGGCCCAACATTACGACACGATCGTCAAGTTCCGTCGCGACATGATAGGCCGACTCGCCTGGCCGATTTTCGAATTGCTGTCTGCCGTAGTCATCATTGCGGTAATGATTCTTGGAATGGGATGGGCCTCCAGCGTCAGCGGAAGTGGCGAGCCGTTTGACTTGATCGGCTGGGACTGGTCAACGATGCAGTATTTTTGGGGTTGGGTTTCCTTCTGTCTGGTGACGCTTGGTTCGATCACGCTGGTGATCTATGGTTCGATGGTCGGCTGGTTTGGCGATTTGCCCATGCGTATTGCACGTCGAATTCCACTCATTGGCAAGACGATTCAGGTGTTCTCGCTGGCCCGATTCGCCTGGGTTCTGTCAGCCGTATACGAAGCGGGAATGAACACGATGCACGGTGTCGGACTGGCATTTCGTTCGACGCAGAATTTTTATTACACCCAGTTCGAAGAACCAGTCAAAGATCAATTGCAGGCTGGCGTCTCATTAACCGAAGCATTGCGGGAAACCGGGGCTTTTCCCGAAGATTTGCTGATGTATGTCGAGAATGGTGAATTGACGGGCGAGATGCCTGAAACCATGAATCGACTGGCCGATCAATACAATGCCGAAGCCGAAAAGAACCTGAACCTGATCAGCCGAATCATGTTCTTTGTCGTATTCTCAATTATTGCCGTGATGATCGGTGGTTTGGTTATCAGTCTTTATTCCCGCTACATTGGCATACTGCAATCGTATGCCTGAACGATTCGCTGCGCTTATGCCCGGCGGGCGATCGCGATAAAGCACTCGGCGGTAAGGTGATTCTTGTCCGTCGTCGCAACGATTCCTTCCGCTTGCTCATGGTTGAATCGGAAATCGGATCCGGAATTCTGATTGTAAAGCTCTTCCAGTTTGAATCTTCGATCAAGCAATTTTGAAAACGACGCCTTGTTATATTCACGAACATGATGGGGTGCAATTTCAAGGGGCCAGGCATTCGGTGTTGAGCAAATCAACCTGCCTCCCGGTTTCATTATCCGATAAAACTCATCCATGAGAGCTTCGGCGTTTTCAAGGTGTTCGATCGTCTCAAAAGAAACAACGCAATCGACCGACTGGTCCGGGATTCCCGTTTGCAACGCATCCGCTGCAAAAAACCGTACGCCCGCGACCTGATGCCTGGATTTCGCATACTCGATCGCTTCTGGACAAATATCGATTCCGGTAACCGACTGTGCCTTGCCAGTTTCGATCAAAACCCGACAACCATAGCCTGTACCACAAGCGATGTCAGCGACGTTCAACCCATCAACGTATTTGCATGCAAACTCGTATCGAGCCAAATGGAACCTGGCACGCAATTCGGGAAACATGGGCACCGTCGCGTCCATTCGTTCGCTTCGATGCCGATAAAGCCACTGCATTTGCGGATCATCGCAAACCAATTCCATTGAGCGCTCCAGAACGTCGATTCGTTCGCGAAGCCGGTGGATGGTTTGGCGATTGGCTCGGACCACTGCCTGCAATCTGGTTAATTCTCCGGCGTCGCTGGAAGGGTTCGAGTCGTTCATACGTCCGGATTTCGACAAAAGATCTACACTTTAGACAGGACTTGGCTTGAATTCAACGAATCAATCACATAGAAATCAATACGGCAAGGAACGAATACATCCCGAATGACGACGGCACTTCCCGATTCGCACAATCCCTGGATGCTTCCATCAAGATAGCGAAAAGTGCTGTAACTCAAATCGGATCAAGGACATTCTTATCATGGACCTGACACGCCGCCGACTCCTGATCGGTTCAGCTTGCGGAGCTGGACTCATCGGTTCGTCCTCCATTATTGCCGGTAAAGCACTTTTTTCAACGAAGTTCACTGGTCGAAAAAATTTCTGGGATCAGTTCGAAGAACCCCGGGTTCCCGATGCGTTCAGTATTACTCCAGTTGTCATGGATGGCAAATGGAACTGGACGGAACAACCTGACAACATGCAGGGATATGTTGATCCGCGCGAATTTGAATTGACAATTGGCCTGAAATGGACAAGCCAGGGAGAAGCACGCAACGTACGCGGATCGACGCCTGTACCGGTCATTTTCCCGGAACAGGAAATCACCGAGGTTCGCATCGAAAAATCGGATGAGTGCAACGCCGAAATCGTCACCTTGTCCGATACCGCCGCCCAATTGCAGGTCCATGCGCCCATCGTCGTTCGAGGACAAACGATTTCCGCGACCCTGGAGTGCCGGATAAAACTCTTTCGCTATTGCCCTAAATTCACGATCGAGCAGTTCCCGGCGCTTCAGTCGTTTTCCGATGCAACCGTAAAACAAACCTTGGGAAACAGTCCTGGAATTCGGGCGGATTTAACGGCACTTCACACTGTTGTCGAAACCGTTGCCAGCAAGCACGATCATCCGTGGACGATGGCTGAAAAGTTCTTCGATTGGGTGTGGGAGAACATTCAGGGTCGACCCGGTGCCTACACCAGTATTGAAGCGGCGCTAAAATCGAAAGTGGGAGATTGCGAAGAACGAGCCGGCGTCTTCGTGGCCCTATGTCGCGCTGCGGGAATTCCGGCGCGACTGGTTCTCGTTCCCAATCATTGTTGGGCCGAGTTTTGCCTGATGGACACCGCTGGCGTCGCTCGCTGGATTCCTGCGCATACGGCCGCTTACAACTGGTTCGGCTGGACGGGAGCTCACGAGCTCGTACTGCAAAAAGGTGATCGGATCTGGCAGCCAGGAAGCGACAAAACAGTCCGACTTGTAACCGATTGGTACGCCTTCGAAGGCCGCAAGCCAATCATCGAATACATTGGTGAGTTGCGTCCCGTCGATGGACCAGGCGCTCGAACGAAAAACGCAAATGGTGGCTGGGACCTGACACATGAACACGCAGATGACCGGTTTCTGCGCGCTTGACGGCAATGCGAACGACCTGGACAACTAATGTGCCACAGACTGCAATTCCGCTTCTGAAATATACGTCATTCGCGAGCAGTCACCATTGGGACAACGCAACAACCGATCACCAATCAAATGTTCGGGTTTGAGTACGGAACCGCAACCGGAACACACGCGGCTTTCGATCGGTGCTGTTTTCATATTCGTTACCGTCGCTGTTTGCGGAGCCGGGTTCGCTTTTGATGATTTTACTTCCAGTTCGTTTCGGGAAATGAATCGGAGTGAATCCTCCTCTCGTACCAGTACCCTGTCGGTTTGTTGACGAAACAACCACATACACACCACGCCGCCGCCGAATCCGCCCACGTGAGCCATCCAGGCAACGCCACTCGCCGTACCGTCAAAATCAATCGACGCGTTGTATAACTGGGTGAGAATCCAGAATACACCAAAGGCAATTGCCGGCATCCTGAATCGAAATGGAAATACTCCCAGCCAAAGTAACATCTTGATCTTCGCGGAATAACCAAACAACAAAATGTATGCGCCAAGGACCCCGGCAATTGCTCCGCTGGCGCCAATCAAAAAGACGTCACTTGAAAGATTGGTGGCTGTGTGTGCTGCACATGCAACCGCGCCCCAAAAGATGTAGAGCAGTATGAACGACATGCCCCCAAGCGCGGTTTCCAGTGACGGACCAAACACCCACAACGTCAGCATATTCCCAATCAGGTGAACGAGGCCAACGTGCAAAAACATGTAGGTGATCAAGCCAATAATCTTCCCCGCCATAAGTTCCCGGGGTACTGCGCCCCAAATCCCGTAGAACGTCTCAATGTTTCTCAGTTGCCTGCCAAACCCGGGGTCGGTTTCCGGCACCATGAAATCGATTGTTAATCCCATCCGGGTGACGAGCGCGAATACGGCTACGTTCAGGAAGATCAAAAAGACCGTTGCAACGGGAAAATTGGGTCGTTCAAGGTCGTCCCCCAACGGCAACAACATATCAGTTCTCGTGCAATTCAATTCATTGAAACGAAATCAAAAACCGGAGCCGGAATAAGAACGCAAACTGTAATTCGCGTCCGATTCGACCATGAAATAATGGCTTTCGCTTTGAATGCTGCCATTTGCCTTTCCGAAATTGTCCGAAATCCGCGTAGGAATGTAACGAATTTGACGAGCCAGACGATCGATCGGCTGCAATTCTGGCAATATTACGGCAACGGCCTAATTACAAAAAACTCCTTTTCTCTTGTTAATACCAGGCAATATTTCGAGTGGGCCGGTATCCAACCCATCTAAATGATTGGACTTCCTTCTTTATCCAGGCCGCTGATTCACATCGGGGAAATTTCACCAGGGATTATTATTCAATGATCAAACAAAGACCGGGACAAATTTTGGCGATGACTCTATTGTCTGTCGTCAGCTTTCAGTTCGAAATTACTTCCACTGTTTATGGCCAGCAGGAATCGGGCGACGCAATTCGACAGCCTTCGGCAGGCATGATGCGGTACCCCGACATCAGCAAATCGCATATCGCTTTTTCCTATGCTGGCGACCTGTGGGTTGTCGATCGCGCAGGGGGCGTGGCCCGTCCATTGGCCAGTCCGCCGGGACGCGAACTGTTTCCTCGATTCAACGCGGCCGGAGACAAGATTGCTTTCGTCGGAAAATACGACGGGGACAACGATCTTTATGTGATCGATGTCATTGGCGGGACCCCCGAACGAATGACCTGGCATCCGCAATCGGAAGTCCTCTGCGACTGGACTCCTGATGGATCCTTGTTGTATTTTGCAAACGGCTTCGCGGGACTTCAGCGCGTTACCCAGTTATTTACAATCAGCAAGGAAAAACCCCTGTCCGAACAATTGGCGGTCCCTTACGGATCCAACGGATCGATCAGCGCCGATGGCAAATGGCTGGCATATACTCCCCACAGTCACGACAACCGAACCTGGAAACGCTACCGCGGCGGTATGGCGTCCAACATCTGGCTATTCAATCTGGAGACACATACGTCGCGCCAAGTGACCGATTGGGAGGGAGCCGACAGTCTGCCGATGTGGCACGCTGAAAAAGTTTATTACCTTTCCGACGAGGGTCCGCAAATGCGATTGAACATTTGGGAGTTTGATCCGGCGACTGGAAACAAACGACAAGTGACCGACTTTGCAGAATTCGATTGCAAATGGCCGGCGATGGGTCCTGGCGAAAACGGTCAAGGCGAAATCGTTTTACAGAACGGGGCGAGTCTTTGGCTCATTGATCTGGCGAGCGGCAAACGAAGTGCTGTTAACATTACCGTTCCCGGCGACAAACAAAGCGTTCGCTCTCGACTCGTCGATGCCGCCGAATTTATCGAAGCGGCCGATGTTTCACCCAAGGCGAAACGGCTTGTCGTCGAAGCTCGCGGGGATATCTGGAGCTTGCCCGTCAAGAATGGCTCGCCCCGCAATTTGACCCACACGAACGGCTCGGCTGAACGTATGCCTGCATGGAGCCCTGACGGACAATGGATCGCTTATTTCTCGGATCAGTCCGGAGAGTACGAATTGTATCTGATGCAATCCGATGGCCGCGGCGAAACAAAACAAGTTACGCGCGATGGTTCGGCCTGGAGGTACAACCCGGTTTGGTCTCCTGATTCGAAACAAATTGTATTTACCGACAAAGCCGGAAATATTTTCCTGCATACGATCGAATCTGGCGAAACGAAGCTCGTTGACACCGACCCGACCGGCGAACAAGTTTCCGTGAGTTGGTCACACGATTCCCTGTGGATGACTTATGCCCGTGCCACAAACAATGCCGTTCCCTCCAATGCCGTTTGGGTCTATAGCCTGGCTTCGGCTGCGAAGCACCAATTAACGAACTACTTCCCGTGCAACAATCCGGTATTTGATCGCAAAGGAGACTATATCTTTTGCTCAAGCAATCGGGCCTTTAATCGTCCCAGCTACGAAGACGTCGGCAACTCGTTTATCTACGCCGATACCGAAGTCCTGTTGGCGATTCCGTTGCGAGCCGATGTGAAGCAGCCTTTACTTGCCGAAAGCGATGAGGAATCCTGGAAAGATGGCGACAAGGACGACACGAAAGATGACAAGGACGACGAAGAGAGTGAAAAAGATTCTGGCGACGAGGACGAGGAATCAGACGACGATTCGGAAGACAAGTCTGCCGACGATGCCGATTCGGACGGAGTTTCCGGCACCTGGTCGGGCCGGGTACTGAATGACGAAATGCCCGCCGATCAACGGAACTTTACATTGAGGCTTTCGCTTGCCGATGACGGAACGATTACCGGTACGGTGAACACGCATGCAGGAAGCCTTGATATCACCTCGGGCACTTACGATGCCGAGACAGGTGATGTCCGGATTACGGCGTCAGGTGGCGAAGTTGTTGCGGTAATCAGCGGAACGATCAAGGATGGCAAATTCACCGGCAGCGCTTTGGTCGAGGCCGCCGGCCTGAATTTGGATCTCGAAGCAACCAAAGACGCCAGTGGCCTGGATTCCGGCGACGATGGCGATGACGACGATAAGGAAAAGGACAAAGACAAGAAATCCAAACCGGTTACGATTGACTTCGAAGGAATCGAGCAACGTATATGGCAGATTCCTGTTCCCCAAGGCAACTTCGCTGGTCTCGGCCTCAATGACAAGGGACATTTGATTTATTCTCGTGCGCCATCACCCAATGCGGACGGCCCGGAAGATGGCGGGCAGTCAATCAAGATCTTTGACATTGATGACAAGGACAAGGCTGAAAAAAGCGTTGTCGACGGAGTTAGCGGATTCGGATTGACGGCGGACGGCAAGAAATTGCTGATCGCGCAAGCGAAATTCTTTTATGTCGTCGATGCTGCCGCTGCTCAAAAACTGACTGACAAAGTCATTACGGATAGTATGAAGACGTCGATCGACCCCCGTATCGAATGGCAACAGGTGTTCATGGACGCCTGGAGAATCGAACGCGATTTCTTTTACGATCCGAATATGCATGGCGT
This sequence comes from Pirellulaceae bacterium, assembly GCA_031414755.1. Taxonomy (GTDB): domain Bacteria; phylum Planctomycetota; class Planctomycetia; order Pirellulales; family Pirellulaceae; genus CAJQPP01. Next base: position 77,939 of record JANNWJ010000057.1, on the reverse strand, counting down.
CGATTGGAAAGCGGTCCGTGATCGTTACGCAGCAATGATCGACGAATGTACTTCCCGAGCCGATTTGGGCTTCCTGATTGCTGAAATGATTTCCGAACTCAACGTCGGACATGCCTATTATCGTCCTGCGGACGATGAAGACACCACCTCCCCGGAGAATGTCGGGTTGCCGGGATGCCGATTCGTCATTGAAAACGGCCGCTACAAGGTGAGTGAAATCTTCGAAGGGGCTGCCTGGGACACGGACGCTCGCAACCCGTTGCGATCGGTCGGCATCAAGGAAGGGGATTTCATTCTTTCTGTGAATGGCGTTTCCCTGGATTCCAGCCGCGATCCCTACTCGGCATTTGTCGGTTTGGCCGACAAGATCGTTACCTTTACCGTTAGCGAGGATGCAAACGCTAGTGACGATGACAAACAAGTGGCCTTTAAACTGCTTGCTGACGACAACGATCTTAGATTCCGCGCCTGGATCGAGCGCAATCGTAAATACATTGAGGAAAAATCCAAAGGACGAGTTGGTTACATTTACGTGATCAACACGGGCGTACCAGGCCAAAACGATTTGTTCCGCCAGTTCTACGGTCAGGCATCGAAGGAAGCCCTGATTATCGATGATCGCTGGAATGGTGGCGGCCAGATTCCTACACGCTTCGTAGAGTTGCTGAACCGGCCTGTTACCAATTATTGGGCCAAACGGGACGGACGTGACTGGACCTGGCCACCCGATTCTCATCAGGGTCCCAAATGCATGTTGATCAACGGCATGGCGGGTTCCGGCGGCGACATGTTCCCCGCCCTGTTCAAGCAGGCAGGAGTTGGAAAACTCATCGGCATGCGAACCTGGGGAGGACTGGTCGGAATCTCCGGTAATCCGTCGATGATTGATGGATCAAGCGTCACCGCCCCTACATTTGCCTATTACGAGAAAGATGGAACATGGGGAATCGAAGGGCACGGCGTCGATCCAGACATTCGTGTCGTTGACGACCCGGCTCTAATGATGAACGGCGGCGATCCGCAAATGGACGCCGCGATTGAATTGATGCTGAAAGAAATTGAGGAAAACGGATTCAAGCCCCCGCAACGACCAGCCTATCCCGATCGAAGCAAAATGGGCCTTCCTGACTCGGACAAATAACAACCGACTGATTTCCGGATTGCGTTAACAGTTAAAAAAAGCCCGCTGCGCAGTTGCAGCGGGCTTTTTTCTATTTCCGTTACTCGAGTCGCCTTTACCGTTCTAAACGACTCCTTTGACCACAGCAAAATTGAGAATCGCCTGAAGTCTGCTCAGACTCCAAAGACACACACGTTTACGGAGTGATTGGCCACGTCGCTTTTCACTCGGTGAAAAGGATCATTTGTTGGACTGATGTATCAAAGGGTGCGAGCATCAAACGGCCATCAAACGATACCAGCCAAATTTTTATTCAAATGACAACCTGTTGGACATCGCCAAATTTGTGAGCGGCAAGGCGCTAGCCGCCAGCATTTAGCGGAACAGGCCGATGGCTTGCGCGATGCCGGTCTCGAAAGATTAACCAACACCCGGCAGCGCAAGTCGATATGACCAAATGTCATTACGCTGCTTGACATCGCAGTAGTCAAACTGACAATGCGGTGAACCGAAGACGCGAATAGCGTGCTTTGACAATTGAAAATACTTGACCACGACTCGATTTTTGCGGGAGTTGGATGGCGGGGATGCACTATCATCAGGTACTAAATCCTGTTTAGTTGATATCGATTACATGAGGGCAAATAAATGAAAGACCTGGACAATGCCGCTACTGGTGAATTTATCCTGGCATCGGTGGATGGCGGAATTCGCTCCGCAACGACTTCTTCGACTATGCACGTCGATGTTCACGGCCTTTCCCACCGTGGTCTTGTACGATCGAACAATGAGGATCAGTTTCTTACTTGTCGATTTGGGCGACAACTTGAGATCGTTCAAACCACTTTGCTCGATTTGCCGTTGGGAAACCGGTTCAACGAAACAGGTCATGCAATGGTGGTTGCCGACGGTATGGGAGGCCCGGCCGCTGGAGAAGTCGCGAGCCAATTGGCGATGCACAGCTTGCTGGACCTGGTGGTTTCGACCCCTGACTGGATATTGCGATCCGACGACGATCATTGGTCCGAGGAAATTGCGCGTCGGTTCAAACTACGAGCAAGTCAAATAAACCAAAAGCTTGTTGACGCGGTGGAGACGGATCCGGAATTGCGCGGGTTTGGAACTACGATGACCGTTGCCTGGAATTTGGGGCACGATCTTTTCATTGCCAATATTGGAGATTCCCGGGCATATCTCTATCGGGGTCACCAGTTGCACCAAATCACCTGCGACCACACCTTGGCACATGAACTCGTCGATCGAGGAGTGCTTTCACAAAGCGATGAGTCAACCCACAGGTTCAGACATGTTTTGACAAAATGTTTGGGAGGAGACGGGCAATCATTCGAGCCCGATGTCCAAAAAGTCAAACTCAACGACGGAGACTGCTTGTTGCTTTGTTCGGATGGACTTACCGAAATGGTGGCAAGCCAGGCCATCGGCGAAACTTTGGATCGCAATGAGTCGGTAGAACAAGCGTGCCAACAGCTCGTCGAACAAGCATTGGACGCCGGAGGTAAAGATAATATCACGGTCGTTGTCGCCCGTTACCAGTTATTTTCTGCCGAGCCTGTCACTCGGGTTTCGCATTCGAATTAAAATTGATGATTTAATTTTTGGTCACGACTTGGCGTGACACAATTTGAAATGGGGTACACATTCTCAAAATCAAACACACCCTCGTTCACGGTGTGAACGGCCACGTGGCTTTTCACTCCCGTGAAAAGTTCTGGTATTCGACAGGTTGGTTGCGCGTTTTTTCGGAATTCCACGTCACGTAAGGGCAATTCTAAACGCTGGCCGACGGAAGGGCGAATGGCTTGTTGCTGGCCTGCCGGTTTGCGGGATTCCGGGTGCGGAATTGGGTGACTTGAAAACCAAACGGTTGTCTGCGAACAATAGCCGTTCGATTTGGAATCATTTATTTCTGTAGTTGCCGCCTGGCACTTATAACAATGTTGGATATTTCATGAAATTGCCTCGAACTGTTTTGTTGCTTTCGACCATGCCAGCCTTTCTGTTGTTTTGCGCTCAGGTTACGTCGGCCCAGGACCCGGCGAAATGGGTCTCGTCCAACATCAAGTCGCTAACGGAGTTGTATGTTTACTTGCATCGAAACCCGGAGCTCTCCCATCAAGAAGAACAAACAGCTATTCGAATCGGCAAGGAGCTGGAACAAGCGGGTTGCGAAGTAAGCTTGAACGTCGGCGGATTTGGTGTGGTGGGGGTTTTGAAAAACGGCAAGGGACCTGTTGTACTGGTTCGGACCGATCTCGATGCGTTGCCGATTGTCGAGCGAACGGGTCGCCCTTACGCTTCGATGGTTGAAGTCAAGGACGAAACGGGTGCCAACGTTGGAGTCATGCACGCTTGCGGACACGACATTCATATGACGTCGTTTGTCGGTACGGCAAGATTCCTTTCCGAGAACAAGAACGCCTGGTCGGGGACTATCTTGTTCGTCGGACAACCCGCGGAAGAACGTGGATCGGGCGCGTCGGCCATGATCGACGATGGGCTTTTCACCCGCTTCCCAAAACCGGACGCTTGCCTTGCGTTACATGTATCGGCTGATTTGCCGGTTGGCAAAATCGGAATGCGATCCGGTTACATTATGGCCAATGTCGACAGTGTGGACATCAAGTTCACGGGTACTGGTGGCCACGGTGCATACCCGCATTCGACGATTGACCCGATCGTGATTGCATCGCGATTCGTGCTTGACGCCCAAACTCTGGTCAGTCGCGAAATCAATCCAACGGAAGCGGCCGTCGTGACCGTTGGTTCGATCCATGGTGGTACCAAACACAATATTATTCCCGATGAATGTTTGTTGCAGTTGACGGTGCGAAGTTACTCGGATGAGGTACGCACGAAACTGTTGGATGGAATCAAGCGAAAGGCCAATGCCAGCGCCGCCAGTTCGGGAGCAAAGGAACCGGAAATCGTTGTGTCGGAGGGAACACCGTCGTTGTATAACGACGATGAATTGACCGGACGGTTGATGAAAGCACTTACTGTCAAGCTTGGCGAACAAGCAGTTCAAACTTCGAATCCCGTCATGGGAGGAGAGGACTTTAGTCAATACGGTCGGCAGGGAGGAATGCCGGTAATGCTCTTCTGGTTAGGGACGGTCGAGCAAGAGCGGCTGGATCGATACAAGACGATGGGATTGCAAATCCCGGGATTGCACTCGGCCGAGTACTACCCGGACGCTGAACCCGCCTTGCAAACCGGAATCACGGCGATGAGCTATTCGGTGCTGGAACTACTTGGCAAGAAATAGCCCCTTTCCATGCAAACCGCCGCCTCACCTCTCGCATTTTCTCAACGATCCTGCGATTATTTTTGAAACGCGCTTCGGAGATTGAATATTGTGAGTAAAGAAAAACCTGGTGGCTGGTCGCATTCGCAGATGGCAGACGAGATTATTGCGACACTCGCCGACGGTTGTACATTGAATCTCGGCATCGGGATGCCGACAATCATCGCGGAACGGATGCCGGAATCCAAAAACATTGTGATTCATTCCGAGAACGGCGTTTTGGGAGTCAGCGGTCGCCCGACACGGGACACTGTTTCGCCAACATTGATCAACGCCGGCAAGGAAACGATTGCCGTCGGAATTGGAGCGAGTTACTTTGACAGTGCAACCAGTTTCGGCATGATTCGAGGTGGTCATGTCGACTATTGCGTTCTGGGTGGGATGGAAGTTGACGTGGAAGGAAATCTTGCAAACTGGATGATCCCGGGAAAAAAAGTAACCGGGATGGGGGGAGCCATGGATTTGGTGAACGGAGCCAGACAAGTTATCGTGATGCTTTGGCATTTTTCCAAGGATGGAACTTGTAAACTGCGAGCACGATGTGAACTCCCATTGACTGGCCAACATGTTGTGCACACGGTCGTTACGGAAATGGGGATGTTTACGCCTACGGGGCGTGCGTTTCGAGTTATTAAACTGGCTGCCGGGGTTCGACTTGATGACCTGGGAATTGACACCAGCTTGCTCGTTGATGGTTAACATGGATTCATCGTTTCGCTGTAATCTGGTAATGCTTACTCAAGATAACTTATGAACACGGCGGTTTTTACCGGTGGACTGCGGACACCGTTTGCGCGGGCTTTCAAGGGATCGTATGCCGGGACCCGGCCTGACGACTTGATGATCGAATTACTTAATGCCAGTCGCCAACGGCAGCCTCAACTGTGGCGATTCCCTTTCGAAGACTTGTTCGTGGGTTGCGCTTATCCGGAGGGAGAGCAGGGGTACAACCTCGCGCGAATGGTCGCCATCGGGGCGGATCTTGACTTGCCGGGTGCCACAGTCAATCGACTGTGCGCCTCATCGCTGGAAGCAGTTGTCATGGCCGCAGCGCGCGTCCGAAGCGGATGGGGCGACCGGTTTTTGGTCGGCGGTATTGAATCGATGAGCCGGGTTCCACGGCGCGGTTCAAACTTTTCAGAATCGAATAAAATCAAATCTGTTTGTCCTTCGGCCTACATTACTAACGGTGAAACAGCGGAAAATGTCGCACGTCATTACGCAGGCATTTCACGAGCGGATCAGGAACGATTTGCCGCATCCAGCCACGAATTAGCCGATGCCGCATGGAACCAGGGAAACTACAACGCGCAAGTTCATCCCTATATCTGCGATCGTGACGAATTCATTCGCGTTCCCGTCGATCGCACAAAAATGGCGAGCCTGCCTCCTGCCTTCTCGGAATCGGGTGTCGTTACGGCCGCAACATGCAGTCCATTGACCGATGGTGCCACCATGGGAGTCGTGTTGAGCAGCGACGCGGCGAAATCCGCAGGCGTTGAGCATGGAATCGAGATCATGGATGTTACGAGCGGACATGTTCCGGCCGAGTTGATGGGGCTGGGCCCAATTCCGGCGACCGAAAAAATTCTCAAGCGAAACAAGTTAAGCGTGACGGACATTGCCGCATGGGAGATCAATGAAGCATTTGCCATTCAGGTCCTGGCGTCCATGGAAACACTGGGCATTCCACCACAGCGGGTCAACACATGGGGTGGAGCGATTGCCCTCGGTCATCCGCTCGGTGCAAGCGGTTTGCGCCTGCTCATGACGTTACATGACAGGCTTTTGACAGAACACGAGCCGGGTGCGTTGGGTGTCACGACACTTTGTATCGGCGGCGGTCAAGGACTTGCGGTTCTCGTGCGGTGCTTTTAAACGGAAAATCGATCGATGGCAACTTCAGCACAATTCGCCAGCGCCGTGTTGATGATCCGCCCGGCAGCGTTCGGTTTCAACCCGGAAACTGCCGAGTCAAACGCGTTTCAGAAAACCAATTCGGAATCATGCTGCCAGTCAATTCGGGATCAGGCGGTTGTCGAGTTTGATGCCGCAATACAGACGCTGCGCGGCCGGGGAGTCACGGTTCTGGTTGAGGACGATACACCCGAACCAAAAAAACCGGATGCCGTGTTTCCAAACAACTGGATAAGTACCCACGAAGACGGCACCGTGATCACGTATCCGATGTTTTCATTCTCACGTCGACACGAAGTCCGGGACACGATTATTGAAAGCATGGGACGGCAATTCCAGATTAACCGGCATTGGCGAATGGAAGCTGCCGCCAGCAAGGGTGAATTTCTCGAGGGAACAGGGAGCATGGTCCTTGATCGGGCAAATCGGATCGCCTATGCCTGCCATAGTCCTCGTACGAGTGAAGGGTTGCTGCATGAATTCTGCAACCGCCTGGGATATTCGCCAGTGCTGTTCACTGCCGTGGATCAGAATCAGTCGCCCATCTATCACACCAACGTGATGATGTCGGTGCTGCAGGATCAGGTTGTTGTTTGCCTTGAAAGTATTGTCAACCCGACCGAGCGGGAAACCGTTGCGGAAGCAGTTGAATCCTGTGGCCATTCAATAATCACTGTTACCCAATCTCAACTGGAAAAATTCGCCTGCAATTTGCTGCAAGTCGGGCGACAAGAGCAGAAACCCGTCATTGTCCTTTCAACAACTGCTCTGGAAGCCTTGTCCGAATCGCAACGCAAAAAACTGTCCCGCGATTCCGAAATGGTTCCCCTGTCGATTCCCGTCATTGAACACTTTGGAGGCGGCAGCGTTCGATGCATGTTGGCGGAGATTTTTCTGCCGCCACTTTGAACGACATGGGTTGGATTCGGCTGCGACACGAGCTTTTTGTAATCTTTTCAATTGAATCCATTTCAGGATTTCAATATCCTTGCGGCCTTGCCAAATTCTCACCGAAATGATGGGCTCTTCTGATGAAATTCCTGATACGACCAGCGCATTGGTCAGCGATGGTATTGTTTCTGACTCTTTTTCCAGCAACTGGCAACGGTCAGGACTATTTCGACGAAGCGGAGGTTGAAACTGTTATCGAAGACGATGTGTGGGACGGATCGTTGGCCTTTGGTTTAAATGGCAAGTCCGGCAACAGCGAAAATGTGGATATCAATCTTAACGTCGATGCCCAGCGAGATGATGGGATCAACACCACCGATTTGCTGTTCAGCTATTTTCGAAGTTCCAATGCAGTTTCGACCACGACCGACCGGATTTTCGCGGAAGGCCGCCAGGATCGAAAACTGGCAAACCCGAACCTGAGCTGGTATTACGAGGGTTCGTTCGAATGGGACCGGTTCAAGGGATTTGACTACCGGCTGGCTGCCCACACGGGTTTGGGAGTTTTGTTCTATGAATATGACAACCGTTTTCTAAAGGGCCGCGTTGGTACGGGTGCTTCCCGTGAATTCGGAGGCACCATGGACGAGTGGATTCCGGAACTGCAATTCGGACTTGATTGGGAACGACACCTGACGGAGCGAACCAAGGTGTTTACAACAACCGACCTGTTTCCGAATATCGAAGACTTCCACGACTTTCGGCTCAATACACGGTTCGGTTTCGAAACGCTGGTGGACCCGGAAATAGGTATGAGCTTGCGGGCCTATGTGTTCAACCGTTACGACAGCACACCTGATCCGGGTTTCAACGAGAACGATATCGACTACGGTCTTGCTCTCGCCTTCGATTTCTAGTGCGCGTCGAATCCGGGTACACTTCGCTTGACCGACAGCTTACACGAGCAGTTGGTTTCGGACTCCGGATTGCCGGAATTGCAAACTACAATGGTGGCTTGCCGCCGCCCAGCTTTTTGATTGCGCAATCCTCGTCTTCAAACAGGTCAACGATCGTTTCGAGGCGAACCAGGCCAATGGCTTCAGCGACGTTTTCGTTCAGCGAACAAAGTGAAAAATTGATTTCACGGGCCTTGCATTGACTTCGTGCCAAAACCAGTTTTCCGATCATGGCCGAGGCCATAAACGTGACTTTGTGAAGATTCAAAACAAGGCAGCGTTCCTTCATATTGCCAATAACCTGACTTAACTCGCGTGCCACTTCGAGACTCGCGTCCTCACCCATGATTTTAGCATCGGTCAACGTCGCAATTCGTACATTGTCGACCACACTAATGTTTAACGTTGACAATGCAGAACTCCTGTTTATGGCGATCGTTGAAATCGAAACTACTCAAAAAAAGTACTTTTATTACCTCCAGACTATCAATCGGAGGCTCGATTGTAAATCGGCTGGATACGTCATGCCCTTCAGTACATGGAATAATTATGCCACTTCATCTCGTTATTTGATCGCGCTTGTTTTCGCTCGTTGTGCTGCAAATTTCATTTCGGTTTTCTTCCCGTCCTCCGACTCGATTACGACGAAAATATGAAGTTGATCCGGTCCAACACGTCGGAAGGTAAGCCCGTCAAAATATGCTTCATTTTCGGCAAGTTTTACCAATGGAAAATCGACCGTTTGGTCCTTATCTTCCCAGCCGTGCAATTCAGCCGAAAAGTGCTTGAGGCGTAACACCAACGACTCTCCGTCTGGCACAATCGTCAACAGTTCATAGAAATTGGCTTTGTCATCGACAACATGCCGAAACATACCCATCATCGAATCGCCATTGGGAGCAGTCCATGTTTCTTCGAAAGTTCCTCCCATCGCTTCGCCTTGCCATTGACCAGTGATCCAGCGGACATCTTCAAGTGTTGCATTGGGCGGCGAAGAATTCTCACCGGCGGTCATCGTATTGGACGTCCCTTGCACTTGTCCAACAACAACTGGTTCGTTCACAAAACCGGCGAGAACTACAATGGTGATTTGCAATGTAATAAAAAATTGTTTCATGATTGTTGTGTCCAATTCCTGATAATAACTGTGCGATTCAATTAGCCGAACTGGATGCCTTGGGCAAGCGGCATTTCATTCGACCAGTTGATTGTATTTGTTTGCCGGCGCATATACGCCCGCCATGAATCCGATCCCGATTCGCGCCCTCCACCTGTTTCTTTTTCACCACCAAACGCCCCACCGATTTCGGCACCGCTGGTTCCGATGTTGACGTTGGCAATTCCACAATCCGAACCGCACGCCGACAAAAATCGCTCGGCCGTCAACAAGTTCCTTGTAAAGATCGCACTGGAAAGGCCTTGAGGGACATCGTTTTGGATCTGAATGGCTTGATCAAGCGAATCGTATCCCATCACATAAAGGATTGGAGCAAACGTTTCCTTTTTGACTTGTGCGGTTTGGCCGGGCATTCGAATGATTGCCGGCTCAACAAGGTTCCCGGCACGATCCGACAGCACTTTACCACCACACACTACGGTTCCTCCTTCTGCGATAGCAGTTGACAAGGCGGATTGCATTACCGACACCGAATGCGGAGATACGAGAGGACCCATCAAGGTCGCTGGATCCAATGGGTCACCGATTACGACTTGTCCGTAAGCCTCTACCAGTCGCCCGGTGACGTCGTCAATGATTGAGTTGTGAACCATCAGTCGGCGTGTCGAAGTACACCTCTGCCCGGATGTCCCAATGGATCCAAAGACGACAGCCCTCGTCGCTAAATCAAGGTCTGCGTCGGGTTCAATGATCAGTCCGTTATTGCCACCCAATTCGAGCAACGACTTACCCATCCGTCTGCCAACTTTTTCCGCGACTCGTTTGCCGACTTCGCACGAGCCTGTGAAACTGACCAGCGAAATTCGGGGATCGTTCACCATCGCTTCGCCGACGACATCATTGGCACCAATCGCCAGATTGAATACCCCGGGACAATGATGCTTTTGCATAATTTCATTGCATAGATGTTGCACGGCAATCGCCGTTAGCGGTGTCGTTGGCGAGGGCTTCCAAATCATCGAGTTCCCGCAAATCGCCGCCAGCGCGGCGTTCCACCCCCAAACCGCGACGGGAAAATTGAAAGCGCTGATAATGCCGACGATGCCGAGTGGGTGCCATTGTTCGTACATCCGATGGCCTGGGCGTTCCGAATGCATTGTCGATCCGTACAGTTGACGCGACAGTCCAACTGCAAAGTCACAGATATCGATCATCTCCTGAACTTCTCCGATTCCCTCTGCGCGGATTTTGCCCATTTCCAGCGAAACCAGTTCGCCCAGTGGCACAAGCATCTCACGCAACCCGTTTCCAATGTCGCGAACAACCTGGCCACGGATGGGAGCCGGAACGCCTCTCCATTTCAAAAATGCGTCCTGACCGGTCGCAACGATTTCTTCGTATTGTGTCCTGGTGACCATCATGACTTCCGCGATTGTCTCGCCCGTAGTCGGAGAGATCGACTTCAATCTTTGGCCTTTTTCGTCACCCCGCCAGTGATCGGATCCCGTACATCCGCCCCAATTGGTCCCGCTCAGCCCAAGCCGTTGCAACAGATCATCGACGCGTGCTCTTGTTTGAAAACGTTCAGTCATATTGCCTTTGACATTGTTAAAACCATTCCCGGCTCCCATCGTGGACAACCCTTGCGTACTTCGTCAATAATCAACAGACAAGAATAACATTCATTGCCAGTTGCTGCGACACATCTGAAAAATCCTGTTCCAATCGCTCAATAAAGCTCTGAGAGTCGCAAGGTGATAATTGAATTCCAAGGCACTTCAACATGAGCTGAAATCGCTGGAGCGAAGCTTTGCGGGCGAACTCCGATGCGACGATCTTGTCAGAAAGGCATTTTCGACCGACGCGTCAGTCTATCAACAGATGCCCGCCGCTGTCGCTTTCCCAAAAACGGATGCCGATATTGCATCCCTGATCGCACTTGCCCATCGGTGCGCAGTAGGGCTGATACCCCGAACGGCGGGTACATCACTGGCCGGGCAAGTCGTAGGTAGTGGCATTGTCGTGGATGTCTCGCGACACATGAACCGCATTCTCGCAGTCGACAAGGATCAACAATGGGCCCGGGTTCAACCTGGTGTAATTCGCGATGAACTGAATATGCATCTGGCAGAAACCGGTCTGTTTTTTGCCCCGGAAACGTCCACGTCCAATCGCGCCATGATCGGCGGGATGTTTGGAAATAATTCGTGTGGCGCCAATTCGATCGTCTATGGAACGACCCGGGAAAGCGTAATTTCAACACGAGGATTCCTGGCCAGCGGCGAATTTGCCAGGTTCGGACCGGTCGACGAAGTCACGGCTGTCCGTATTCAACGTGATGATCCCGAATTGGCCGCCAATCGAATTGCGTCGTTAATTGTCGATGCCTTGTCAGATCTTGTTGTGCAGCGGTCGATTCGTCGCGAGTTTCCCAAACCATCGGTGTCGCGTCGCAACACCGGTTACGCCCTGGATCGATTGCTGGACTGCCAGCCCTTTTGCAGCAACGGTGAGCCATTTAACTTATGTAAACTGTTGGCTGGCTCGGAGGGTACCCTTTTTCTGTCGACCGAAATTCAGGTTCGATTGCATCCCCTCCCCGCAGGGTTCAATGGAGTGTATTGCCCGCACTTTCATTCCATAGTCGACGCGACTCGGGCAACGCAAATCGTCATGCGGCATCCGGTGTTTCACTGCGAGTTGATTGACCGGATGATATTGCTAGGAGCGGGTCGCAACGCGCAGCAGCGTCCGCACCTCCAGTATTTTTCCGGAGACCCGGCCGCAGTCCTGATCGTAGAGGTTCGGGACAAATCGGCCAACGATGTTCAGTTACGCTTGCAGCAAATCCAGGACGAACTCAAACAGATTGGACTTGGATTCCATCATCCCATGTGGTTCGGCGAAGCGATTACTCACATCAACGAAGTTCGTCGGGCCGGATTGGGCGTTGTTGCCAACGTGATTGGCGACGACAAACCGACCACGGTAATCGAAGACACTGCCGTTTCCATTGATGACTTGCCCGCATACATCGGCGAAGTTGAACAGTTGCTCCGAAGCAAATATGGATCGGAGTGTGTTTTCTATGGGCATGCCGGTGCCGGAGAACTGCATCTTCGTCCAGTCTTGAACCTGAAAACCAACGAAGGAATCGCCCGTTTCAGAAACATGGCATTCGATGTAGCCCGGCTCGTCAAGCGCTTTGGCGGATCGCTTAGCGGCGAACATGGCGATGGAAGGCTTCGCGCCGAGTTGTTGCCGTTAATGATTGGCGATGACAACTATCAATTGCTTCAGCAAATCAAACGAATTTGGGATCCAAACAACATTTTTAATCCGGGCAAAATCGTCAATGCTCCACCCATGTCTGAATCGCTGCGCTACTCGTCGATGGCAAGCGATGATGTTCCAACGATCATGGACTTTTCAAATTCCGGTAGTTTGCTTCAGAGTGCTGAAATGTGCAGCGGCGTGGGAGAGTGTCGCAAGTCGCATCTGTCAGGCGGGGTCATGTGCCCCAGTTACATGGCGACCCGCGATGAAGTTCATTCCACCCGGGCACGAGCCAATATTTTACGACAAACGCTTTCAGCGCCTCGTTCAGTCAATATTGATTTACGAAAACAATTGGCCAACCGCGAAGTCTACCAGGTTATGGATCTGTGCCTTTCCTGCAAGGCATGCAAGAGCGAATGCCCATCCAACGTCGATGTCGCCAAAATGAAAGCGGAGTTTCTTCAGGCATGGCACGACGTGCACGGCGTTTCTGTCCGAACCCGTATCGTTGCCAATATCGATCGCTTAAATCGCCTTGCTTCGTATGTTGCTCCACTCGCCAACTGGCTTGGACGAAACAAGTTCACGGGGCGTATTCTCAAACGCCTGGCCGGATTTCATCCTGACCGGTCACTCCCTCGAGTTCAGCGTATGAGTTTTCGCAAGTGGTTTGAAACGAATCCGGACCAGCGCTGCGGTATCAATGATCAGGATCGATCGCGAGAACGGATTTTTTTGTTTTGCGACGAATTCACTAACTTTAACGACGTCCCCGTTGGCATTGCTGCCGTCCAGTTACTTGGCGCCCTTGATTACGAAGTGAGCATGCCCCGTCATTTGGAAAGCGGGCGGGCGTCAATTTCGAGCGGTTTGTTGAGGCGCGCCCAGGGCATCGCTGACAGAAATATCGAAATGCTCGTTAGTTCGATGGCTGGATTTTCCGGTCCGCTTGTTGGAATTGAACCATCGGCGATTCTGACGCTTCGCGACGAATACCCGGACCTGGTAAGCAGATTCAATCGTCCGCGGGCCAGGGAGCTGGCCAGTCGAATCATGACGATTGACGAATACATTTCGTCAGAGATGTCCGCCGGACGAATCGACTCGAGCCGTTTTACAGTGCAGTCAAAACAGATTCGATTACACGGTCATTGTCATCAGCGAGCCTTGTCGTCCATGCGTGACACCATTCGAATGTTGCAGTTGCCGCGGAACTACACCGTTCGGATGATCCCGTCCGGCTGTTGTGGAATGGCCGGATCATTTGGATACGAACGAGAGCACTTTGACTTGTCGCAAAAAATCGGTGAGCTCGTCTTGTTTCCCGCCGTCCGTGCCGAAAGCCCCGATACGATTATTGCGGCACCAGGAACAAGCTGTCGCCATCAAATACTTGACGGTACCGGACGAACGGCCGTTCATCCCGTTCAGATACTGCATCAGGCACTAGCCCGGCCTGCTCGCTAAATCGTCGGACAACTTCAAACGAAAACCTGGCGTGTAAGGGAGGGCGAATGATCGGGGTTCGAGGAAGCACCTCCCAATCAGGAATTCTTGATCTTTTCAATTTCGGAATGGATTGCTGCCAGTTCCTTCTCAATTGCTTCGACTTCCGCCTTGTCATCCAATTGGCTGCGGGCCCCGACCAGTCTTTGTCTTACTTGCTCATGCTTTTTCCGCAGCACTTCCAGCCGTTTCTTTTCTTTTTTGTCCATCGTGCAGCGCCCTTGGGTGTTTCGGGAACGGAACTCATTGCGTTCTTTCGCCTGATTCTACCACGATTCCGTACGATCCGTTGCGTGACAAAATGAGAAAAGGCGGCATGCCATTTCGGGCAAGCCGCCTTTTCGAAATCATGATGCAACTACACGTGGCTCGTTGCGAGTTGATAGCTCGTGTCAGGAAAAGGGTACGAGCGTTAGTTGCCCACTGATTCGTTGATTCCTTGACCCGATTTGACCGGAATGATCGGTTTGGGTTGCGATTCGTCGTATTTTTGCATAATCGTGTTTTGGTAGGTCGCCGGTATCGAATTTGGCATCAACTGCGAACTTGCGATCTCGATGTTGCCAAGGTGTCCGTACCATCGATCGACAGTGCTTCGAATGCTGGCAATACGCTGGTCCATTGCGGGACCGGATTGATCTTCGTAAACGAAAATGCGTTTATCGGCCGACGGTGCATTTTGGACAATCCAGGCAACGCGGCCTTCTCCGGCACGATTCAACTCGTTGGTGCTGGAATCAAAGTACTCTGAAGTCAATGTGTGTGCTACCTGCAATCCATGCGCATACTGCTGATTAATAACGGCATAGTAAGCTTCACGATCCCAACAGGAAAATGGGAGTGGCCATGATGCGTTCCGGTCCGTGATCAAATCAAAATCTGCCTTGAATTGGTGATAGTCTGATTTGAGTTGATCCAGACATCCGCCGCCACAGGCACCGGTGCTGCATCCGTCATTGGGCCATCCGTGACAATCGCATTGCGCTAATGCCACTGACGAGAAGGTCAAGGCGGCGACTATGGCGAATGGCAATACCAGGTGTTTTTTCGAAATCGTCATTTGGGTCTCCGCGAATCCGTTCTCTCGGAATGATCTGGGTTTACTGCAACAAGAACTCATCGGTTCGAATCAGATCTTGCTGATTCGTTCCGCACGGCTCATTGGCATTGAGCCATTAACCCGTTTCTTGCTTGCAAACGCCAGTCCCGCGACAATCGGGAAACTGGCGTCCTGCTGATTTATCGGTCCAACAGGCGTGACAACCATGATCGTTCCACCAGATATTTCCGGAATCTTTGGCGACCAGGGGCTATTTTTGAAAAGCCGGGAGCATTTCGTTGACCATCGTGATTGCAGCGGGACCAACGAGAACAACGAATATGCCTGGAAAGATGAATAAAACGAGTGGAAAAATCAGCTTGACGGCGGTCTTGGCAGCTTTCTCTTCGGCGATCTGCCGACGTTGTGTTCTCATCGAATCGCTTTGGACCCTCAATGCCTTGGCGATACTGGATCCGAACTTGTCCGTTTGAATGATCACCGACGCGAGTGTTTTCAAATCGTCAACACCATTTCGTCGTCCAAGATCCTTGAAAACTTCTTCGCGTGATTGCCCCATCTGTACCTGCATATTGCAGACAGCGAATTCGTACGAAAGCACGGGAGCCGATTTTTCCATTTCATCGGCAACTTTTCGCATGGCCTGATCGAGTCCCAGACCCGCTTCAACGCATACAGTCAGCAAATCCAGCGCATCCGGCATACTCAAAAAGATTTTTTCCTGACGTTTCTTGGCTCGAAATGACAGAATGATGTCCGGGGCAAAGAAGAACAGACCAGCACACATCAAAGTGCGCAATAACATGGTGACTGAAAAACCACTCATAAAGACCGAGATGCCGCCGCCGATCAGCAAACCCAGGACGGCCGCGATGAACTTTAATCCCAGAAAAACAACGGTTGCTTCGTCCGACCGAAGTCCGGCGAAGCTGAGGCGTTGCCGGAGCTTTCCCTGTTCCGCTTCGGTTTTTGGTTGCAAGGGCCTGGATAATGCCGGACTGGCGTCCCGAAGTATTTTGGAAAAACCTTCACCGCCGCTCGACTTGCTGACCCCGTCGCGCCCCGCCTTCATTTGGTCGAGACGTTCTTCCGATCGCGTTTTTCGCAAAACGAATGTGTCGGCGATAAACCATACAAATGCCGCGATGGCCGCAAATGCGGCAAACGGCACTATGGTTGCAATGTCGATAGCCGAAAGAATTGTCGTATTCACAGTTACACCTTGATCGTAATAATTTTCTTGATGCAGATAGCGCCGAGGATTTGCATAATGATGCCGAATACCAGCATCTTCTGACCCAGCGGTTCATTGAACAGCATCATCACATAGTCATAATTCAGGCGGAGCATCACCAGGAACAAAACCGGAGGCAAGCCCAGCAATACGATGCCGGACAGACGGCCTTCGCCGGTAAGTGCCTGGATTTGGCCCCAGATCTTGAATCGTTCGCGAATCAGGTTGCTGATCTTGTCCAGAATTTCAGCAAGGTCACCACCCGTTTGTCGTTGCAGAATCACGGCCGTCGAAAAGAATTGCAAGTCGACGTTGCCAACGCGATCGACCATCGTACGAATCGATTGTTCCACCGACATACCGAGGTTCTGTTCCTCAAAGGCCCGCATAAACTCGGGACCCAACGGTTCGCTGACTTGCTGACCAATCAACTGCAAGCCGGCTGGCAAACTGTATCCGGAACGAAGGGCCCGCGATAAAACGTCCATCGAATCCGCCAGTTGCGATGAGAATTTCCTCATCCGCCGTTTCTTTTTCATCATGAGCCAAATGATCGGTAATGCCGCTGCTGACAGGAATGTAATCGGTATCAATGCAATGATTGGCGATGCGATTGCCATAACGACTGCCGCACCTGCACCCATACCCAGTGACAGAAACAGGAATTTCGCCGACGACATTTTCACGCCGGCCTGATACACCAGCATTTTGATATTCAAATACTTGCTGATCGCCTTCTCAACAACACTTGCCGAATCCACCAGCGGAGACGAAAGGATCGATTTGGCAGCAGCCTTTTTGTTTTCCGCCGTACCGCGTCCCCGATTGCTGGTAAAGTTTGCCAGGCGGTCCTCGAACTGACCGGACTCTTGCCTGTTCCGGAACGCCAATGCAACTCCACCCGCCAGGCTGGCAAAGCAAACGACCAAACATACAAATACTAAAATTGGAAACATGTTTTTGTTCCGGTTGGGGCTCGTTGTATTCGCTGGCTTGATTTATTTTTGATCTACAACCGCCAGCACTCGTGTGTCCCGTTGAAATTGGTTGGTTACTAGTCGACAAGCATGACGCGTTCCTGAAAGATACTTGCTGGCAACTTCACGCCGGCCGACTCCAGTTTGTCCAGGCACTTGGGTCGTACCCCGGTGCAAATAAATCGCCCTATGGCTCGTCCGTTTTCGTCGATACCATCCTGGATATAACGAAAAATGTCCTGCATAACGATCGTGTCGTTTTCCATTCCTACGATTTCGGTAATGTGTGTCACTTTTCGCAAGCCGCCTTGAAGCCGGTTTGATTGAACTACCAGGTTCACAGCGCTGGCAATCTGGGTTCTCATCGCCTTTAAGGGCAGTTCAAATCCTGACATAAGGATCATGGTTTCCAGACGGCCGATACAATCACGAGGCGAGTTGGCGTGCGCGGTCGTCAGCGAACCATCGTGTCCGGTGTTCATGGCCTGCAACATGTCGAGGGCCTCAGCCCCCCGGCATTCGCCAATGATGATTCGTTCTGGTCGCATCCGTAAACAGTTTCTGACAAGATCGGTTGCTGTAACCTGTCCCTTGCCTTCGATATTGGGAGGCCGTGTCTCAAGGCGGACAACGTGGTCTTGCTGTAATTGCAATTCCGCCGCGTCCTCGATCGTTACGATCCGGTCGTGATGTCCAATAAAACTGGACAACGTATTGAGCAAAGTTGTTTTTCCTGAACCGGTACCACCAGAGATAATGATATTCAGCCGGGCTTTCATGGCCCCTTCGAGCAACATTACCATTTCAGGAGTAAACGCCTTGAAGCGCAGCAGGTCTTCGAGTTTGAGTGGTTTGGTACCAAAACGCCGAATCGACATGGCGGCGCCGTCGAGTGCCAGTGGCGGAATGATGGCATTGACCCGGGATCCGTCCTCCAGACGGGCGTCCACCATTGGACAGGTCTCGTCCACACGTCGACCGACTTTGGAAACGATTCGGTCGATGATTTGTAACAAGTGGTCATTGTCGCGAAACTCGACATTGGTTTTTTCCATCTTGCCGCGACGTTCGACATAAATGTTCTTTGGACCATTGATCAGAATATCGCTGATCGATGGGTCTTTAAGCAGCAGTTCCAGCGGTCCAAGGCCAAATGTTTCGTCAAGAACTTCATCGACCAACCGGTCACGTTCCGAGCGGTTAAGCAGTGTGTTCTCGTTATCGCACAGGTGTTCGACCACCATGCGGATTTCCTTGCGCAGAACATCCCCCTCGAACTCGCCGATACGGGTCAAATCGAGCTTGCCAATCAAACGGTGGTGAATTCGCTGTTTGAGCTGGTCAAATTCGGTTTGCGAGTTTGATTTATTACCTGTTTTAAGTGCTGCACTCATTTTTGATGCTGTCCGTGGAGGTAACACAACCGTGAGACGAGGTACATATCCAAAATTAGCCGATGGGCTGTCCTTGCAATTGGATGATGTTGCGAAACTATAGCCCCTGATTCATACATGGGACCCAATCGATAATTTTTCAATGTTGCGAATTGGCAACTTCCCCAATACATCTGGCAGGACCGTCATAACCGGCTTGATTTCGGCCGATTGATCGTTTCCATGGTCCGCGCCCGCTTGAAATCGTTGTTTCCGTTGCTTGATGAAATCTGATGATCTGCCGGCAATCGTACCGTTACCGATCCGATTCAATCCATTCAATCAACGAGGAATTCACGGCCAAAATCAGAGAATCGGGATATACTTCGATACTTCTGCCGCTTGTGCAGAACAGCAAGTGCAACCAAAATGGAGCATAAGATTCGTTTTCAGGAGAGAAATGTGAGCCAGGTTGTCGCGTGCCCAAAATGCCGCAAACAATACCGGATTGATGACAAGGCAATTGGGAAGAACATGAAATGTCCTTCCTGCCAATCCGTGTTTCAGGCCCGGCCTGGAGCCGTTGCCGTAACGAATAGCCAGGCAGTCCCTGCTGCACGACCGCAGCCTGCGGCAGCACCGCAAGAATGGGCTCGATTTGGTCTCGACGGTCCGTTACCTGGTTCTCCTCAATTGTTTCCGCCCGTTGCACCGCATGGCCCCGACCCGCTGGCGAATCATATCGTTCAGGATCCCGGGTTTGCACTGGTCGATATCGAAAAGGTCCGCAGGGACCGGATTGCCGGTGAGCGAAAGATCCTGAAGCAAACAGAAGTTGACCCGCTTGCAAAATTCCACGCTGACGAGGAGCTAAAAAAACAAAAGAACAGCAAACAACGTAGTGCCGGATACCTCTCGTCGTTTACGCTATTTGAATTAGAGGGCAGAATCAATCGCAAGAAATTCTGGTTGAGTGCATTGTATTCCGGCTTGATTTTCTATGCCGTGCTTTTTGCCGTATTGGGCATTTATTTTCTTGTTCTCTATTTGGTCGGCGTTAATTTTTCCAATCTCAACAACAGGAATGCCGACCTCACTCCCTTGATTCCGCTAGTGTTGATCATGACGGTCGCTGGTTGCCTAAGCGCCTGGATTTCGCTCGCCCTGCATGTCAAACGATATCACGACCTTGGACATCCGGGCGCACGCATTTGCCTTTCCTTTATCCCCATTATCGGCGCTATTTGGGTCTTGATCGAATGCGGTTTTCAGGAAGGGCAAAAGTCTTCTAACCAGTACGGGGCGAATCCACTGGTTTGATGAAGTCGCATGTAGCCTTCAGTCCAGTTTGTCGGGCCGAAGTGTCTCCGGAAGGACCTTGATTCTCAGATTACGCCAGTGGATGGAAAGAGGATCCGTCCGCTCGCCGACCCCGTGGACTTGCAATGCGATAAACCCGCTAGCCGTCATGTCGTCCTTTAGATCAGCAGCAGCCACTCCGTTGATCCAGGTGCAAATTGAATTCCCGTCGGCAATGATACGGTAGTGATTCCACTCGTTTTGTTTAAATGCCTTCCTGGCCCTTTCGTCGTCTTTCAAATCAGCCAGCCATCCTCGACGGGCTTCATCATAGATTCCTGCCGACCAGGCCCTTTCCGAAGGGTCAATTTCAACTTGATAGCCATGGACCCGACCGTCCTGGTATTCGGGAAGACTCTCCGATCGAATCTGAATCCCGGAATTCAGTTCCGGATGAATTTTGAATTCCAGTTCAAGTTCGAAATTCGAGTAATTCCTGTCGGTACACAGAAAGGAGTTTGGGGTATTCGCTGTTGTTGTACCCACTATCTGGCCATCTTCGACGGTAAAAGTGGCCTTGCCACCACGCTGCGTCCAGCCCGCAAGTGACTTTCCATCGCACAGATTGACCCAACCGTCCTCCTGTGCGAATCCATTCAGGCAATGAAAACCCAGTGCGAACAGGACGAGCGTATGTTTGAAAATCATATTCTTTCGCCAATCAAATCAGACTTGGTTGAAAATGGGTGATTGATAAATTCTAATTGACTTGCCGACCGTTAACTACAAGGAGGCGAAATGCCGATTTCCAGACCTTTCAACCTGATGCAGTGGATCGCCGATCACGAACGCGATTTCAAGCCCCCGGTGATGAACAAACAGTTCTACAAGGAAGCTGACGATGTCATTGTTTTTGTTTCACTTGGTCCCAACAATCGCAATGACTACCATGTCAATCCTACCGAAGAACTGTTTTATCAGCTCAAGGGGGACATTTCCGTGCGGATTCGTCCGCTGGACAAAACTCCGCCGCATGAGGTAATTATCCGAGAAGGCGAAATGTGGCTTTGTCCGGCAAAAGTTCCCCATCGACCACAACGCCCGGAGAATACGGTCGGGCTGATTGTTGAATTCCCCAGGCCCCAGGGGACCAGCGACCGCCTGCGCTGGTACTGCAACAAGGATTCGCATCTCGTCCATGAAGCCACGTTTCGCCTGAAACATATCGACGAAGACTTGCACAAAATCATGGACAGCTTCTGGAATGGTCCCGAATCGGGACGAACATGTCCGGACTGTGGTACCGTGGTTCAGCGCGCTGGAACGTTTCAAATGGTGGACTCCTGATCGGCCCCGGCAAAAATTGGCCTGATACGATTTCAGACATTCCCGGACAACCGACAACGAATCGTCCTCAACAAAATTAACAATACAAAGGAATTGGTGAGTGCCTAAACCTGTAACCATCCCGCCTGGCAAGAAATGCGATCTGGACAAAATCCCGACAATCGTCGAAACGGATCAATTCGACAGTGATTCCGCCGACAAACAAATCCAGACGAACGCCGAAAAAATGGCGAAAATCTCGCAGCGACTGTTTGCCGAGAATCAACGTTCCGTCCTGCTTCTCCTGCAAGGGATGGATGCCGCTGGCAAGGATAGTACCATTCGTGTTGTCACTCGCGGAATGAATCCCCGAAGTCTGGTGGTCCATTCGTTTGGAGTCCCCAGTTTCGAGGAACTGGATCATGACTTCTTGTGGCGCATCCACCAGCGAGTGCCCCGCAAAGGGAATATCGCGATTTTCAACCGGTCACACTACGAAGATGTACTCGTTGTGCGTGTTCACAAGCTGTGCCCCGGGATCAACTGGCAACAGCGATTCGAGCAGATCAATAATTTTGAAAAACTGCTGGTGGAGAATGGAACGACGATTCTCAAATGTTACTTGCACATCAGCAAGGACGAACAACGGGAACGCCTTCAGGCCCGAATCGACGACCGGAAAAGCCACTGGAAGGTAAACCTCAAAGATCACCAGGAACGAGAACACTGGGACGCTTACCGTGAAGCGTTTAATGAGGCGATTACATCAACTAATACCGAGCAAGCACCGTGGTATATCATCCCCGCCGAGCAAAAATGGTTCAGGAAACTCGTCATTAGCGAACTGCTGCTCGACACTCTACAGTCCATGGACCCTCAATACCCGGAACCCGAGTCCGACTACGCGGGAGTTGTGGTGAAATAGGAAGTCGTTGAAATATCACAACCCATCCCGGGAATCTCATTTTGATGCGGGTTTTCATTGATTCACCGCACGCCGACATCCAATTACCGTGACAGACGTTTAATTGACTCCTTGCTCTGGCCAAACCTTTCCTGCGGATCTGGTTCATCGTTGCATTTCATTGAAAAGGCAATAATGACAAGGATTACACCCAGAATCGGCCAAATCCAGGATCGAAAAATCTTCATGACTACCACTCGAATTTTTGTTTTATATTTTAGACCTGCCAAGCCTTTCAAAATAACGTTTGAGACTCTCGTCGGCGAGCACAATCGCAAATTTTTCTGACAAACCGGCCGCTCGGGTGTGATCACGACTAGCTGGTCATTTGACTACTGGCTTGTGCATGCCAACATTCCCGGAGCCTGCCGTCCGGCCCGGACTGTAAATCAACTGGCAGGAGGGCGCGCCACTGCAAAATGCGGTATTCGGTTGCCGACACAATTGCGTTCATGCTAGACTTCTCGCTGTCGAAAACGACTTTCGGAAGTGCGGGGCGGGCTGGTGCTCCCCGCGGTCTTCAAAACCGTTGGGCTGCATGAACAACATGTGGTCGGTGGGTTCGATTCCCATGCACTTCCGCTTTATTCAACGTGACAGCAAATCTGTAAACAGGATTTGATTGCCCATGAATTCACGGCAATTAATAATTGCGCCTCATTGGCGTTAGCGGGGTTTCAGGTCCCAGGCACTATGCGGGGACAGAAAGCGTCTCCCCAGCAACGATTCGGGTCGGTGGTTCATCATCAGGGGTCGCTCCGGTCCATACTTGGCAATGCCACGAGTCCAGTCCATCCGCAGCGCCCAAGGCGATTCAGGATGGGTCGTGATGCCTTTCTCCCAGATTTCAAGGGCTCGTTCGATTTCGTCAGAATGATAGTAAGCCAGTCCAGCGTAATAGGTAGCCTCATCCCAAAATGGAAATTCCTCCGAAAGCGTCGAAACGCGCGACTTGAGAGCCTGGTAGTTTCCGGTGGCCCACAATCGGTGGATCTCCTGAATCTCCATCCCGGAAAAATAACTTTCGTCCGTCACCATGCGAAACGCGCCTTTCATTTCGGCCCAATCGCTTCGTTCACATGCAATCATGCCACGCAGAAACCAGGCGGCAGACGATTGATCGTTACCGAGCATTTCGATCGCTGCATCCAGATCCCTCAACTCAAACAAAATGTTAGCTTGCTCGATGACATCAAGGGACTTTTCCGAATCATTGAGTTGGGAGTGTTCCGCAGATTCGTGAAGCAACAAGGCGAGCGACTCCAGCAATTTATCGGCGGTGCTGAAGACACTGACGTCTCCAAGTGATTTGCCGTCAGCAGTCATCACAACGAACGGCGGCGTTGGCATCGTCGCCGAAAATCTTAATTCGGAAATAGTTCGTACCATAATTTCTGCGGCCGACTTATCGTACATAGTGGCCAATGCATCCATTTCAAAATAGTACGGAACGAAACGACGGTTGATGAGTTTGACAACACGCCCGTCGACCAGAGGGCCGGCCCGGAAAGTTTCCAGGGCAGGACTTATGGCATCACTGTCGGAAACGGAACGGTAGCTTGATGCAATCAGCAAGACCAGTTTGCCTTGTTCGCGCGCTTGCGTCCTTGCTTCATCGACAGATTTTGCCAACTGAATCCCGGGATTGAACTTCAGGAAAACATTCTCGTCGCATGCTTGCGCGTTCGACGACAAGGAAAACAGGTATGCTAAAATCCCCAGGCAAACCACCAGACGCTTTGCCGGCAAGTTCCCGCCAACAAGAGGATTTTCAGGTTGCTTTTTGAACGAATACTGTGCGGATTGCCAACTGGTGATTCGACGATGAACAATCATGGAGTTTCCCTGAACTTTGGAGGGGTGGGAGGCACAATGGGCCGTGACTGGCAAGATGCCGATTCAAGGCGTCCATGAGGGACGACCGGAATTGGAATCGGATTCAGCATAATGAATTCCTGGGCTGATTATCAAACGAAAATGTCTTATTCCACTAAATTCCAATAAGGCAAACGGAATTGAAGGATTCTCACGATGATCATTGCCTTTGAACCATAGACACTTATAATGGTGCCGGCGCGAAATAGCCTTGGAGTTGGACTTTCAGCTTTTGCCGCTTTTGCCGATTGCGTTAACTTTCCTCCCCGATACACTTCGACCACAGAAAAAACCGTGACCGTGCCCGACACATCAAATCACAACCACGAAGACTTTGATTTTGACTTTGATGAAGACTTTGAGATCGAGGTCTCTGCCGAGTACAACGTCCTGAATGCCATGCATTTTGACCACGAGGCTGGCACTGCCAATTGTGATTTTGAACTTGACGAAGAAGATCTCGACAAGCTCGCCTAGTGCTGCGTCCAGACTCAGAATTGGGGTTGGGAAAATCAGCCGTTTGGGGGTTAGCCCTGTTTTTTTGTGACGAAACCGTGGCTAGCGCCAAAACGGCTAACCCAAATGTCAAGAATTGACGCTGCACCAGTGCTTTGTTAACCCTCAAACTCAGGGTGCCTCTGGCTATTCCAGTGCCTCATTAACGGAAGCAACCCGTACCAAAACTGGCCGTGCCCAGCCGGCGCCCGTCAATTTGAAATACCAGACTTCAGCGGGCGCTCCGCAAACTGACGACTTGACGACCAGCGGGCATTCCGACTCAGCCAACGACGGCGACGTGTTGCCGGTCAGTCGGATGGGCAAGGCTACCGGGCCGAATTCGTTGATTTGGTTCGCCGCGTAACAGCTCGATAACTCGGGCCTTGACTGATGACGTTTCTCTTTCCGATCGGGTTAGGGTTGTATCGAGAAATCGGGTTCTTGGAAAAATGCCGACGAATCAAATTGGGATTCTTCACGATTTGACAAGGCAGCAACGGCTTGCCAGGACATGCGATACTAGACTTTAGACTCCTGTCACCAGTTTTTGCTCGCCCGAAAAACTATTACGCATGCCCTATACTTCTGCCCAACGGATCGCAGGCATATTTGCATGGTTCACTGTGTGCGGCGCCGTGTTCATTCTGTGCATGACTTTTTTTGCGATGCGAGTGATCGGCAGCGAGTCCTGGTACAACCAGTTACTGAAACCCGAGTGGGTTCCGTCGGTTACGGTGACAACCTGGGTTTGGCTGGGCGTATTTATCACACAGGCAATTTCAGTCTGGCACGTCTGGATTCAGCGTGAGGAGCACATCGCGCGACTTGGTGTCAAGTTCTTTGTGGCGTCGTTGGTGCTGACCGCAAACTGGGCGATGATCTACTATGGATTCATGAATCCGTATTGCGGTCTTGTTCAGGTGATTATCGTCTGGATGGCATTTATGGCGACGACGGCCCTGTTTTGGCAACGATCGCCACTGGCCGGGACAATTTTAATTCCGGCGTTTTTGTGGATTACTTTTTCGGGCTACCTGAATTTCGTGATTTGGCAGATGAACGCTTGAACCATGCGTATCCATCTGCCATGATTTGACGATGAATCTCGTCGAAATCATCGCTCGGAAACGAGACGGCATCGCGCTTTCGGATCGACAAATCTCCGAACTTATTAGAACGTTTACCGATGGTAGCTTGCCCGACTACCAAATGGCCGCTTTGGCGATGGCCATTTACTTTCAAGGAATGGATCGGGACGAAGTTGTCAGTTTGACCCGCAATATGCTTGAATCGGGCGAGGTATTTAACTGGACAGGAATCGACCGGCCGGTTGTCGACAAGCATTCGACGGGAGGCATTGGCGACAAGATATCCATCGTATTGGCACCCTTGCTGGCAGCCGCCGGAATGGCGGTCCCGATGATTTCCGGTCGCGGACTGGGGGCGACGGGCGGGACGCTTGATAAACTTGAATCGATCCCCGGGTTCAATGTGAATTTGTCGATGGAAGCAATCCGAAAGCAGATCAAGGATATCGGATGTGTGATCGCCGGAGCCACCAAGCAGATCGCTCCAGCCGACCAACGACTATATGCGCTTCGCGACGTGACGGCGACTGTTCCGTCTATCCCGCTTATCACCAGCAGTATTCTGAGCAAAAAACTGGCCGAAGGTCTTGATGCACTGGTTTTGGACGTGAAATTCGGATCGGGAGCATTTATGAAGTCTCCCGAAAAAGCGATGGCACTTGCACGTTCATTGGTGATGGTGGCGTGCCAGTTGGGTGTGCCAACGACAGCAATGTTAACGGATATGAACCAGCCAAACGGGCGGATGGTCGGCAATGCCAACGAGGTCAACGAGTCGGTTGAAGTCCTCACCGGTGGAGGTCCGCAAGATGTTCGCAATTTGACAATTGAGCTTGCGACTGCGATACACGCCATGACGGGCGTTGAGGTCCCATTTGACGCTGCTCAATTGAAAGCGAAGTATTCGAAACTGCTCGACGGCGGTGAGGCCATGGAGAACTTTGAGCGGATGCTTCACGCACAAGGAGCGTGTTGGACCAGGCCCCTGGACTGCGAGCCGGCTCATCCTGTAATAGCAAAACGGGAAGGCTGGATCGTCGAAATGGATGCCGAGCAACTTGGCTGGATCGTAATTGACCTGGGAGGTGGCCGGACCCGGCTGGGTGATCGACTCAATCACGCCACGGGGATTGAAATGTGTTCCCGAATTGGCGATCAAGTTGTTAACGGCCAGCCATTGGCCAATTTGCTTTGCAATCGCAATGATTTCCGTAAAGTCAATCAACGATTACTGGATGCAATTCGGATAGGGGAAGAACCGCCCGAAACGCTGCCGTTGATTGCTGGTTTGGTAACAAATGAAAACACATGGACGATCCGCAATGATTGAACGGAAACTGCTGGAACTTTATCGTCGCGCGATGCAACAACGAGAGTCCGCCTACGCCCCTTATTCCGAGTTTCAAGTTGGCGCAGCGCTGGAAACGATCGACGGGACGATTTTCACGGGCTGCAACGTTGAGAACGGATCATTGGGACTGTCGATTTGCGCAGAACGTGTCGCGGTAACTTGTGCCGTTGCGAATGGACATCGGTCGTTTTTGAAGATCGTGGTTGTCGTATCGCCGTTGGCGTCTCCCTGCGGAGCCTGTCGGCAATTTCTCAGCGAATTTTTTGGTGATGACGCCTCCATTTATTGTTTTGAAGCAGGAGATCCTGATCGGATGCAGACATGGACCATGAAAGAGTTGTTACCTGACCGTTTTCGATTCCGGCAGTAGTCGATTTCTTGACAAGCGGTTACTTCACCGTTCGTCAAGTCAACTATTCGGGTCGCGTTGGGCTCATTATGATTGTGTGCCTATGGATCGCTGTGGATATCCCGATTGCATGTCTGATGTTGATTGAATTATGAGTGAATACAAAAAAATTGATGTAAAACAGGCCCGCGATCCGGCGATGCTGGGGAAGACGGTTCGTGTCATGGGCTGGGTTCGTACCCGTCGCGATTCCAAGGCCGGATTCAGTTTCGTGGAAGTGAACGACGGTTCCTGTATGGGAAACATCCAGGTGATCGCCTCGGCCGAACTGGTGAATTACGAGAACGACGTCAAATCATTAACGGCAGGCTGCAGCATTGTTGTCGAAGGCGAACTGAAACCATCCGGTGGTGCCGGTCAATCGACTGAGGTCGCAGCCCATCGAATCGAACTGATCGGCAGCGCCGACCCCGAACAATACCCCTTGCAGAAGAAGCGTCACTCGCTGGAAAAGTTGCGTGAGTGGGCGCATTTGCGGCCTCGCACCAATACGATCGGTGCGGTTGCCCGGGTTCGCAACTGCATTTGCAACTCGATTCACCAGTATTTTCAGGAGCAGGGATTTCTCTACGTTCATACGCCTGTCATCACGACTAGTGACTGTGAGGGAGCGGGCGAAATGTTTCAGGTCACGACAATGGACTTGAGCGAGCTTGGCAAAAAAAACATAGACAAGATCAACTGGAAATACGATTTTTTTGAACGGCCAGCCTGGTTGACGGTCAGTGGCCAGCTTGAGGCCGAAACCTATGCCTGCGCCATGGGACGGGTTTACACGTTTGGGCCAACGTTTCGAGCCGAGAAATCAAACACGTCGCGGCACCTTGCCGAGTTCTGGATGATCGAACCGGAAATGGCTTTTTATGAACTTCCCGACAACATGGATCTGGCCGAGCATTTTCTCAAGCGCATTTTTGCTGATGCCCTTAGCCGCTGCGAGGAAGACATGCAATTCTTTTCCGATCGACCGTGGGACAAAAACCCGGACATCGAACCGATCGGGAAAGTGCTCGAGCGAGTCGTGAACAGCGAGTTCAAGCGGGTCTCGTACACGGATGCGGTCGAGATTCTGAAAAAGTCTGGCCGGTCGTTTGAATACAAGGTTGAATGGGGCGCTGATTTACAATCGGAACACGAGCGGTTCCTGACCGAACAACATTTCAAATCACCGGTGATCCTGTACAACTACCCGCGTACGATCAAACCGTTTTACATGTACTGTAACGACGATGAAAAAACGGTTCGCGGAATGGATGTACTCGTTCCGCAAATCGGCGAGATCATCGGTGGCAGCCAACGCGAACACCGCCTCGACACGCTCCTGGCGCGGATGGCTGAACAGAAATTGAACGAAGCGGACTACTGGTGGTACACGGATTTACGACGTTTTGGCACGGTTCCGCATTCGGGATTTGGATTGGGTCTGGAGCGAGTCGTCCAATTCGTTACTGGAATGAACAACATTCGGGACGTCATTCCGTTTCCGCGTTTTCCAGGCAACGCCGAGTTTTGATCCTCGATATTGCAATTCAACAAAAAAAACCGCCAGTGCACGAGAAGCGCCGGCGGTTTTCTCTCTCGACGTTTTAACCCTTGCGGGTCAAAAGCGTAATTCAAACTGTGTCACTATCGGCGAAACTCGCCTGGATCTTCGATTGCATCGGCATTTCTGGTTGCCGTGCCACGAGTTTCACCAAAGAATTTTGTCGTTCCTTCGGCGACTTCATGCGAATCTGATTCTTCACACAAGCACTGGGCTCGGAATCGATGCGAACCCGCTTTGTTGGCGATCGCAATGACTTTCAATGTGACTTCCTGACCCGGATCGATTTGCACGATCGGTGCGAAAGTCACTTGACCTGGAGCAATTTCACTTGTCGATCCTTCGGTTTCAATTGGCTCGACGCCGTCGGAAAAGTGCATGACCAAATCAACGTTTTTGGCCGCACGGGAACCACGGTTTTTGATTGTAATCTGGTAAAGCGTTTGATCACCGGTCGGCAACGGACCTTTCGGGTCAACAACCGTTAACACCAGGTCCGCAACAGCGTCGACACGAGTCATGACTTTGTCGGTTGCGGCCAGGTCACCTGCGCCACGAGTGGCGGCTTCGATATTGATCTCTCCTGCAACGGCCATATTGCAATTGATTTGCCATGAACGATGATTGCCTGGCGACAACATGCCGACATTCCAGCGAATCCCGCCGTCAATTGCCTCGACCCCGTCGATTCCGGAAACATATTGAACTCCTGGTGGCATGGCAACCGCTGCGATGACGTCCTTGGCCATGGCATCGCCACTATTCGTGACTGTAACCTGGTAGGTCGACGTGCTGCCGGCGTACTTCATCGGTGGACCTTCGATTTTGACTTCAAGCGCCGCCCGACGGACTACAATTTCCCGTGTACTCGATTCCGTCACGTTGTTGTCGGCTGAAACGGTCGTGGTCAAGTCCATTGGACCGGCCGCTCGTGCGATTAGTTCAACCTGAAACTGTTTTTGATCCTGAGGTGCAATATTTCCCAGCGACGCGCGCTCGCCACCGAGTACTTCCGGCAACATCACGACAACGTTTTCGGCCGTTCCGTTTCCGGGATTACTGACGGTCACATGGTACAGGGCCTTTTCGCCATAAAGGACTTCTGTCGGTCCTGACATTTGAACTTGCAACTGGGCTTGTGTGACTTGAACTGTCGCTTTGCCACGAATGGGCTTAAATGTCCATTCAACATCAACATCGAACGCCTTGGCTTCGCGCGGAATCACGTCGATCACGATCTTTTCTGTCGCCGACGATTCGACAATGGGGATTTCCCAAATGAGTCGCGACTCGTCCTTGCCGTCCGTCATCTCGCGCGAGCCGGTGCTTGGCATTGAACTATTGATTTCGACAAACGGTGGGAAGTTGATTCCAACAATTACGTTCTCGGCACGACGTCCTTCAAGGTTTTCGACTTGAATGACAAATCGAGCGGATTTGTTCAACGAAATCTCGCCAGGTCCATTTGAAATGACTCGTAGCTTTGGACCGTCAGTGTGCAGTGCGCTGCTTTCCCCGGGTGAAACAGGATCACCCTTTTTCATGGAGTCCCCCGTGGCCAACGTTGCGGACGCAGGCTGTACAAAGGTTTGGTCTGGAGTGGATTGGGCAGAAACGGTTGCCGGTTCCGTGGATCCAATTTGCTGTGAACGAAGCCAGTTTTCTGATTGAGCTGGCTGTCCTGTTGTTGGAGCTGGCTCTAATGCTGTCGCAGTTTGCGGATTCGATTTGGAAAGCGCTGTCTGGGGCGCGGATGTCGTGGGCGGCGTTACTGTCGCTTGTTGCGCAGGTTCGGCCGGTTTTTCGGCGGCTGGCATTGCAGAATTTGCAGGAAGTGGAACCGGTCTAAGTCCAGCTTCTGGCGCAGGGGGTACAGGCTGTTGAACAGGAGCGGATTGCGCTCCAGCCAGGATTTCCGGCACCTTGACGTCGGTTTTTTGAAGCGTAACTGGCTTTGTTGGTCCTGCACTCGCTGTGCTTTTCGGCGTCAACGATGGTGGTACCTTGAATTGACTGGATTCATTTGGGCGAGTGGGAGGAACGGTCGTTTGAGCGAAAAGGGGCTGCGCCAAAAGCGTGGTCCCCAAAATCGCAACGACAATCGTCGAGAGAATCGATGTTTTGCGCATGGCTACTTACCAGGGGGGTGTAAAAAGATTGAGACTTCCCCCGTGTCATCGGATTTTCCGATGGTGCAAGTTAAACCGATTTCAATGACAAATCCGAAAAAACAAAATGGGCAAACCCGGGAATATGGACTGCTGGCAGATTTTGCGCCATTTTAGACCTAGTCGCGGTCGGAACCGACGACTGCCCGCGTTTTCAGAATTCGGTCGTGAAGACTTCGGCCACCACGTGAAAAAACCAGTACGCCATCGATCAACAGCCAGATTAGTGCAATTGCGACTGCATAAAAGCCGGCCCAAGAGAAAAACGAGTCGATCAATGTACCAAAACCGACAATCCAAAGTGGCAACATCCTGAGCACGCTGCGCGTCGCCATGGTTCTTGCACTGGGATTCAATCCGTATTGATTAACGATCTTGACGTGCAACAACTCGCGTCCCAATGACTGCCGCCACCACGCCACCATCATGGTAAATACACTGAGCGACAGCACAATCGAAAGCTGTTGAAAGAAATCGAATATACCCAATTTCAAATAACTCTTGATCATCTGGAAAGTGAAGACGACTGGAAGCGCTGCCAGCGCAACAATCAAGAAATCAATTCCCCAAGCAATGGCACGAGGCAAGCGAGGGGCATCTGCTCTTGGCGAGGGCAAAATCCTGTGCAAATCTTTCCCAAGTTCGTCATAACTGGCATAACGGTCGCTCGGATTTCGTGCAAGCAACTTTGTCAGGATGTTTCGCCAACGGACAGGCAGGTGATCGGGCCAATGAACCGGAAATTCGATTCGGCTGACTTCATGCACTTTCGCCCATTCACCCGGGGTCGAGCCGGATAACGTCACGGGAAGTTTGCCAAAAGTCATTTCATACAGGGTCACACCCAATGCATACATATCGGACTGGATCGTTGCCGGTTCTCCGGCCAGTAGTTCCGGTGCCAGATAGTTGGGTGTCCCTCCCACGGTTTGCAAATTGCCAGCGTCGGTCAGTTGCGCCATTCCAAAGTCAGAGAGTTTGATTTCGCCATTGGGCAACACCAACAGATTTTGTGGCTTGATGTCGGAATGTACAATTCCCATTTGCGAAGCGGTATCAAGCGCATGGGTGACCTTGATAGCAAACCGGCACAAGGTTTCATAGGGAATATCCCCCTGGGAAATCAGGTCCGCCGCATCGTAGCCCTCGATCAATTCCATCGCCAAAAAGGGAACGTCACCTTCCATTCCAACGAAATAGATTGTGACAACGTTGGGATGATTGACACGTGCCTGGGCGACTGCCTCGTGCATCAATCGTTGCCGGCCCGTTGCATCGAGTTTTTGTCCGGAGCGGACACGAATGACCTTGACGGCAACATATCGCTGCAGCGAAGTATCAAGAGCACGGTAGACTTGACCCATACCACCATGCCCAATGGCTTCGATGATCTCAAAGTGCCCCAGTTTGGTCCCGACCAGTTCATCGATTGCATCGTCCATTGACTCACTTGCAACGGGACCGCGTTTCACGTCCGCCAGGGTCATCGTCATTGACAAGGGAAAACGCGTGACTCCCCCTGGAATATTGCGCTGACAATTGGCGCACCTTCCGCCATCGCGGGAGTCAATTTTTACATCGTTGCCGCAAGCACATCGATAAAGATGCCTGGTCGTAGATGTGATCGGTTGCGTGCGGTCCAAATCCATCGATTGATTGCCATTCAGTCCATTCGGAATTTTCGTTACGCGATACAAGAGTTACCCGTCGGAAGTCCCATCGGATTCGCAATTATTTTGCTAATCATTGGTTACCATGGTGCTTCCAGTCTAGCCAGAAACCGGTTTCTTTGCCATCGATTGACGGGTACGATGTGCGGGTCACGTTACCGGCAACAGTCCGTTTGTGATTTGTGGCGAAACACCTCGCTTTCCTGCTCGCCGAACTCTTTCCTATTCACTATTTACCAATGGCCGTATGACCCTTCACAACCAAACGTTTCGTTGCTATCTGGTTGACAAGCATGACGAAAAAATTGTCGCTTCGATTGTCGATCGCGACCTCCATGACTTGCCAGCGGGTGAAGTAACAATCAGCGTTCGCTACTCGGCAATCAATTACAAGGATGCCCTGGCGGCAACGGGGCATCCTGGAGTCGCGTTGCAACTCCCCCTTGTTCCAGGCATCGATGCCGTTGGAACGATTTTCGAATCGTCGTCAGCCGACTTCAAGACTGGACAACGAATAATTGTCAAGGGCGCAGATTTTGGAACACGAACCTTTGGAGGATGGTCTGACTGTATTCGCGTTCCATCGGAGTGGTGTTACGCAATCCCGAATGGCCTCGATGAGTTGCAAGCGGTAACTCTGGGAACCGCCGGATTCACGGCGGCACAGTGTGTCGACCAGTTAATCAAGCACGGCATAGAACCTGACTCGGGTCCAATTGTTGTTTCCGGTTCCACTGGTGGTGTGGGAATCCTTGCCGTGATGATCCTGGCAAAACTCGGGTACCAGGTTGTCGCGTCAACCGGCAAGGAACATCAATTAAGCTGGCTAAAGGAACATGGGGCATCGGATGTCATTTCCCGTTCCGACCTTGACGACCGCTCGAAACGGCCCTTGCTTTCAAGCCGTTGGGCCGGTGCAGTCGATACAGTCGGCGGCAACACATTGTCTACGATCTTAAGACAGACCCGCCTGTCTGGGTGTGTGACGGCATGCGGCCTTGTGGCAGGTAGCGAACTGGACATGACCGTCTTTCCGTTCATCTTGCGCGGCGTGACTCTGCAAGGAATCGATTCAGGCAACACGACGCGTCAGGCTTCGGAAAGAATCTGGAACTTGCTCGCTAATGAATTCAAAACCGATAGTCCGCAGAATCTTGCGACGATCATAAACCTTGAACAAGTGCCACAAGCCGTTTCCGATGTGCTCGCCGGCAATGTCTCTGGCAGAATGGTTATTGCATTGAATAATGGCTGATCAATCCACGTCGCTCATTGATTGCCGTCGCCACGATTAACTTGCCCAACAGGTTTCCCTTCCGATTTCGAGATGGCGATACCAGTCCATAAAACGCCGGCAACAAGACATCCAGCAAGGGCCCAGCGCAATCCGTCCAGCGAGTATTCATTGGGACTCGTCTTTGAAGCACCCGTCGGAAGTCCTTTCTCGCCGACGTGAATTTCGCCAGTTGTTGTCTTCAAACCGGCAACCGATTCCGAAAATGTAACGACACGACGGGTCATTCGCTTTTGAATAACAGGTCCTGCGATGGCAAGCATTACCAAACCGGCAAGGGAGAAAACGGCCATCCAGAAACCCGCCAGGTTGACCAGGCCATTAATCCTGGAAAAGCCCGATTGATGCTGGACGGCGATCGCTGCTCGATCCGTTTCATTCGACATGGTTCGACTCCTCGATGGGTTGCCCACGATCCCTATCGGGACTTATTCATTTTTGGAAATAGCTGTCCGCCGTAGATGGCTGCGTCGCCTAATTGTTCCTCGATTCTGAGCAACTGATTGTATTTGGCTATTCGATCACTCCGGGACGCTGAACCTGTTTTGATTTGAGCGGTCCCCAGCGCAACGGCAAGGTCAGCAATCGTGCTGTCTTCTGTTTCACCACTCCGATGGCTGGCTATGCTCGAATAACCGTTTCGAGTCGCTAAATGAATTGCGTCAACTGTTTCAGTCAAAGTTCCGATCTGATTGACCTTGATCAGGATGCTGTTGGCAATGCCCCGATCGATTCCTTGTTGCAATCGCCGGGTGTTTGTCACGAATAAATCGTCACCAACGAGCTGGATTTGATCGCCAAGCCTGTCGGTAAGCAGTTTCCAGCCATCCCAGTCATCTTCGCTGCAACCATCTTCGATGGAACAAATCGGGAACTTGTTAGCCCAGTCAGCAAGGAACTCCACCATCGCGGCCGATTCCAGTTTTCGGCCGTCGATCGTGTAGACTTTTTTCGCGGAGTCGTAAAACTCGGTGGCAGCCACGTCAAGTGCCAGCCACACCTGACGGCCTGGTTCGTACCCCGCTGCCTCGATCGCTCCCATGATCAGTTCAAGTGCTTCGACGTTGTTTTTCAGGTTTGGTGCGAATCCACCTTCGTCGCCAACGGTGGTGCTGTAGCCCCTTGCTGAAAGCACTTTTTTCAAATGGTGAAAGATCTCGACGCCGCAACGAAGTCCGTCACTGAAGTTGTCAAAGCCCAACGGCATGACCATAAACTCCTGAATATCGACATTGTTATCGGCATGCTGGCCACCGTTGACAATGTTCATCATCGGCGCCGGCAGAATCCGCGCCTGACTGCCTCCAAGGTAGCGATAAAGCGGCAAGCACGTCATGTCGGCTGCGGCCCGGGCATTCGCCAGGGAAACACCGAGCAGAGCGTTGGCACCGAGATTGCTTTTGTTTTCAGTTCCGTCGAGTTCCAGCAACAAACGGTCAACCTGAAGCTGGTCGGTTGCTGAACAGCCGATCAAATGATCGGCAATCACCGTGTTGATTGAATTCACTGCGTTCAGAACACCCTTGCCAAGGTAACATGATTTGTCGCCATCGCGCATTTCAAGTGCTTCATGCGCGCCGGTGCTGGCTCCACTGGGCACTGCCGCGCGACCGAACGAACCGTCGGCGAGCGTCACATCAACTTCAACCGTGGGGTTTCCGCGACTATCGAGAATTTGCCGCCCCTGAATATCGACGATCGTGTCCATGTTGGTACATCCTGTTTTCTGTTATTGACCAGTTTGAAATATAGTTAGCTGGATTATTCGAGACGGCAATCGAAGGCGACTATTTCCCAAAAAAAGCCTGGTGAAAAACATTGACCCTGGGCCGTGTCTCAAACGAAAAGTTTTAACGTTTGTTGTTTGCTTGTCTATCGCCGCGACAAAAGTTCGCAGCCAGGTCGGCGGTTTGCCGATTAAATCGGTGTTACGACGAGCGTATCCCCAGTGTTACCAATGCATTCCAACTATCCAATTCGCTCCAGGTCGCGTAAATTAGCTTTTGGAAATTTTGATATAATTGACTATTTCCAACATTCCCATTCAGGTTTTGCTGTTCAGACAAGGGGCAGATTGAGTGTTTACCGGTCTCGTCGAGGAAACTGGTGTCATCGTTTCGTTGACTGCCGCAAGCCAGAATTCCCGGCTCGTGATTGCCAGTGGCATCGTTGGATCGGACGCAGCAATTGGAGACAGCATCAGTGTCAATGGTTGTTGTCTGACGGTTGTTGAAACCTCTCCGGGCGTTAATAAGAGACGCAATCTGGCCTTTGACGTTGTGCCCGAGTCATTGCAACGGACCAATTTGGGTCAGCTACAAAAATTGGACAGGGTAAACCTTGAACGATCGTTGAAGTTGGATACGCGACTTGGCGGACATTTTGTCACCGGTCACATCGACGGACTTGCAACCATTAACAAGATCGATGTTTACGTTGACTGGCGAAAAATCTCGTTTGATTGTGCGATTGACCTGGTATCGCAAATGGCATCCAAAGGATCAATCACCATCGACGGAATCAGTTTAACGCTTGTCGATGTCGACAATAACGGATTCAGCGTGGCCCTGATTCCTCACACGTTGACCGTCACAACAATCGGCGATCGTCGCGTTGGCGACCATGTAAATATCGAAACTGATTTGTTGGCAAAGTACGTTCAGCGACAATTGGCAACCGGCAAAACCTGACTGCAAAACGACAAATTTCAATTCAGTACCATGCGCAAAGCGCCTTGACGAAAACCAGTTATTTGACATGCAATCGCCTCGAAAACGACAGACGGTTTCCTATTTATCACAGCGATTCATGGAAGTTGGCCTGGAACCGAATAAACGCCACGGCCAGAACTTTCTGATCGACTACAACCTTATTGAACTGCTCGCCCGTTCCGCTCAGGTCCAGTCAAACGATGTGGTTCTGGAAGTTGGTATGGGAACGGGCGCGTTGACCGCGCTGTTGGCACCAGATGCCGCACACGTCATCACGGTCGAAATTGACAAGCACCTTGTCCAGCTTGCCAGCGAGGAACTGGAATCGTTTTCAAATATTACGATCCTGCATCAGGATGTCCTGAAGAGCAAAAACAGGATCCATCCGGCGGTTTTGGAAAAGGTCAGGGAAAAACTTGCCGCAAATCCTGGATCGCGTCTGAAGCTGGCCTCCAACCTGCCGTACAACATAGCGACACCCTTGATTTCAAATTTGCTGCGCTGGGAAATCGTCCCTGATTCAATGACGATAACGATACAGAAGGAGCTGGCGGATCGTATGATGGCTTCGCCATCCACCAAGGACTACGGAGCCTTATCGGTCTGGGTGCAAAGTCTGTGTGAAATAACCCTGGTCCGCGTCATGCCACCATCAGTTTTCTGGCCGCGGCCCAAAGTCGATTCGGCGATCATCCACCTGGTTCACCGCCCGGAATGGCGCTCCCTGATACCGGATACCGAGTTTCTTCACAAATTTGGCCGAGCGATGTTTTTTCATCGCAGGAAATTCATGCGTTCTGTCGCCATCAGTGCCTTTAAGGAAGAACTAACAAAACCGGAGGTAGACGAAGTGCTTCAGGCAGCCGGTCTACTTCCCAACGCAAGAACCGAGACGTTGTCCGTCAGCGAACTTCAATCGTTGTGCGAGCTTTTTCGACAACAGTTGATTCGAATTGGCAAATATTCTGTAACGGCGGAATAAGCTTGCCACATTAGCGGAATGGCCCAGGGCTGCCAAAAACCGGCTGCCGTTCGAATTTTCCGGATTCTGTTCCACGAGTCGATTCGTCAGTAACGCGTTGAAACAGCCGCTGGTCCGATTCGGTCATGTCGGTTGTTTTATTGACGGCGGTTGTCGGCGGCGGGATGTGTGTTCTTGCGCCCGGTGCCGGGATGCCTGACAGTAACGGTTGTGCCGGAAGCTGCTGCATTTGCCGGGAAAGGCCTCGGGGGAGTTCAATCGTCGTTGTTCGTCGTCGTCGGGCATTTTCTTCTCGACTGCCAATCACGTCGGTACTGTGGTCCGAATGATCAGGCAACTCAGCGCTCGCTTGACGAACGGTATTCAAGCTGGCGTTGTTGACTTCAACGCCGATGATTTCCGTATCCTTGCCAGGCAATACGGCGATCGACTGACCCGCGTTTACAATTTGACCGTCAATCGGCTTAAACATTGGCAACAAGGCCACGGACACCTGCTTGCCACCCACTTCATCCCACGGGACCCAAATGCTGTACGAGGGCCCGATCCCTGATTGGCTGAAGTGTTGTTGCAGTTCGCTCGCGCGATAAACGTATTTTCGATCCGGGGTTCTCGTTGGTGTGCCATTTTCAATCGATTCCGAAACAGAGTCGTCAAATGCATAAACAATAAAGTCACCCGCGACGCGAACAGGTTCGTCAGCAGCATTGTAAAAGTAGACGCGTCCACCAAATCCGCGGGTCGATTTCTTCCCGGGAACGGTCGGCATGGCAGTCTCTTTCCAGATCACAGCCATACGATGCGGTTGTTCGAATCTGACCTTTTCCGCAGTCGCCGGACCCAACCGACTGAATACCGTGGGCTTGCGAATCGACTGGCAACCCGAAACGCCGGCGACAATTAAAAGGGCGACACTAAAACGAGCGCCCGTTATTTGAAATCGTTTGTCGACCATCGTGCTGTCCCTTGATCCCTCGGATTGTCGTATTGTCAAATCAGACCCAAATTCGGAACAGTGACTCATCTCTGATAAGTGCCGGCAGGTGTTCTGGCGTTATCTGATGATTCACCCGCAGCGTGAACAACATCGGAATCGACAATGACACGCGAATCGGTTTTTCCGCGCAGTTCCGGTGGCAATGAAGCAAGTCGTTGCAGTGGTTGACTTGGTGACTGGTTTAGATGCGAAAACTTTTGCGAATCCATCGTCGGATAACTATTCGCTCCAAATCCGTTGGGTGGAAATTGCGTTGGCGTGATAATGGGTTGCCCGTTGGATTGCGGATCTTGCGGTGGCGAATGAATTGACTCCGATTCATCCCCTGGACTTCCCGACTCAAGTGGCAAGTGAATCGGATTGGAACCAGATGGATCCTGGTCGGGATAAAAGGTTGTCGGCACCCCTTTTCCAATATTTTGTGGATCGAATTCGCCGTAACCAACGGGTCCATAAATCTCGGCAACATCAGCCAGGCACCAATGCATTCGGTCCATTTCTGTCTGATTGGAAGCCTCGATTTGTTCGTCGCTTTCAACCAGATAAGGAGTCAAGACAATTAGCAGTTCTTTGCGGGCATGGATCTCCGATTCATAACTGAACAACGGTCCAATGACCGGCAAGTCCGAGAGAATCGGAGTTCCACGATGTTCCCTGGTGGTTGCGTCCTGAATCAAACCCGAAAAAGTTACCGTTTGTCCCGATCGAGCCATAATCGTTGTTTGGGCCTGGGTGATATTGATTTGTGGCGAACGGATAACTTGCCCCTCGCTGACAAAAACAGGCACACCATCCGCCTCGGAGCCAAGGCTGGAATTAACCGCATCCACATTCATAACGATCATCCCATCAGGACTGACGCGTGCTGTTATTTCAAGAATAACACCAACGGCAACATCCTCGACGTTTGTCGTAAGGCCCCCCGCATTCGTTCCATTATTTGTCGCGCTGGTAATTCGCGGCACGTTGGCTCCAACCTGGATTCGACCTTGCAGATTCTCAAGTGACATAATATTCGGCGAACTGAGCACTCGTACCAGACCACGATCTTCCAGGGCCCGCATCAGGACATTGATCGATTCATTTCCGGCAGACAGAACAAGTCCACCGTAGCCGAGATTGGAATTGGAACGACCAATATTCAGGTTGCTCAATCCCTGGGCTGCCACATTTTCCCTGGTTCCCAGAGAAAGGGCGTTGTTGTTGTTTCCCAAAGTGGCCGTATTGAATGGAAAACCAACTACTCCCACGCCGCGATCGAACAGCAAGGAATCCTGAATACCAAATTCGACGCCAAACTCGGTCAGGTCGGTAAGGGTCACTTCAGCAATCAGTACCTTGACCTTCACCATTGGTGGCCGTTTGTCAAGAACTTCGATCAGCTGCATGACTTCCTGGTAGTATTCCGGGGTCGCGTTGATAATCAGGCTGTTTGTGACAATATCGGGAACAACGATGACCTGACGTCGTGCCGATGTATAAGCGTTTAATGTCGTCGGGTCGGCATCAATGATTTCCTGACGTGAATCCAGCCAGTCGTTGATCGCGGCTGCCAGATCCTCGGCAGGTGCATTTTTTAACCGGTACGCGGCGACTATCCGGTTGTCCAGTGGAGCTTCATCAAGTCGATACAACAGGTCCTCGACAACCTGCAAATCACCTGCGGGTCCGGAAACTATAATGCTGTTGGTTCCCGTATCGACACCAAAACGGAGGTTGATCAATGTTGAACTGGTTGACGCTCCGGTGGATTGCAACGGAAAATTGCTTGTACTGGATTGGGTCTGATTGAATCCACCTGTTGTCGATTGACCAAATAGTGACTGCAACATGGTAAGCATCTCGGTTGCGTCACCATGAAGCATATGAAAAACCTTGAGTTGCGTTTCCGCATCAGGCAAGACGTCCAGTTGACGGATCAATTCAGCAATCAAATCCATGCTTTCGGCCGGACCTGTCACAATTAACTGGTTGCTGCCGGCATTGGCGATAACCGAAACGTCGAACAAGACTCCCGAAGAGACCCGGTTATTACCGTCAATGGCGACAATTTCCAGCATGGCTGCCCGAACACGCGATAAGGCCTGCTGGTTTACGTTCTGTTCGTTGCCGAATTGCGCGTTGGTGGAGCCTGGAGCAAACGCCTGCGGTGCACCTTCCAGATTTCCATTGATTGCGTTTTGTAAAACGAGTGCCAGGTCACTGGCCAGTGCATTGCGAACGCTGAACACGCGAACAATGTTTTTGGTGTCCAACTGGTTGGTATCCACTTCTGTCAGAAACCGTTCGGCCCGACGAATCACTTCGGCGTTTCCCTTTACGATGAGCGAGTTGCTTCGAAAGTCCGTAATCACTGCCACAGGACCGTGCAGTGACGCTATCCACGTTTCGGGTTGAACCGTTTCGTTTGGCGATTCACCGGTATAGAAGTAGGCACGCAGCTTTTGAGCCGCGTCAACTGACGACATGTTTTTCAATCGAAACACCTTGAAGTCAAGCGCTTCAGGCGTCGCCGGCGATTCAATATCCAGTTGCCGAATCAGTTCCGCAGCGATTATTTGGCCTTGCGGCAGTCCAATAACCAGCAGGGAATTGCGACTGTCCAGCGCTGTGACGTTGATTGCCCCGTTCTGGGATTCATACATGGTTTGGTAGACGTCGTCGATTATCGGCTTGACAGCCGATGCATCGGCGTTTTTCAAAGCGTACGTGATTACGCTTGGCTGGGCGATTTCGGCAGCCTTGATCAGATTCTCGATGATCGCACGAATCTTTGCGGTGTCTTCAGGAGCACCGATCAGCACGATAGTACCGAATTCATCAACGATCTTTATCTTCACATTGCCGGATAGGGTTTCATCCGGTACCTGGACGATCGCCGGAGGCTGCTGCTGTTGCGGAATCACAGGCTCGGGAGTCGTTTCCTGATTTCCCAACGGACGCAGGACCGCAGTCGATCCTGTTGCACGACTGTTGACCGGGGGTGGTGTTACAAACCCGTTGGACGGATTCGGATTTGCAGCCAGTAGTCCCTGCCACTGATAGTTGGTGTCGATGGAGTTTCGATTGGAAGCGTTGTAAACCGCGTTGCGCAAGCTGCCAGAACTGTCTTCCTGCACACCCAGCATTAGCGCCGTGGTTCTGACGATACTTGCGTCGGCCTTCCCCATTCCGATTAATTGAACTGCACCGTTCCGTTGCGAAAGTGGACTGTCAATGATATCAATCATTTCGTTCCACATTTGAGCGTCATCCATCGCACCTTCGAATGTGACCGTATTCTGATTGCGGTCAATCACCATTTCGTTGGGCGTTTGGCGAATGCCTGGTAACTGGAAGCGAATAACCGATGCTTGCGGATTTTCGGCCGATGCGCGAATCTTGCTCCCCCAGAGACCGGAGATTTCTTGCTCAAATTGCTGCCATGACAAGTTGTTTAATCGTCGCCCCAGCTTGGCGATGTCGTCCTGAAAAGCGCCCGATTCCATTGGAGGCAACTCCTGGATCGCCCCGACTTGCAAAATGGGATTAGCATCGATCGCCATCGATTCAAGATTCGTTTGGCTGTGCTGTAACGATTGCCCCAGGATAGTCGCCGCTCGCGCAAACGCGCAAACGCCGCAAGCGATCATCATGATTCGGGCAATGCGTCTCGACTTGATTTTGAATCGTGCTGTCATGGCAATCCGGGTCTCGTGATTTCATGGTTTTGAGATTTGGGGAGACTTGCGGAATCAAACGCGGAATTAGTCCACCCCCCCGGCGCGGTTCGTCATTGAGTTAATGCCGCGCATGTCAGCGCATTAAAAGACGCGACACGTCCGTATCATCGGCATAATCGGCACAGTCGAGAAAACAAAAACAATCTGCAAAACCGGAATATCCGGCAAATCCTGTTGTTAATGTCAGAAGCTAAACAGTCCTGGCAAACTTTGCCGTCAAAAAAGTGCTTGCAAGGGAATTTCAATATTGAATCAAGCTGAAAATCGGATGCGGCGCAAGTTTTTTCGCGCCGTCCAGAAATTTTAGTTCGATCAGAAAGGCACAACCGCAGACAATCGCCTTTGATTGTTCAACCATTTCGCAGCAAGCAGCGACCGTTCCACCCGTTGCCAATAAGTCGTCAACCACCAGAACC
This sequence comes from Pirellulaceae bacterium, assembly GCA_031414755.1. GTDB lineage: Bacteria > Planctomycetota > Planctomycetia > Pirellulales > Pirellulaceae > CAJQPP01. Next base: position 34,871 of record JANNWJ010000057.1, on the reverse strand, counting down.
CGTTGTCCAGGTTTCAGGCCATCGACATGCATTTCAAGCGTATCGGTCCCGTATTCGAGCTCATATGTGTGCGAGTGTCGATGAAAAGGGAGTTTCCCCGGTTTTCGTACAGGAACAAACCCGACTCCCAGTTCCAGGGCCAAAGGGGTTGCAAAGATAAAACCTCGAGATTCCGCGGCGATTATTACGTCGATGTCCTGGTTCCTGTAATGGTCAGCCATCAATCCGATCGCCCGCTTGAATGCTTCATGGGAAGCCAACAGGGGTGTAATGTCCTTAAATAGAATTCCTGGTTTGGGAAAGTTGGGAATGTCCCGAATGAATTTGCCGAGTTCGTGGTTTGCCATTTCCGCCTGAATCGCTTTTTATCTGGAATTCGAAGTACCGTACAGTGTTTTGCCGGGGACAAGGATAGCTCATGGGAATGTCGGGGTGAATCCTTACAAGTAGGGGTCTGGCGCAATTTTCGGGCCAGGGTAGGGGTCTGACGCAGTTTTCAGACTATGGCCATTGCCTTTCAGTCAACGCGCATCCGAAAACTGGGTCTGACCCCCTGACCCCCTGTGTTAATTTAAAAATCCTGATTTTTTCCCGATCCAGGCGAACCTTGGTTGTCGTGGAACATCCAATTCTATAAGTTCGCGAAACCAGCGGGAGATTCCCTGGTTTCATTGAAACACCTTTGTCGGGACCGCTCAAACTGCAATCCCGACATAAAACTTGCCCAAACCGAATCGACAAGATAAAGTTGGGCGGTTCCTGTTTGGCTTCTCAGGATGGAAGTCAACACAATTTTTTTGGTTCTCTGACACTGTGCGTTGGCACAGGGAGGCAGTGACATGCGATCGAACATCATGAACACCGTCCAGCGAGTATTCGGCTTAAAGGCCGTGCGCGCCACCGGTTTGCAGATGGTCGGATCATTCCTGCCGCTTTCCCTGATGTCACGCCTCATGTGTTGGCTCAGGTTAGCCATTACGCGACTATTTGAACACGTCATGGCTCCGGTTGCACTCGTCGTAAACGCGAATTATCGCGAGTACGGCAGACATCGCGCGGATCAAATCGATTCGCTGGCGGCCACCGGCCTAAAGCCCAGTTTGGGTTTCGACATTGCCAGCAGAGTTGGCTGGATAGCGAGCTAGACCCTCGCGAACGTTTGCAGATTGCAAACTGGAAATTCAGTAACTCATAAGCAGGCTGTTTCCGCTCCGGTTTTTCGTCGTCATTTTTTGTTGCGTCTGGCAATCATTGGCGACACGGTTCTCGACTGAAACTCGTTCCAACTTGTTTCGTTGCGTTCACCGGTTCGGATCGTTTTGCATTCGCGCCCCAAAGTCCACGTCAATTCGTTTTGTCGCTGGATTCAATGAGTCAGGAACGGAACCATGAACGCCCTTATTAACGACAAAATCCTGGAAATCCAGCGGACGGCCCAATGGGTTATCGCCGCCCAGGCCGGTGACCGCGCAGCCTTTGGTGAGTTGTTCGTTCAATTCCAGCAGTCGATCTTCAGCATTGCTTTCCGCCGAACCGGTGACGCAAACGATGCGCAAGAACTCGTTCAGGATGTTTTCATCCAGGCGATGGAAAAGATCCATCAGCTCCGAACGCCGGAGGCCTTCGGAGGCTGGTTGCGACAGATCACCGTGCGAATGGCCATCAATCGCATGGTCCGTCGACGAATCGCTTTTGCAACTGAGCCCGCAATCCTGCAAGCAACTGTCCTGTGCGAAAATGCGCCCGACCGGGCCATCCTTGACCGGGAACAAGCCGACCAGGTTCACGGAGGACTGGCGCGATTGCGAAACATGGACCGCGAAACGCTGGAAGCATTTTATGTCCGTGGTCAGTCGTTGGCTCAAATGGCCGTCGACTTCGACGCACCAATCGGTACGATCAAGCGTCGATTGCACGTCGCGCGCAAGCGCTTGGCGGACGAAGTCGATCAACTGGCATCAGTCTGATCGACCCAACACCTGAATAGAAAGTCGCTTGAATCCACCAACGACACTTTCCGCGAATGGCACCGTCGAGAGGCTCAGACCCTCGGGCAAACACGAAACAAGCCGCGAGTTTTTTGCTCGCGGCTTGTGGCATTTGATTCACGTTCGGGTTTCGGCCAATTGACCGGATTGTCCTAATATTGTCCGGAAGGTCCGGCGTCGACATTTCCAACCATATGGAAGTGGTTGTGGTCGATGTAGATGACTTCGACAACATCTTCATCTTCGAGCATGTGGCGATATGGCCAGCCGACGATTGTTCGTTCGCTCATGTAGATCGTGCACTTGTAGTGTGCGTGATGCAACTGTGCCGGTCCAATCATGGGAATAACTCGAGGCGGATCAATGTAGTCTGCGATCTTGTCTTTTACCATTCGAACATTGTTTCGCTGAGTTTCGTGCAGGAACGGGAAGCCACCTTGCACAGGGCGAGCTCGTTCCAGCGCCCACCACACTTCGTCATCCGAAGGAGGATCGAGAGCGGTTACCGGACCACCGGCGGTCAAAGGTCCAAGGATGGGTACTCGGGCGTAACGCTCGTGTACATAAAATTTGTCTTCATAGCTTTTGTGTTTGAATGGCATCACGGGAATACAGCCGGTCAGGACTGGTCCCATGGTGGCTATCGCGGCCATCAACAAAACAAACTTTTTACGTGCCATTGCTAAGTACCCTTGTTGGTCCATGTACTATTCTCAATTCTTATCGTGTTAATCTGTGATGAACTTTCGGGTAATTCCAGTGATTCCGCTTTTTCGGGCTATTGCTGGCGGAGTGTGCAATCACTTTTGTTGACGTGATTTGATTCGTCGATCAAGTTCAGCGGAAACCATTCGATCATGAAAAACAGAAAAACCCGGGGCGGACATAAGTCCGACACGGGTTTTTTGAGGTCAACGATTTTATTCGTTTCGACTAACGGTTGTTGAAATCCAACCACCACCAGCCGTCGTCCCATTCAAGGGTGACTTTACGCCATCCCAATGGGACTTGGGGGTAAGGATAAAATGGACCGATGTATGGCCATGCCGAAGCCGAATACTGGCCGGGGTAGGTTACCGCAGCGTAGTTCGGATGGGCAGCGTAACTTGGCCACGAGTAAGCCGGCAAATTGGCAGAGTCACCACCAGTCGGCATGTTGGAACCAGCGTTCATAGCCATGGGAGGGCCCTGAACTCCAGCATTGTTGCTGTATTGAGCTGGTGCGTACTGTGGCGAAGGAATATTCATCCGAGGCTGATTGGCCTGAGGTGAATTGGCTTCCTGATAAAACGCCGTTTGTTGAGCCTCTGGCTGGCTCGATTGAATTGTAATGTCGTCCACCACCTGGACAACACCGAGGCTTTGAGCTTGTTGAGCCGTTCGCAGTATCAAATCTTTTTGAGACTGATTCTCGACAAACCCCTTGTACCAAACAGTTCCTTGATCGACACGCATGTCGACATGAAACCCTTTTAACGAGCCGCGTTGTTGTTCCAACTGCAGCTTGGACATGATGTGGCGAGCGATGGCATGATCGTCCGCCATTGCGAAGTTCGGGATCAAAGTTGCCGCAGCAACCACGACTCCCAGTATCAAACGTCGCATGTTTCCCTCCTGAGAAAATTGCGTTGACCATTTGCAAACTAACCTGAAACGTTTCGACACAGGGTCAAATCGCTTGCCGAAAGCCGGTCAGTTGCTAACTGTATTCGTAAGACGCCCGATCTGCGCCGAGCGTGCCGATGGGCAATTGGCGGATTCAGACAGTCAGATTCGGTACCGATGGCACCATGAGGACAGACGACCGCAAACGTTGAACGGTCTTGCAAGGCAAATGCCTTGTGAATCAGATTCTCCCCCCACGGTTGACCTGTCGGTCGAACCCGTATTTGTTTTCGGACAACTCAGGGCAGGATCAGGCAGTTTTTTTTCGATTTTAGCGATCTTCGCGAAAATACGTTGCTAAACAATTGTACCAGCAAGCAGCCGGTTGCAATCAAAGCTGTTCGACTCTTCCGAACACGCAAACACTAACGATACGTTGATGGTTTGGGATCCCGCGTCCGATCCGATTTTTTTCAATACCTGATTAAAGCATGAAATCTCGAACCAGGTTCTAAAACGTCACGGTCTGGCGATCGCCAAAGTTTATGGTCGTACCTATCGCTACGGCGACCAGTGTTACTCCCTGAACGGTGCCCAGTGAAGGGTCAATGAACAAGCAGATAACCGAAGAAACCGCCATCATCATAATTCCGAGCATCAATCCGGAAAGATTGGCAAAGCTTGTTTGCGAACGGAGTCGAAAGCTGACCGCTACCACCAATCCAAGTACCTGAATCAGAAAAGTTATGGACGCCAGGGAACAGTTTTGGCAATCAAACATCGTAGTCCAATCGGCAAATAACGGGAAAGCGAACGGGAACGGTGGAGTTTCAAGGTCAATTCGCCGGAATGAGTCGGCAGCACCTTTCATCCAGAAGGTTAACTATCAAATCGCGTCCGATTTGCAAAGCGATATTCGGATGAAGCGCTTGTTGAAATGCTGTCAATTTCGTGGGCTTGCGACCCAGCACCCCCAATCGGAAGATAGCATTTTCCAAAACCACTACTACCAAAAAGGCCCGACAATTGGCCATTCCTGTTTGCCCTGGAGCTTGATCCGGGGAAAAAACGAAAGTGAACGGCAATTTTGGCAAACGACAAAACGTTAATGAATGAACGAATTCTTTGAAAAATTCGGCTATGGAAGCACGACGACCCCCTTCTGACCGGGATGAAGCATGAAAATTGCCGTACTTGGGAATCAACCCAATTGGTCAATGACGGAATTGGTCGCTGCGGCGAGTGGGCAGCACCAAGTGGTATTTGTCGAATGGCGACAATTGCTGGGTATTGTCGGATCTAAGGAATTCGCCGGTGCAGACAACGTCCAGCCCGACGCAGTGATTGTCCGCGGCATGCCTGTCGGTTCATTGGAACAAGTGATCTTTCAAATGAACTTGCTTTCCCGAATGGCCAGCAACGGCCTGATGGTTGTCAATTCGCCGCGGTCGCTGGAAATCGCTATCGACAAGTACCTTTCACTGGCACTATTGAAAGAATCCGGATTACCCGTTCCTGAGACGATCGTCTGTCAACGACATGAAGACGCGATGAGTGCGTTTGAAACATTGGGAGCCGATACGGTTATCAAACCTGTTTTTGGTGGAGAAGGCCGAGGAATCGTGCGAGTCTCCGATCCCGAGTTGGCACAACGCACGTTTCGGGCAATCCTCAATCTCGGAGGGATCGTCTATCAACAACGATTCATCCAGCATGCCGGATTCGATACACGACTGCTCGTTGTGGGTGACGAAGTGTTTGCGATGCGGCGGTACAACAACGATGATTGGCGAACCAACGCAAGTCGGGGTGCCGAATGCCGTGCCTGGCAAGCAACGGATTCGGAACGAAGCCTGGCGGTTTGTTCTGCAAGGGCGACCCGCTCATTAATCGCCGGAGTCGACTTGCTTTACGACGGTCAAGGTAATCCGTACATCATCGAAGTCAACGGAGTTCCGGGCTGGCTGCATCTGGCAAAAGCAACGGGAGTGGACATCGCCACACGTATTCTGAGGCTGTTAGAATTGAATTGTCATGCCGGTTTGGCCCTGCCTGCTAATTAAACGAACAATTCGCCGGCAAGGATGGTGACGGCACTGCCGCGCAACAGTACACGTTTTCCACGGACCAAAACCTGTATTTCTCCGCCGCGTTGCGATGCCTGATACGCCCGGAAATCGGACTTGCCGGTCTTTTGTTGCCACCAGGGACCGAGTGCACAATGAGCCGAGCCGGTCACCGGGTCTTCATCGATGCCTGCCCCTGGAGCAAAGTAACGTGAAATGAAATCGTAGGTGCCCGATTCATCAGCGGCCGTTACGATTACGCCTCGAACGCCGAGTTGCCGGAGGCCGTCCATTTGCGGTTTCATTTGGCGAACAGATTCCATCGAGGAAACAACGACCAGCCAGTCGTACGTCGACAAGCCCACAAAATCTGCCACTATCCCAAGCGCATCGAGTAATCCCGCTGGCGGGGGCAGTTCGCGCGTCGCTGCTGCCGGGAGATCCAGTTCGATCAAGTGTTCAAATTTGTTTGCGCGAAGTTCACCACTCAACGACTGGTAAATGCATGTCTGATCTTCCGGAACGATTCCTGTTTCCCAAAGGATGTGTGATGTCGCCAACGTCGCATGACCACACAATTCGACTTCGACAATCGGCGTAAACCAGCGCAAGTGAAACCGATGCTGGCCGATCGGGTAAGTAAACGCTGTTTCGGCCAGATTCATTTCTGCTGCCACATGTTGCATCCATGATTCATCGGCCGCTTTGTCGAGCAAGCATATGGCTGCCGGGTTGCCGGCGAACGGTGAGTCGGTAAAGGCGTCAACCTGATACAAACGCGGCATTCAAACCCCCGGATACTTTTGGACTATTTTCAATTAGAATCGGACAACTCACTTACCTTCATTCCACACACCCGTATCGTTGTCAATGACCAGCATGGTTCAACTGGAATCTGTGACGCACACCGTGGAATACCAGGATCCTGTGTTATTGTTTCACCACTTGATGGGTGGCCGTCCGGGCGGCTTGCTTTTGGAGTCGGCGGAAATCGACAGCAAACGTCACTTGAACAGTTTTCTCCTTGTCAAAAGGGCTGTCGAGATTCGCTGCGTTGGCAATCGAGTCACGGTGACCGCCATAACCGAAAACGGCGCGAGACTCGTCAATTGTCTGGCACTTCGATTTGACGTACAAGTGAATCAAGAGCCCGACGAAAAGACATTTGGTGAGTTTTCGGTTAAATTCGCACCGGCGGAATCGACGCTCGACGAAGACCAACGGCTTGTTGCTCCTGGCGTGCTGGAACCGATTCGCGAGATCCGGAAAATCGTAAATGTAAATTCAACAGTGAACGAAGCATTGTTTATTGGGGGGTTGTTTAGTTACGACCTTGTCGAATGTTTTGAATCGCTCCCCGAATTGGCCGGAGCCGGTGACTGCCCCAACTACGTCTTTTATGTGGCTGAGCAATTGTTGCACCTGGACCACCAAAAGCGTTCCGGGCAATTAATCGGCAGCTACTTTTATTCGCAAGAGCATCGTGGAGGCCGAACCGTGCTCGAAGCAGAGTTGGCGGATGTTGCCGGGAAATGCCGGCATCTCAACCTCGTCGACCTGCCACCAACCATGCCGTCAAACGACGAATACGTAGCAAACAAATCAGACGAAGAGTTTGCGTCGATTGTTGTTCGGCTCAAAGCGCATATTCTCAAGGGAGACGTTTTTCAGATTGTTCCGTCGCGGTTTTTTCGCATGAAGTGTCCTTCCCCACTTCGTGCCTATCGCCAGTTGCGAAAACTTAATCCAAGTCCCTACATGTTTTTCATGAGCGACCCGGAATTCATATTGTTTGGCGCTTCTCCCGAGATGGCACTGCGATTTTCCGCCAGCGATCGAACGGTCGAAGTTTGTCCGATTGCCGGTACACGGCGTCGTGGAAAAAACAGCGATGGATCGATCAATCCGGATCTTGATAGTCGAATCGAACTGGAATTGCGAACAGACAGCAAGGAAATGGCCGAGCATCTAATGCTTGTCGATCTGGCGCGAAACGATTTGGCGAGAATCTGCGAAGCGGGAACGCGACACGTTGGGCAATTGCTGAAAGTGGATCGCTATAGTCACGTGATGCACCTGGTTTCCCGGGTGGTGGGTCGTTTGCGAAATGGACTCGATGCATTGCACGCATGGCAAGCCTGCATGAATATGGGAACGCTGACGGGTGCACCGAAAGTCCGTGCCATGCAGTTGATTCGTGAACTGGAAGGCGTTCGCCGTGACAGCTACGGAGGAGCGATTGGATATTTGCTCGGTAACGGTGATATGGAAACGTGCATCGTGATCCGGTCGGCGCTGGTGATCGATGGAATGGCGAAAATCCAGGCCGGTGCCGGTGTCGTCTATGACTCGGTTCCGGAACTGGAAACAGAAGAAACACTTAACAAGGCGGCTGCGGTACTCGCAGCGATTCGGCAAGCAAGTCAATCCAACGGAGATCGATAGGTACGTCCCGTTCTGACCGGTCGTCCTAAACTCTTATTGACGGAAGACATTAAATCATTAACAGCGGCATTGTATGGCGTCCCATATCGTATTGTTGGATAACTTTGACTCGTTCACTTACAATCTGGTCGATCAATTCCGGTCGGATGGATTTCAGGTGACGGTTTATCGCAATAGTGTGCCAGCCGATATTGTTGCCGACCGGCTTGATCGCGACAAATCGATTCTTGTTTTGTCGCCGGGGCCCGGGCACCCTTCCGACGCCGGTTGTATGCCGGAACTTATCGTAAAGGTGCTGGGACGCGTGCCTGTGATTGGAATTTGCCTGGGTCATCAGGCGATCATCAATGCTTATGGTGGTGAAGTGGGAAGTGCCAATGAAGTCTTTCACGGCAAGCATTCGTTGATCCAGCATTGTGGCGAGCGGATGTTTGCCGGCTTACCGTCGCCATTACAAGTGGCCCGCTACCATTCGCTGGCGGGTACGAGGATCCCGGCGGGACTGGAGGTGATCGCAACAATGAATGAAACGGTCATGGCAGTTGCGAACCAGCGGGACAGGGTTTGTGGTTTTCAGTTTCATCCTGAGTCCATCATGACTCCTCACGGGAGCAGCTTGTTGCAAAAGACCATTGAATGGGCGCTGGAGTAAGTCAAAATGCGCCAATCGATCGCCGAAATCCCGCTTGCGATCGATCCCCTGTGAATCTGACAGGTTCCACGAAAATTCACCAAATTTGACCGCAAAAAAAACTGCAACCGACTATGTCCGACCGAACCCGACAGTTATTGCAACCGATTCTTGATGGCAAGTGTTGGTCGATTGAGCAATCGCATGAATTCTTCTGCGGAGTCGTGTGCGGCGAAATCGAACCGGTTTTGCTGGCAGCCGCCGTTTCGGCGATCATGGTTCGCGGGCAAACCAACGATGAATTAATTGGTGCCGCAAGAGCTTTGATTGAATCTGCAACTCCCTTTCCACGTCCGGATTTTGAATTTGCCGACGTCGTGGGCACCGGCGGAGATGGACACAACACAATTAACCTTTCAACCATCGCCGCCATTACGGCTGCGGCGTGCGGTTGCAAGATCGTCAAACACGGAAACCGTTCCATCACAAGTTGTTCCGGGTCGTTCGACTTGCTGGAATCGTTGCAAGTTCCATTCGAGATTGAACCGGCCCAAAGTCGCCAGCAAGTTGACTCGCATGGTATCTGTTTTCTGTATGCGCCGCGCTATCATTCCGGATTGCGACACGCCGCCTCCGTCCGGACCGCACTCAAAGTCCGGACGATTTTCAATTTGCTGGGGCCGCTGGTAAATCCCTCGCGGCCCGATCGAATTCTGCTGGGTGTCGCTGATCCGAAGTTACTGGTACCGATGGCCAGGTCGTTGCAAGCTCTGGGATGTCAGCAGGGATTTGTGGTTTATGGAAGTGGAGTGGATGAAGTTGCCGTGCATGGTACGTCGCAAGTTGTGCAGATCCTGGATGGAAGCTTGAACGAATTTGAAATTGCCCCTGAGGAATTTGGGGCGAAACGGTTTTTGCTTGAACAACTTGTTTGCCACGATGCCGTTGGCAGCCATCAACGTTCCAGCAAGGTCCTCAACGGACAAGGAGCGGAAGCCGAGAATGTGGCGGTTTGCCTGAACGTTGCCATGGTATTAAAGTTATTTGGGCACGATGACTTGCGTGACAATTTCCAGCGCGGCATGAGTGTTCTGCTGGACGGACAACCTGGCAAATTGGTAAATCGATTGGCGCAGGGACAATAAGATGGCCACTATTTTGCAGGAAATTGTCGCGGCGAAACAAAGACAACTCATTGAACAAAAGCAACGATGGCCGCTTGAGATGCTGCAACAAGATTTGCCAAAGTCCGATCGTGACTTTCTCGGGGCGTTGCGCGCGGTGCGGCCAGCATTTATTCTTGAGTGCAAAAAGGCTTCTCCATCGAAAGGCCTGATTCGTCCCGATTTTGATTTACGCGCAATCGCTTTGGAGTATTCCCGCTTTGCGTCAGCGATTTCGGTGCTGACCGAACCGGAGTACTTTCATGGATCACTGGAGTTTTTAAGCGAGATTCGCAAAATTGCCCCTCAACCATTGCTTTGCAAGGACTTTTTCATTGACCGTTGGCAAGTTTTCGCCGCGCGATATTTTGGAGCCGATGCCATCCTCCTGATGCTTTCGATTCTCGATAACGAACAGTTTCGATCATTGGCTCAACTCGCCAATGAACTCGGGATGGGCGTCCTGACCGAGGTTTCAAATTCAATCGAACAGGCAAGGGCAATACGACTGGGTGCTCGCATTGTCGGGATCAACAACCGGAATCTTCGCGATATGTCGATTGATCTTTCGACGACGGTGACGCTTGCCGAGGGGTTGCCCAAAGATGTGCTTGTTGTCAGTGAGTCGGGATATGACGCTAATTACCAGTTACGCGACAACAGCCATGTCGCCAATGGATTTCTGGTTGGAAGTTCCCTGATGGCAACGACCGACTTGCATGCTGCCGTCAAGAGTTTGATATTTGGCGATCACAAGGTCTGCGGATTGACGGATGTTAATTCCGCCAAAGCCGCTGACGATGCGGGGGCTGTTTATGGGGGAGTGATTTTTGCGGAGAATTCACCGCGCTGCGTTTCATTTGACGAGGCTCGCGAAATTCTTGATGCGACTCGTCTTGTTCGAGTCGGCGTTTTTCAGAATCAATCGATCGAATTTATTGAGGAAGCGATTCACGAGGTGCTTCTGAATGTCGTTCAATTGCACGGAGTTGAGGATGCCGAATTCGCGAAACAACTCGTCCAGACGCTCCCGTCGACGATCCGGGTTTGGAAGGCGCTATCAGTGAATCAACTTGATATGGCTGACGAATTCTTTACTTCCGGTATTGATCGAATGGTCGTTGACCACCAAACTGCGGCGGCGGCAGGAGGCACGGGAACGTGTTTTGACTGGAAACAATTGCCCCGGCGGAATCGTGACAAAATGATGATCGCGGGAGGGCTTAATTTTGATAATGTCAGTTCTGCACTGGATTTGCGAGCGGCGGGACTCGACTTCAATTCTTCACTCGAATCGATCCCTGGAAAGAAATCGCCTGAGTTAATTCGCGAACTGTTCAAAAGGATCAGGGTGTATTAGTTAGCAACATGGCGAAATTAAATTCGTATTTTGGATCGTACGGCGGGCAATTTGTGCCTCAGATATTGATCCCGGCTCTGGATCAGCTTGAGGATGCGTTTATTGATGCGCAAGCCGATCCGTTGTTTCAAAAGGAATTCGACAGGCTGTTGCAGGAGTATGCCGGTCGCCCGACACCGTTAACCCGTTGTCGCAACCTGGTTTCCGGCACGGCAACAGAAATATGGCTGAAGCGCGAGGATTTGTTGCATGGTGGAGCGCACAAAACCAATCAGGTATTGGGCCAGGCCCTGTTGACTTTGCGAATGGGCAAGTCCGAAGTAATCGCGGAAACGGGCGCGGGACAACATGGTGTTGCGGTTGCCTTGGCGTGTGCTCTGTTGAAACTCAAATGTCGAATCTATATGGGTGCGCGGGACATTCAGCGACAATCGCCCAATGTGTTCAGAATGAAACTGATGGGGGCCGAGGTCATTCCCGTGGAAAGTGGCAGCGCTACGCTCAAGGACGCTTGCAATGAGGCACTGCGCGACTGGACGGCGTCCTACGAAATTGCCCATTACATGTTGGGAACCGCCGCCGGGCCCCATCCCTTTCCAACCATGGTTCGTGAATTTCAGAGAATGATAGGACGTGAAGCACGCCAGCAAGTCCTTGCAGCAACCGGACGATTGCCAAACTCGGTCATCGCCTGTGTGGGAGGTGGTTCGAATGCCATCGGAATGTTTGCGGATTTTATTGATGACGAATCGGTCAGGCTTATCGGTGTTGAACCAGCCGGGGAAGGGATTGAGACGGGAAAACACGGTGCTCCCTTGACGGAAGGGCGCGAAGGGATATTTTTTGGAATGAAAAGTTTCCTGATGCAGGATCAATGGGGTCAAATCGAGGAGTCGCAAAGCATCTCTGCCGGTCTTGATTTTCCGTCGGTCGGTCCGGAGCATGCGTATTTGAAAAGTATTGGACGAGCCCAATACGTCGCTGTCACCGATGCCGAGGCGCTGGATTCGTTTGCCGAGTTGGCTCGATCCGAAGGAATCATTCCAGCGCTCGAATCGGCGCACGCGATTGCCTATGCGACGAAAATTGCGCGGCAGGAACCGAAAAAGCCGCAATTGATGCTGGTTAATCTGAGTGGTCGGGGTGACAAGGACATATTTACGGTTGACAGCGCTTTGCAGCAACGTAAGGCGCTTCAATGAACCGGTATGCAAGGCGATTCGCCGAGCTTGAATCGGCCCAACAAGGGGCGTTTGTTGCGTTTCTTGTGATCGGCGATCCAGCGCCTGACGTTTCGCTTGCCCTGATGCATACGCTGGTCAACAACGGGTCGGACATGCTTGAACTTGGGTTTCCGTTTTCTGATCCGCTGGCCGATGGGCCCGTCATTCAGGCCGCAATGAAACGAGCGCTCGACTGCGATGTAAATCCGCGAAAATGTTTTGAATTAATCGCTCAGTTCCGACAGTCGGATACCAGGACACCCATCGGCTTGCTGGTCTACGCTAATATCGTCCACGCGATGGGGATCGATTCGTTTTATAAAACGTGTGCCGATGCGCAGATCGACTCAGTGCTAATCGCCGATGCCCCGCTGATTGAATGCCGTCCGTTTTGTCATGCCGCAATCGAAAATGGAATTGCTCCCGTTCTCGTTTGCCCCCCTAATGCCGGTCAAGACGATGTTCGTCAAATCGCCGAATTAGGCCGCGGATATACCTATTTGTTATCACGAGCCGGTGTCACGGGTACATCGGTTGCGGCAGGTCGACCAGTAAACACAATTCTGGAACAACTAACTGACGCCGGTGCAGCGCCAGCATTGCTCGGTTTTGGAATAAGCCGAACCTCACATGTCGCGGATGCATTGCGTTGCGGTGCTCGAGGCGTGATCTGCGGATCAGCGATTGTCCAACGGATCGCGGAGAATTTGACCCAGTCGGAAGAAATTCACCGAACGTTGGGCACTTTTGTTCGGGAAATGAAGGCCGCGACGGCAATTCGCGATTGATGATACGTTTCACTTTGGTAATTCGATTTTACCAGTTCGATTCGGCAAAATACGAGCAGCAGACAGTCGACGTCCGTTTTTCCCGAACTTGTAGAATCCGCCCCCGCTCGCCTTGTTTTACGTTTTGCGCATCCAGGGCGGCATTTAGCCGGAATTGCGATATAATCAATTCAGCGATTTTAATGAATTCAGCGATTTACTTACGCTTTAAACCAACACATGCAATCAATTACGCTTACAGGAACTAGAAATGAAACGCACGAATTTTGTCAGGGCATTTACAGTTTTTGCGGCACTGTCCGGGATATTTACTGGAATCGTCAGTGCCCAGGATAATGCTGATGAATCCAAACAGGAAGTGGCTGAGGAAACTGTGGCTCTGGAATTGGCCGATGGGGCCCTGCAAATGATGGCTCCCGTCGCCTGGAAGTCGGTCGAGCCAAAATTCAACATGATCGAAGCCGAGTTTTCTATTCCAAAAGCTGATGGCGATGAAAGTGATGGCCGTTTGACCATCATGCAATCGGGGGGCGGAGTCGAGGGGAACATCGATCGCTGGAAAGGTCAGTTTTCACAACCAGGCGGGGGCCCTGAGAGTGAAGAAACTGCTGTAGTGGTGGAAGTTTCCGGAATGAAGGTCCATGTGGTCGACTTGAATGGTTCCTATGCCGATCGCCCAGGCGGACCATCATCGCCGCCAATCATCCGGGAAAACTATCGCATGCTCGCGGCTATTGTTGAAACAGAAAACGCCGGAATGTACTTCATCAAGTTTTATGGCGACGCCAATACGGTCCAAGCGAACGCCAAACGCTTTGAAACGTTCGTCAAGAGCCTGACAGTTGTTGAGTAGTTTCATTTGGAAACTATTGACAATTGAACCGAGTATATCTGTCAAACAATTGACCGGCCGCAATGCAAAAGATCACAGTTTCGAAAAAGCTTGACGCAATTACCGAACACTGGGATCCGCACATCGTCGCCGAGTTGAATGGCCAAAAGGTCATGCTCGCCAAGTTGCTTGGCGAGTTCGTTTGGCACCAGCACGAAAACGAGGACGAGTTGTTTTACGTTCTTTCAGGAATCCTGACGATCGAATTTCGCGATCGGGTAGAAGTCCTGAACCCAGGCGAGATGATTGTTGTTCCCCGCGGCGTCGAGCATCGCCCCGTCGCCCGGGACGAAGTTCACTTGATGCTGTTCGAACCGGGCACGACGATCAATACGGGCAACGTCGAAAACGAAAAAACCCTTCGCGAACCGAAACGGATTTGATCGGTGGTTCCCGGTCCCAAATTGGCATCCGCTCGTGTGGCGCTGAATACGTCAGTCAACGACGCCACGTATATGTCCGGACGGCCTTTTCACCAGAGTGAAAAGCGACGTGGCCCGCTGGCTGCCCTTCGGTCAGGTCCAATGCCATTGATAACGCGTTAATGATTTCCGAAGATCGAACGGACGTCGCCCCCCTGGTTTCTGAACAGTTGATCGACATGGCGTTCCCGGGTGCGTGTGAAGTTCAATGGCGACAGGAGCGAATGCAGGCACATTGACGAAGTCCAGAGCGCGAATTCCGGGAATTTGGATTTCGAAGGCCGATGATGGACAATTCGGGAAATCGAATCTAACGATTTTTTGACATTGCAGGGCGCATGTCACCGAATCGTATCGGCGATTATTCCGATTCGGTTGTGAATTCATTCCGTTAAGCCAAAAGCGTCGAACAGCACCTGTTTTTTTAACCGGTAGTCATTGGAATACTTGACCTGAAGGATGCAAGTGCGTTCACGCGATACCATGAAATCTGCTGATGAGTTCCCATGCTTCCTGAGGGGTTTCCGCGTAATGAAATAAATCAATATGTTCGTCGCGAATGACCCCTTGATCGGCAAGATACCTGAAATTGATAACGTTGGACCAATACTCGCGGCCGTACATGACGATCGGAACGTCTTGCATTCTGCCGGTTTGACGGAGAGTTAAAGTGGTGAACAACTCGTCAAGCGTTCCGTATCCGCCAGGGAAACAAACAAGGGCTTTGGCCCTGAGGAGAAAGTGCATTTGTCGAATTGAAAAATAATTGAACTGAAAACAAAGACCGGGCGTGATATAGGCGTTGGGAACTTGTTCGAACGGCAAAATCACGTTCAATCCGATTGAGTCAGCACCGGCGTCGTAAGCTCCCCGGTTACCTGCTTCCATAATTCCCGGACCGCCACCGGTCTTGATCACAAACTCACCGAAATTGTTGCGGGCGTAAGTCGAAACGATTCTGGAAAATTCACGACACTCGTCGTAGAAGCGGGAATTTTCTGAAACGTTTTTGGCGATTTCCAGATTTCGTTTCGCAAGCTTGTCGTCAGGCGACTCGTGCGCAGCGGCTTTTGCCGTTGCCAGCGCTGCGTCCGACTCCTCGCGCGGGACGATTTGGGTTCCGCCAAAGACAACGACGGTCGATTTTATCCCTCGCGCTTCCAGCAACATCTGCGGTTTGAGCAATTCCAGTTCGAGCCGCAGGGGCCGCAAGTCCTCGCGGGTGATAAAATCCCAATCAAGATAGGCCAGCCGATAGCTTGGATTGCTAATGATGGCTTGCAAACGATCTTCCATGGATTCGTCTTGATTCACATTCGGTCCTTCGCAGTGATTGTCGGAATATGTTTCCTAGCCGATGACTGGAGCGGCACTTTTAATTTCGGCACTGGCGACATCAGCATATTTTTCAAAATTCTTTTGGAATTTGGCGACGAGTTCGCGGGCCGCCTTGTCAAACGCAAAGGGGTCCGGCCAGGTTTTCTGCGGTGTCAGGATATCGGCAGGAACTCCGTTGCAGAAACGGGGAGTTGCAATGTTGAAAATCGGATCGCTATCGAACGGAACGTTGTGAAGGCTGCCATCGTGAATGGCGTTGATAATCGCCCGGGTGTATTTGAGTGAGATCCTGGAACCCGTTCCGTAGGGACCGCCGCTCCAGCCCGTATTGATCAACCAGACCGACGATCCATGCTCGCTGATCTTCCTGGCAAGTTGTTCCGCATATTTCGTGGGATGCCAAACGAGGAATGCTGCACCGAAACAGGCAGAGAAAGTCGCTTCAGGTTCCGTTACTCCCATTTCGGTTCCCGCGACTTTCGCTGTGTAGCCGCTAATGAAATGATACATGGCCTGCGCAGGTGTCAATCGGCTCACGGGCGGAAGAACGCCAAAGGCATCACAGGTCAAAAAGACAATGTTTTGCGGGTGTCCGCCGACGCAGGGAGTCTTGGCGTTGCCGATAAACTCGATGGGGTAGGAGCAGCGCGTGTTTTCGGTAAGCGATCCGTCGTTGTAGTCAACTACATGATTGACGGGATCCTGGATCGTATTTTCCAAAACGGCCCCAAACCGAATCGCGTCGAAAATCTGTGGTTCCTTGTCCTGGGATAATCCAATGCACTTGGCATAACAGCCTCCTTCAATATTGAAAACGCCCTTGTCGTTCCAGCAGTGTTCGTCGTCGCCAATCAAGGCTCGTTTCGGGTCGGCGGACAAGGTTGTTTTTCCGGTACCGGAGAGGCCAAAGAACAGGGAGACGTCCCCCCCCGGTCCTTCGTTGGCCGAGCAGTGCATTGACAGGACGCCTTTTTTGGGCATCAGATAATTCATGATTGTAAAGACACCTTTTTTCATTTCGCCGGCATATTCCGTGCCGAGGATCACCATTTCGCCAGCGTCGAAATTGAGCGAAACAGAAGCCTTGTTCGCCACGCCATCGATTGTCGTATCAGCGGGTTGTTGTCCCGCGTTGTAAATGACGTAATCGGGAGTGCCGAAGCTGGCCAGTTCCGCAGTCGTCGGGCGGATTAACATGTTGTGCATAAACAAGGCATGATACGGCCTGGAACAGATGATGCGAACTTTCAAACGGTTGTCCGGATCCCATCCTGCAAAACCATCCAGGACGTAGAGTCGCGGGCAGTTTTCGAGGAAATCGATAGCAAGCTCACGCAGCTTTTGAAATGAATCCTCGGACATCGGGATGTTGACATTTCCCCACCAAACGTCGTTGTGAACCGATGGTTGATCAATCACTCGTTTGTCTTTGGGGGATCGCCCGGTTTTCTCACCTGATGAAGTTGCAATGCCGCCCGCTGAAGTGATTACACCGTTGTCGTGCAAAATACTGTCCTGGTACAGTCGAGCCACCGTGACGTTGCGAAGGATGGAGTCGTTGAATTTTCCGTTAGCGATGAAGTCAATTCGGGAATTCGTGGCAGTTGGCATGGATCGGCACCGGGAATATGATAGTTGTTGAAAGTCCGCAGTTGCCCCGACCCGGGGATTTTGGAGAGGACCCGAATCGAATGGCGAATCTCGGCCTTCCTAGAAATTAACGTAAAACCGCAAAAAATGTAAGGGAATTTGTAGGACAGAATCAGGTTTTCGCCTGGCCAATGCCCGGATTTCGTTCGACATCGCCGCAAGCTTTGTCGGGTTTCGGGCGAATCGACAATCGTGAGCCCTCCTTTCGAAAACCAGACTTGATTTGATCAAAAGAACATTACGTCGCATACGGAATGTGCCCTTGTCTGGACTGGCAAGTACAAGCCACACTATTCGAAAACACCATAAATCCCGGTTTGAGCCGGGAAAACCCGAAACAAATCCCAAGAGCCTGAACATGTCCGCCGGAACCCGATTGCGACAGGCGCTATCCGAAGAACGACCATTGCAGATTGTTGGAACGATAAACGCCTATTGTGCCCTGATGGCCGAACAAGCCGGGTTTCGGGCTCTCTATTTATCCGGTGCCGGCGTAGCGAATGCTTCGTTCGGAATTCCGGATCTTGGTGTCACAACGATGAACGACGTGGTGACCGACGTCCAGCGAATCGCCGAGCGCTGTGGTCTTCCGTTACTTGTTGATGCGGATACCGGCTGGGGGCATGCACTGAGCATTGGCCGGACCGTTCAGAGTTTTATTCGGGCGGGTGCCGCTGGTTTGCACATGGAGGACCAGCAATCGGCAAAGCGTTGCGGACATCGCCCCGGCAAGGCGCTTGTGGATACGTCCGAGATGGTCGATCGAATTCACGCTGCCGTTGACGCCAGAACGGATCCCGATTTTCTGATCATGGCTCGAACTGATGCCCTTGCCAGCGAAGGGATGGAGTCCGCCATCGAGCGAAG
This sequence comes from Pirellulaceae bacterium, assembly GCA_031414755.1. Lineage (GTDB taxonomy): Bacteria > Planctomycetota > Planctomycetia > Pirellulales > Pirellulaceae > CAJQPP01. Next base: position 16,433 of record JANNWJ010000057.1, on the reverse strand, counting down.
CCATCGTTATGTCGAGGCAGGCGCCGATGCAATTTTTGCCGAAGCGGTTATGGAGCCGGCGCAATATCGGTCATTCACGAGCGTGCTGAATGTTCCTGTGCTTGCCAACATGACCGAGTTCGGCAAGTCACCGTTGCTTTCGGTTGAAGAGTTAGCTGAATTGGGGATTGCCATGATCCTGTATCCGCTTTCCGCATTCCGGGCCATGAATGCGGCAGCGGAAAGAGTATACAATGCGATTCGTGAAAACGGGTCACAACGCGAGTGTCTGGATACGATGCAAACTCGTGACCGGTTGTACGAAGTGCTTGATTATCACCGTTACGAAAAAACGATCGACGATCTTATCAAGAAATCCATCTCATGAGCACAACCGAAACAGCACAACCGAAAAAAAAGACGGGAGGCCTCGCCGGTGTCGTTGCCGGAAAAACGGCGATTTGTACCGTCGGTCACGAAGGCAAGGGTCTCGACTACCGTGGTTATTCGATCAATGACCTTGCCGCATACGCGAGCTTTGAAGAAGTCGCATTCCTGTTGTTGCACGCACATTTGCCGAAACAGGCGGAACTGGACGCCTTTTGCAAACGATTGAGTGGCTTGCGGTCACTTCCTGCTGGACTTCAGGAAACGCTCAAGGCGATACCGGCCGACGCACACCCGATGGATGTCTTGCGCACCGGAACGTCGATGCTGGGTTGCCTGGAACCTGAAAGTTCATTCGATAAACAAATGGCAGTTGCCGAACGATTACTGGCTTGTTTGCCGTCAATGTTGACATTCTGGCATCGTTACTCGATTGACGGAACGGTTATCGATTTCAAATCAACCGAATCGACGCTGGCCGGTTACTTCCTGGAAAACCTTCACGGTCGCAAGCCCAATGAAACGCATCGAAAAGCGATGGATGTTTCCCTGATCCTTTACGCGGAACATGAGTTCAACGCATCCACGTTTTCGGCACGTGTTTGTGCAGCCACGTTGTCCGATATTTATTCAGCGGTGGCTGGAGCTATCGGGACGTTGCGGGGACCGCTGCACGGCGGTGCCAACGAAGCGGCAATGGAGCTGATCGAAAAGTTCAGTTCGCCGGATGCCGCCGAAGCAGGCATCATGGAAATGCTCGCAACGAAGACGCTGATCATGGGATTTGGACATCGTGTTTATACTGTTTCCGATCCACGACATGAAATCATCCGGGGTTTTGCCAAAAAGCTCGGCGAGGATGTTGGCGATACGGTTTTGTACCCCGTTTCGGAGCGAGTCGCTGAGGTGATGTGGCGCGAAAAGAAACTGTTTCCCAATCTCGATTTCTTCAGCGCATCGGCCTACCATTTTATGGGTATACCGACGTTGATGTTCACGCCGATCTTTGTGCTTTCGCGAATTACAGGATGGTGCGCCCACATCTTTGAACAGCGGGCAGACAACAAGCTGATTCGACCCGGCGCCGAATACATCGGACCGGACCCTCAAAAATACATTCCGATTGCCGACCGGTAATTGCCGTTAGCTAGGGTACGCGCTTTGGCAGTTCGTCGAGTTGCCGAAGCAATTCGCCGATTCCGGGCAAATCGTATCCGATCATGCCGTCGTCACGGCGGTCGAAGTCGACGGATGAAATCGCCTGGTCGACTTCCTGTTCCAGTGCCTGCAGCCAATTCGGAACATCCAAACCGGCACCTGCGGGCATTCGCATTAACGATTCGGCGTAGTGTTCGATCAACTCGAACGCACGTTGCGATTCGTGCTGACTCGGGTCCTTGATCGCAGTCCGGACAAGGGACAGCAACCGGTCCACTTGCATTGGATGAAGAAACTTTTCATTTAACCGCTGGCTGACGGATGCCATCTGGATTGAATACTTGTCCTGCAGTTGATGCAAATTCAACAGCAGTCGATCGGCCTCCGATTCAACACGTTCGGCCAGTAGTTTTCGCCACAATCGGGCGACCCGACGATAGCCATTGCGAACCAGTGTTTCGTGGGCCCACATGACTGGTTTGAGGTTCCAGGCAACCTGATCATACCGGCATCGCAAGCGCAAAAAGTCCAGCAGGAAATGCAGTTGCCGACCGTTGTCCGACTGGGTTGTAGTGCAGTTGTAATCACGGTATTCATTGAAGTTTTCGATGACGGATTCCAGTACCAGGGTCAAATGGCGGATCGCCTCGCGACGCGGGTATCCCGCCCGGATCTTTTCAATCACATGCCAGCCACACGTCTCCTCGTCCTCCTCGTCTTCCAATTGGCTCAGCCAGGTGTCGACTCCCTGGTGAAGTATGGCGCGGATGTTTGACAGGTTCAGGAATTGCTGGGTGAAAATTGTTTCGCCGAATTGATCAATGAACTCGACGAGAGAATTCCAGGCGGAATCTTCACGAACTTTTTCGAGAACGCTCAATCGCAACGTCTGGCTGTGGCCCAGCCAAAGCATCAACATGGACTCAGCAAGTGATTCGAGAGTTTCAAATAACTGGTTTTCTGCACCTTCAGGCGACTTCAATCGATCGATCGAGAGACTGTCGTCGGCCGGTTGGGGCCCGCAGCCGCCCGTATTCCGGGCCGCACGCACCAGCGAGTTAACCATCGAGGTAAAACCGATCTGAAATAGTTCATCAAACTCTGTCACCGCGCCTTGCCGCACGGACTGGTTCCGTTCCATGGTCAATGCGGTGTGCAAGACGGCCCGGGTTTCCGTGAACAGTCCGATGCGAGGCAAACAATCCAGGAGTTGCCCAATCATGGCTTGACGAACACGGACCTGGGCAATTCGTTTGGGATTCCCGCCGCGGGAAAGTGGAACGTATAGCAACGGCAAATCCACGAGTAGTTCAAGAAACGATGGCATCAATTCACGAATCACCGAACGATCGGATGACAACAGTGCACCTATTGAGCGGATCCAGAACACGGTTTCCTTGTCGAATTCGGCAAGGAACTCCCTGGGATCAATGCTTAACCTGAATATGGTTGAGCCCATCAAAAATCGCGCCGCAGACGTTTCGACGTACGCATGCATGACGTGATCAAGCAGTGTTTCCTTGAATAATCGCTGACGGTCATACTCACCCAGCGACTCCGTCGAGCCAGTCGTCACGGACAAGGTAAATTGGTCGATCGACTCGATGAGCTTTTCAAGCGAGTCGCAATTGTCGCTTGCTTGCTGAAACCAGTTGGAAATCGTCGGTGCCGCAGCGGTAACGACCTTTCGTGATTCTTCCGAATCGCATTTGGTCAGCAAGTCGTTGATCAGCAAGGTCGCTTCGGCCCGGCAAGCGACAATGATGTCGATGAACTTGAGATTTTCAAGAATGGATTCCAATTCGTCTTGCAGTTCATAGCCGGCCTGGTCCCCGTCTTCAAAAATTGCGCCTTCGAATCCGTCATCGCTTGTTTCACGAAATACCATGTCTTCGTAAGCAGAAAGGAATCGTTCATCCTCGCCATCAATTTCCAGTTCGCCTGGTTCCTCGTCGGAATCCTCGTCGTCGACATTGACCGGAGACTGCAACGAAAACTGGGGAACGCTCCACAAGTCCCCGGCGTTGGCTTCGGCATAATCGCAGAATTTTCGAACCCGGTTCCAGGTTGCAATCGCCAGTCGGGCCCATTCCGAATCGTCGGTGGTATTTTCGAGTTGTCCCGTTTGCCTTGTTAGCCAGGTTGTCGTCAGGCTTTGAAAGGCATTAATCGACTGGACAGCAGTTTCCGGCATCCTGCTGCCGAGCCAATGGATCAACAGTGCCATTGACGTCGAATAATCTTCGCGATCAATCAGGCTGTTGATGGCAAGCACATATTCGCGATCAGTATCGAAAGCCGACGCATGACCTGCCCAGAATTCGAGATCTCCCTGTTCGCTGCCGGCTTTTTGCCATTGGCCAATGAGTTCGGCAACTTTTCCAGTTGCCGCGTAGACTTCGTTGGCGTCAAACGACTCGATAGAACCCACTTCGTGTGTTGCAAACTGAAACCACCAGTCGCAGATTTCGCGAAATTCATGCTGCACCCGTGCGCTGATGTCCGGCTGGTCGTTGGCTTTGGCTGCAATCCAGATCGCTGACGCAAAACAAAACAACTGTTCGACCAGTTCGATCAGTTGTTCAGCGCGATGGTCGTGAACGGTATTCCCGGTTCCGTGAAAAAGTTCGTAGTTGGCATCGAACCCGATAATGTTCCACGGATCGATCAGGGCACCGCAATCGATTGCCCGCAGCAACAAGTCGAATAATCGGGGAAGTGCATTGCAGGCCGTTGCCAAATCTCCGCTTTCGAGGGATTGATTGCCCGTGTAAAGCATGCACTCAAGTTGACAAGCCATTCGGGTCGATGCCACCGGAAGGACATCCACATGCTGCATGGCGGAACCGTCATATCCCATTCGTGCAAACACCAATGACAGATGCACGTGGATCATCTGAAACGCCCGGTAGTTGGCCAGTTCCAGGTTCAGGTGTTGCCGCGCGGCCCCAAATGGTTGTTGACGTAATTCCGCTTCTTCGACCAGTCGTTTCTGATGTTCTGCGGGCGTTCGTGCAAGCAAGTCTTCGTAAAATTCGTCTCGATACCGGGCGATTTTTGGCAGAAGCAAATTTAGGGTTACCGTCGAGTCGTAGGCACCTGGCCCCCATCCACTGATTCCGGATGACATTAAAATCGTCCCGGCGAGCACGGCACCCGCTTCATATACCAGTTGGTCGTGTGGGATGTCGCCTTTGTTCTCCCAAACCCGTCGGCAAAGTGATTCAAGCGTTACACCATGTATGACGAAGCGGCGGAAGTGCCCTTTTCCGTCGATGTGCCGTTCGTCCCATTGACCGAAATGGTAATTGGGACGCTTGTTAATCGGGTGATCGAAATCGAACGAACGAGGGTCCAGCGCCAGTTCGTCCAGCAATTCAGGATCGAAATGGGCAGAAAATCGAATATCCGAATTCGTCGAACTCAAGTGGTCAATCGCTGATTGAATCACTTCGGCCTGTTCGCCGAAAATGACTCCGGCACCACGAACGTAAAGTGGTATCGGGCGGACCCATTCGTGTTCGTATGGTTCCAGCTTGCGCGATTCCAGTGTGGCCACGGGTCGGTGTCCGATGTAATCGTTCAGTTGATCGATCGCCAGTAGCGCAAGTGAGACCGGATCATCGTTACTCCCTTGCAACTGCAAAACTACTTCAAAAATACGGCCGATAAAAAAGGCATTGAAGAGCTGCTCGGCGGTTTTGTGAAACAGCAAATCGCGATGGTGTTCGTAATAGACGGGCAATACATGTTCGAACGTCAAGGCAATAACGCGTGCTGCCTGCTGCGAATCGCGCAAGGCTGTGCTGGATTCGGACAAGCGGGAAAGATGTTGTTCCAGATGCCGCTGCAATCGCTTCCAGACAGGCGTCGAGTCGTCGGGAGGTGCGTTGCCCTGAAGCCACGCGAACAACTCGTTGAGTTGTGCCAGGACGGTAAGATCCTCAGCACCTGAGGAAAAATTCAGGTATCCAAGGATCCGTTCCGATTGGCTGGCTATCTGTTCTTCAGGCATATCGATGCCCATCAATTAACACCTTTCGCCACCGGTTAGCGGATCTTGAATCAACCGGACATCCTACGAAATGATGTTTATTTTGGTCCATGGGGGCGCTTTTCGATTTGTGAAAGCCTTCGAAGATCGTTGTACCCACTGGTCATTCCCCGCACTGAGTTGATAAATTATCAGCGGGAAATTGGGAGATTCCGGACGGGGTTTCCGCTCGGCACTGAGCGGTCCATCGTGGCCCAATTGGACCCAGGTGCCAGCAACGCGACCGTGACTCCTGCATAAATTTATTGACGGCCTGCCTGAAGTGCCGCTTATTGACTGCCGGGGCGTTCGGCGTGTCTTTTTTCCACCCCCCAAAAGGTTTCAGTTTCCATGACCAGCGCGTTTATCATTTCCGGTGCCCGAACTCCCATCGGTTCGTTTCGTGGTGCTTTCAAAAACCTGACAGCTACCGATTTGGGTGGATTTGCAGTAGCAGCCGCCATCGAGCGATCGAAACTTTCGATGGATCTGTTCGACGAGGTCATTATGGGAAACGTCTTGCAAGCGGGGGTTGGCCAGGCTCCGGCCCGACAAGCGGCTCTCAAAGCGGGAATGCCTTCGACCATTGCCGCCGTGACGATTAACAAGGTTTGCGGCTCGGGGCTCAAGGCCGTGATGATGGCCGGACAGGCGATTCGATGCGGCGATGCACGGGCAATCGTCGCCGGCGGAATGGAAAACATGAGCAATGCGCCCCATTTGACGCGTGGCTTGCGCGAAGGAGTTAAGCTGGGTGACATCTCGATGATCGACGCAATGGTGTTTGACGGGTTGACTTGCGCGTTTGAAAGTTGCCACATGGGAATGCATGCGGAACACATTGGGCGAAAGTTCAACGTGACGCGCCAGATGCAAGACGAATTTGCCGCACGAAGCCAGCAACGTGCGTCAAAGGCTATCGCTAACGGCGTGTTTCGCGATGAAATTGCAGCGGTCACGATTAAGGATCGCAAAGGGAACATTGTCGTCGATACCGACGAAGGCCCACGTACTGATTCGACCGTCGAAGGGCTTGCCACATTGCGAACGGTATTCGATCGCGAGGGAACGGTAACTGCCGGCAACGCTTCAACGATCAACGATGGTGCCGCTGCCGTTGTCGTCGTCAACGAAGCCATGGCAGCATCGGCCAGGGATAAATTCCGAATCGTCGCCAGTCACACCTCAGGCACCGATCCAAGGGATTTGTTTATCGCGCCGGTCGAGGCCGTTCGGGGCGCCGCCAAAAAAGGCGGAATCGACATCGGCGATATCGAACTGTTCGAGATCAACGAGGCTTTTGCGTCACAGATGGTGGCATGTGTTAACGAATTGGGTTTATCGATGGACCGCGTCAATATCAATGGGGGCGGTATCGCACTCGGCCACCCGATCGGAGCAAGCGGCGCTCGTGTGCTTGTGAGCCTGATGTACGCCCTGAAAGCATCGGGCAAAAAATCGGGCTGTGCCAGCCTCTGCCTGGGAGGCGGAAATGCTGTCGCCATGATTATCGAGCGTGGCTAGCGGGCCTGGAGCGCGGGCGTCCCGCCCGCATCGCACGCATCAGCATGCCCGCATAGACACCAAATGCGGGGGCGGGGACGCCCGCGCTCGATACGAGGCTCAAGCCGCCTGACGAGCGGGTTTGGGGGATTGCAGTTCGATCGGCAATGCGTTGTAAACGATCTTGCCGTAAAGCTCCATGTACTCATGTGCTTGCCGATCGGCAGTGTGGGTTTGTTCGATTACGTTGCGCGCATTGATGCCAAATGTATGTCGCAGTTGATCGTTGGCCAGCAAGCTGATGATTTTTCGGGCAAGAGCCGATTCGTCACCGACGGGAGCAATGAACCCGGTTACTCCATCGAGTACATACTCAGGAATCCCGCCGGCGCGAAATGCCACGACGGGTGTGCCACAAGCCATGGCTTCCAGGCCTGTTTGGGGCTGATTGTCTTCACGACTTGGCAACACAAACAAATCGGCGGCCGAATAGATCAAGCGTTGCCTTGCCGGATTGTCGATGTAACCGAATTCGTGAATCGGCGGCAGTAAATTTCGCTTGTCCGGCAATTTACCATTTCCAAACACCAGGCATTCCACGTCCGGGTTCAAGCGGCGGACTTGCCGTAGTGCACCGAACAGATGATGAAATCCCTTGCGGTAGTTGTTCACATCTTCCGCACCAAAAGCAATCAATGGCTTGTCTGCCGGCAAACCGAGTTCCTTGCGGGCGACCAATTTATCGACAGGACGAAAGGTGACTTCATCGAGTCCCAGCGGGATTAGGTGAAATTCGGTCAATGCCGGAAAAATGGCACTGTTGCGAGCCAGATCAGCCAGCCATCGATTCGGTGTCACAATGTGGATTTTTTTATTGCGCAGCGATTTTTGCTTGGCGCGAAACGAATGCCAGGAAACGTCATGCGGTCCGGAGCTTGAAACCTGGGGACAATTGCCGCATCCCACAAGGAATCGACTGCAGCCATCGCTGTAATGACAGCCGCCCGTTAATGGGTTCATATCGTGAAACGACCAGACGATGGGAACATGGTCAGGAATCGCCTGAAAAAAGCTGGGGTAGTCAATAAAAAATGACATCCAGTGCAAGTGGACCACATCACTATTGAGTTGATGAAAGTCCAGATTGGAACGGTTCAGCGCCCAGGGTATGGAAAACAATTCGTGTTTTCCCGGGCGCTCCGCCACATGTCGATCATAGTGCCGGCAGATAATTCGCCGCCGCCTGCGATCAAGCTGATGGAGTACGATATTTAATAGCGGCAATTGCCGCTGCTCAGGGAAATTCATCTGGCGATAGGTCGGATCAAGTTCCTGCAGATCCTGATCTCGCCAAAAGTTGAATCGGCTCTTGACGCCACGACGCACCAGACGCTCGTGCAATCTCCGCGCTGCGGTACCGGCCCCACCATGGGGGAACGTACTGAAATGGTCGATCTTCATTTCGCCAGGCAATCGATTGATGGGAGTTCCGCGTTATAAATCATTGGGTTATTGAAAAAATCCTTGAGGAACATGGAGTATTCTCTGTTGATTCATGGCGATTGTGGTCCTTGTTGATCAGGCAGCGCGTCGCGAAATCGCATCGCGGCGTTTGGCGAGCAACATGTTTTCATACATTGCTTGTTGGCCCCGGCGAACCATCCAGACACGAATCCGACGACGAGTGCTTTCTGCAAAATCCAAAACCGGATTCAGCATCGCCGAGCGCCGTTCGATTTCAGTCACTGGAGCAACACAGTCATCAATGAACTCGTCCTTGTCTTGCAGGAATCCATGCAAAAGGACTTTGGCCGGATTTAACACATCCCGCCGCACTCGTTCATTAGTCGAAAAATCGATTTGATCGGTCAACAACACTTGTCCCACGTCGCATGCGTGCCGGTAAACGACAACATCAAAGACTCCCTCACGTGCCTCGGCCGGCATACGTGCTGCAAACTGCTTGGCATAACAAGCGCCGCCGTTGATGTGATCTTCGAGCAACAGTTTGCGGCGCCGCAGAAAACGGGACTTGTAAACTTTGGGCACGTAGCAACCCATTATCACCGGATCGTTGCCCGCATTCCATTCCGCATCAAGGCGATCGAGCCAGTTTTCCTTGATGGGTGCCATGTCGGATTCCAGCCACAACGAGAAACCCCCGTCGGATGGATAGTTCGCTTTCACATATTCCATGCAGTCCCAAAACATGGCTGAAGGACCTTGCGGATAACCAAACACCTGGGTTGGGCACTGAAAGGAGCGTGTCGGGGCGATCGACTCGCAGGCGTGTTTCAGTTTTGCGTCGGGTTGAGTTCGAGGGCTGGCGGCCAGCAGAAAGCTCCATTGACACTGCTGCCGCATCTCCGACATTCGCGCAATGATTTTCAGGTATCGCGAGACTTCTTCGTCGCAGAAGTACGGAAGGATAACGACGTGACCCATTGATCGTTTCGAATAAAATACCACAGTTAAAAACGTGTGTCCGGCGGGACTTTTACACTCGAAACTGCAATCGGGTCAACCGCAGTCGGCTGCTGTCACTTCCCTGGGAGGGTGGGTTGCGGTTGACCCTAAACGCCCGGAATCATACCCTGAGGGGCTTCGCTCGAACGGAATTGGCGCCGAATGGAATTGGCATGACGTCGCGGCTATTCATTATTGATCAATCGCTTCATACGGCAGGCGGCCACCATTTTGAATACACGCGACTTCTCGCACGAGCCGCCGAATCGGCAGGCGTTCGGCCGATTATTGCCACCCATCAGTCACTGGATCGCCAATGCGCATTACAATTGCAGCAAATTGGCGAAGTCAAACCGGTCTTTCGAAAGTCCGTCTACACGTCGTACAGCTATCTCGCCGGACTTGCCGAGCTAAAGTGCAAGCAAGATCCGTGCATCATCGAGTACGATCTTCCAGGGTGGCGAAACTGGTTAGCGCGGCGGCGGAAGGCCACATTTCGAAGTCAACGAAACCGGCACATCCGCAGTTTTCTGGAAGACTGTGCCCGGTTGTTTTCTGACTGCCAGTTTGACGAATCGGACCAGATATTTTTTACGACAATGTCCGAACTGGATTTGATGGCGCTGGCAAGTTTTCTCGGCAACAATCCGCAAACGCTTTTGCCTGCATGGCACATTCAGTTTCACTTCAGCATTTTTTCCGGTCGCCCATCGGAATTTGAAAGTCAGCTCGAACGGGAAGCGATTGTTCACCACTGTTTCCAGACAGCGCTGACGCGCGTTCCCTATCACAACATCCGTTTCTACACAACTTCGCAAGAGCTCCTCAAACAGTACCAGCGCTATCCTCTGGCTGAGTTTTCGGAACTCCCTTACCCTGTCGAGCCCCGACTTTTCGAGAATCAATCACCCGTTCGGACGCAGAACCGTCCGATGCGCTTGACCATTGCCGGTGGAATCCGCCGCGAGAAAGCCCAAAAGCATTACCTGGGCGGGCTGATTGGCGGGCTTTGGCAATCGCATCTTGCCAACGAGAAAATCGAAGTTCACTTGCAAACCTCTGACCAGACTTCGTTTTGTCGTCGCAGTGTATTCGGAAAGTCCGAAATGAAATATGCCGGTCCGAAAACCGACGAAGAGTATCACCGGCACGTACACTTTCACCCTCATCCGCTTCCCGATTCCGATTACATCGATCTCGTAGGCAACTCGGATATCGGTTTGATGTATTACGACAGTCGTCGCTACTATTCACGTCGCGCCGGAATCCTCAGCGAGTTTCTGGCGTCAGGGAAACCAGTTATCGTTCCCGCCGGATGCTGGCTGGCACGGCAAATCAGCGAACCCGCGTTTCAGCACGCCGAAGACTTGATGAATGACGCTCGAATAATCCAAACGCTGGAAATTGCGGATACAAACTGGAGTACGCAAAACGCCCCTATGGGTGGAGGCGTTGTCTGTTTTGATCAACTGCAAAACCCGTGGCGTTGTTCGTGTGCCCCGGATAGTGAGTTCGAACCCCATGGAGTCGTCGTCAAGTTTCGTTGGCAGTGGCCAAAGGGCCGCGACGAATTCGTCAATATAACGGTCAAGTGCCTTGATGAGAACGATGTTTTACTCGGCGAAAATTGCCAGATAACGGGAGTACGCGAAGATGGACTTGATTCGTTGGCATATTTTCGATGTGCCGACGGAACGCGGCGTTGCGAATTCAGTTTCCGAAGTGCTTTTTCCGATTCGTCGATCAGCCTTGCCGGATTGACCTGGAACTACCTGAATTTTGCCGAGCCGAAAAACGTACCGTTAAGCCGTGTCGGCCTGATCGTCGCCGACCCCGAAGCGTTACCTGCTGCCATCGACGAAATCGTAACTCATTACCAGCACTATCTAACGACGGCAGTTCATTTTGGCCAGGCGTGGTCCGCCGCCCACGATCCCGATTGCACCCTCGACGCCCTTCTCGATCGCCAATGCCGCTTCAAACGGACGGCATAACCACGTCACGTCATCCGTACGGCAGTGTTGTTCAAGTAGTGGACGGAGCGCGGGCGTCCCGACTGCTCCTGGCAAAATGCTGACGAAAAAGCAGAAATAGAAGTAGGCCGGAACAAGGCTCGGCGCAGTTCCGGCATCTATTTGACCCCGCAAAACTTTTAATGCCGGAACGTCGTCGCAAAGCCGCCTCGTTGCCGGCCTACTTTCTACGATTACCGACGACGATCAAAGGAAGGGTTATTTTGGTTCGTCCTTTTCGAATTCTGCGATCTGATTGAGAAATCGTTCCGCCTTGACCAGAGAATTTCCGCGACCGATCATAGTCGCCGTCATACCCATGATTCGCAACTCAGAAACAAAAATACATTGGAAACGGATTTACGGGGTTTTTGTTCGTTGGAGTTGGCCCCGTTCGCCAGACGGGTCACTCGAAGTTATGTTGCCATTGAGAAGTCCTGTGAGCCGATAACGGGATTGTACGGAATTGCACGGGGAGTTTGGATCGACAACCGTATACTTGGACGAATCGATTTGCTCAAATCAGCAGGCGATCGAAACTGAAGTGCATTCCGCTTTGGTTGCACTGGCACGTTAATATCAATGTCAATTCCGTACTGCAACAGGATTGTGATGTCTGGCTCTCTTCGAATAAAAGATTACCTGAGCGTTGCGATTTCGTTTTGGTTGGTGTCATTCTCCTCGACGACATCTGGCAAGCAGGAATCGATGATCAAGGAAGTCGACGTTTCCGAATCAACCCGAATCGACTGGACGTTTGCAGTTGGATCACAGAGTGTTGATCCGGTACCGAAAGCCTGGCTTGTCGATTACCCGGCGAAACAGACTTATGATTTCTATGTTCCGAAGACGTGCGACGTCCAGCAAATGAATGGGTTGATACTGTTTGTTTCACCGTCGCCGCGTGCAATGGCGGTCGAGAGATGGCAAGTGGTTTGCGATGAGCTTGGGTTGATATTGGCGGCGCCGCACGGATCGGGTAACCAGATCAATAAACCGGCGAGAACAAAAATCGTCCTTGATGTCCTGGATGACGTTCGTCGCAAGTATCGCATTGATCCGGATCGGACCTATATTTCCGGTTTTTCCGGCGGTGGCCGCCAGGCCTGTGGCATTGCTTTTTCGCTGCCGGAATACTTTGGCGGCTTGATTCCGATTGGATCCGCAGGCGAGTTGAGGCTGCAGGAAACATGGTTGCGAAAAAGAGTTGCCGACCGGATTAGTGTTGCGTTTGTGATCGGGGCTGACGATTTTAACTATTGTGAAGTTACCAGTTATCGGGCCCCGCTTCTTGCGGCGTCAGGCGTTCGAACAACAACTTTGGTGATTGATGGAATGGACCACGACATTCCTGGTAGCGACAAATTGCTGGAAGCGGTCAAGTGGCTGGAAGAAAAAGCAATCGATCGGAGCCAATTGGCAGAACGCTATCCCACGACACGCATTGCTGCCGTGCAACCGACGAATGAAATTCAGGCTCAGGCGTTTTTCGACGAGGCTCGCTTGATGACGGCCGCCGACGACACGCGGTTTGATGGATTGATGTTGCTAAAAGGGATCGCCATGCGATGGCCCAATTCCGCGATTGTAGGAAAAATCGGCAATGAAATGATGACGGACACCACCTGGACAACCACCGAAAGGGACGAGTTTCGTCAGTACGTAATTCACCGCTGTCGCGGCATCGATCGATTTGCCAACGAAGAAAGAAACGAATACTACTCAAATCAGCATGTGCCGCGCTTGCAACAGGCGATACTTGCATGGAATTCAGTTGTGCACGAAGGTTCCGATGCAACGGCTGTACAAGAAGCCCGCGAGCGCATTCAGGTGTTGAAAAAGACTTTGGAAGACGCGTTGGCAACTGAGAAACAATCGGCCGTCAAATGATGGAACCGGCCTGCCGCCCTGATCGCATTGGTTGCAATTCTGCCAAGTTGCTGTTATTCAACTGGGAAAGGCATTTGCCAGCGAAAATCACCGTTTTTGACCACGATAGAAGCGATGTTCGTAACGCTGCAGCAGTTGGTCAAAGTCCTCAATTAGTGAGACGAGTTCGTCTCCGGACATTTTTTGCAGATCCAGCATTCTTTGAATCCGGCGATGCGTTGGCAAGACATGTCGATCGGGTCGATGTGGCGGTTCGATGACGACGACGTCGGCGGGCGTACTTCCCTCGTAGCAAGTAACCGACGGGCTCGCCAGCACGTTGTTCTGGTACCGTGCAAAACGACTATCGCGCGCGAAAATGTCGGTGGCATCACGCAAGGCCCGTACCACATGAGAGGGACTTGAAACCAAAATCACACGCTCCACGTCCCTTTCCAGGAAGATCTCAGCGGCGTTGAAAATCTCTTCAACGGTATTTTGCGATTTCAGATCAAGTACAATTCGGCTCAACAGCAGATCACGAGCTTTGCTGAATTCCGGCGAATCCGCAGAGCCCAACTGTTTTTTTACCGAATCGAATTCGGCAGTATCCTGAAAGAACTCGTTCAGGTAACGGAGCGAGTATTCGGCTTCCGGCAATTCAACGTCGTCGTCGGGTTGTTCGCCAAAGTGAAAAGGTTCGCTGGAAGCCCCCGTTCCCATCACAATGACAGCGGCGTCAAACTGTTGTGCGACGACAATTCCATGCGGCATGCGGCCAATCCGGTTCGGCGGGTCTCCCCAGGCGACGTGCCGCCAGTTTTCGATGTGCAAATTGCAACCGTGAATCACAACGCCTGTTTTCATTGTGTTGAAGGGCTTTCTGTTTTCAACAACGAAGTGATTTTAACGGAAGTAGTCTTAATGCATTATGCCGCGCGGCGTTTTTCGGAGGGGAGCATCACTTCCCAATCTTCGGGCAATGAACCGGGCTGGGGTTTGGCATGATTCAGTTCCCACAATCGCGCTTGCTTGACGTACGAATAGAAAGCCGCATTCCAGGACTGTTGCAGTCCGACTTTCCCGTCAAGAATCCCGAATTGCAAAATGTATTCGCGAAAGAACCTGAAAAATGGCCGAACCAGCAAATTGAAATAACTTGCATCCCTGCCGGCCGCATGCCATTGTTCGGCCTGCAAGGTTGTATAGCGCTCGACTTTGGCGTTGAATTGGTCGTATGACCAGATCGAGTGATGCAGCATCGGTTTTTTGAGTCGGCCTACGCGGCCGGATGCGATTTCAACCTCGCCATGATCGCTGGGTCCAACGTAATGCGCCGAGTCACGGCGAAACAGGCGAATGACGTGATCGGTTCGGGCATCACCCCAGTGCAATGGATAGCCGAGATAGTAGTTGTTGCGATTGATCCAATAACCGTCGAACTCAGGTCCACGCGACAAAACCATTTCGATTTCATCGGCAAGTTCCGGAGTGATCCGTTCGTCGGCGTCGACCAGCAACACCCACGAATTTTTGGCTTGGGGAATCGCCCAGTTCTTGAAGTCACCGGACGTGATGTACTCGCGTTGGATCACCCGAACTTTTCCAAAACATTGGGCCAATTCGATTGTCCCGTCCGACGATCCGGAATCTGCGACAATAATCTCACTGGCCAGGTCCCAAAAGCTCTCGATGCACGGAACGATATTCAGTCGTTCGTTTTTGCAAGGGACAATGACGGACAGCGGACGTTTCATAGATTTGTTTTCAAAGCACGTTTGCCTGGCTTCGTCGCGAAGGTTATAAGAGACATGCGATGCTGTCAACGTAAATCACCTTGCCAATCCGCCTGGAGCTGGATTCCGGATTGCGCCAGCTATTCGCCGCTATCATCGCTGGAATGCACAACCAGCGATTTTTCGGGCTACATTGATTAACGGGTGAGGCTGCTATCGGATTCTTCCTTTGGTTTATCGCCGATCGAGTGGGCAGTCCGGTCGTCCGAAACTGGTGGCGTGAAAACAAATGGTTTGGCGTATTCCACTCCAGGGGCTGGGTCATGATACGCGAATTGTTTTGTTTTCAGGCCGCTGCCGGCAAATCGGGTCCCGTCATGAACCGTTCCGCGCTGAAAAGGACCGGCACCAAGGACCCAGGAATTACGACTGGTGCTTTCGGCGCGAGCCACACCCGACTGCCAGATCGGTTCCCGAGTTACCCGGTCGTAGGCAAAGACCATGACCTTGGCCACACCGGAATAGGCGTCCACCCTTGCCATGGAGATTTCGGGAATGGCTGGGACGGAGGGTGCGTTGGGGACCAAAGTTGATGCTGCATTCAGAAAATTGTTTCGGGGAATGCCGTATATTATTTCATGACCATTGGATCCAAGCGCCCCGACACGAGGCTCGACGATGATTGTTGCTGCGTCCCGATTGTCCTGCAACTGGCATCCGGCGGCTGTCAATTGTTGGCGTAGCGCACTTGTAATGTATGGTGCGTTGACAAAAGTATCTCCCTTAATCGACTGCAAATAGCTGGTATCAAGGAAAACCGGTTGCCCGCTGATTACCGTAAAGTCGAGCTGGGCAACAGCCATATCGACGGCATCTGACAACAATATTTGTTCCATGCCTGATCGTTGAATGGTCGTTCCGCATCCTGCCAAAGAGCAAAAATACAAAAGAAGGACAGCCAACGTTGGCAACTTACGTTTCGGTTTGCAAGCCATTATTTATTAATAGAGCTAATCCTGTGGGGTAATACTTCAGGCGACGTTAGCAATTGTCCCATAGCAATACAGCGCTGAATTCTGCAAATCACGGTCGGTTTTGGCGAACGAAAAAAAATTGACGACAATTCGCCGATTCGCAATAAGTAGTGTTGTGGCAAGAGCTTGCGTTAACATGATTCATCTTGACCTGGTCTAACAGGCCGATATAATTCGCTCAGTTTGGCAATTTCGGCAACCTTGGCAAATCGTGTTGGAGTCGCCGGTTGCAGGGGAATCGCAAACTGTGGCGATT
>JANNWJ010000056.1:0-66061 GCA_031414755.1 Pirellulaceae bacterium | reverse complement strand
GTGGCACCTCGGTCCCTGTACCACCACCCTGGGATACGATCAATTCTGCATCAAAGGCAACGCGCGTCTGACTTTAACTTTCGACCACCGTGTCCTCGACGGAAAACCCGCCGTTGACGTGCTCGAATCACTGCGCGCGGTCTTGCAAGGCCAGATGTGTGCCGAACTGAACATGATGTGTCTGCCCCATTCCACATCGGGGCAACCGCCCAAATTGCGCTGCGCGGGGTAGTATCCAGTTCCAATATCAGTTCATTCACCCTATCGATGGCGGCGATCGTTCCGATCAAGTCCCGAAACGGGGTGGCACCAATAGGCATTCAGAATCGTCCCCGTTGAACCTTTGATGCCAACCCAACACACAGACCCGGAGGGTCGGCATAGCCCCAGCCGGGCTCGTAAGCCCGGTATTTGTGAAAGACGTTTTCGTCCCAGACCATCGCTGATCGAAACCTGCATCGTTTTCTCATCGGGTGCAATGGCCACTGTGGCACGACCAGGAGCGTAGACTATTTCATCGACTTGGGAATCAGATTCAATTTCCAATAAAGTGTCACGCGATTTTCAAGGCGACCTTGATGCGTTGTTCCAAACGCTCCATCAGTGCTGGTGAGAATCGCCCGAGGCGAGTTTTTTCGCAACTACGAGAACCTCGCTTTTTTTGATGAAAATGGATCACACAAGGCGGTGCTGGGCGCATCTCGCGGACGAAGTCCCCGTGCCTGGTGCCATTCGTGCGCAGTACCTTTCGTTGCACTGAAATTGTTTCAGGGCGGCGCTTTAGTTACAGGCCGAATTGAGATTCCGGTAGGCAAATCCGCTTTAGAAAACGGCCTCCATGTCGTTTGACTTGGCAAACAGCTTAAAGTTGCAATTGGAGTAATTGGCGACTAGACTTATTACTTGGTTGCCATGTCAAATGTCAATTCACGTGCGTTTTTCTGTGACGCATGCATCGACGTCTATCGAAATCGTGGTTTTTCCAATTTCTGGCAACGTAATGGTGTGGCATGACCAGTAGGACTTGGTTGTTTGTGTTTGCCTTGCTTTTCTGCGGGTTCGAACATGCCGTCTTCGCGGAAAGTACTGGAGAGCAAATCGGGTTAACCGAGCTTCGCAATCGGCTGGGAGCGGCGGCGCCTACGGGCGCGGGCGTGGCAGTGATGCAGGTCGAGGGGCTGACAGGGCCGAACGCTTACATGCCAGACCGGACGTCGCCGGAATTGGCGAGCAAGACAATTACCGATCGATCCGGCAACGGTAACAGCAGCACGCACGCCACCGGTGTGGCGAGCATAGGGTTTGGCAGCCTTACGGGTATCGCTCCCGGTGTCTCGCGCATTGATGTATTCAAGGTTTTTGATCTCCAATCTTTGGGTAGCGATTGGCTGGGCGATCGTTATCTTGGTTTCCAGAACGGTCTGCCGATCGTCGAAACGGGACTGCGAATTCAAAACCACAGTTGGGCAGCGGGAGCGACGTTTGATTCGTCAACGATCGAGGTTATGCGTCGACTCGATTATGCTGTGCAGCGCGACAACGTAGTGGTGGTTGCTGGCGTTGCCAATACACGGGGGAGCGCGGTTCCACCCATGTTGGGGAATTGCTACAACGCGATTATTGTCGGCAATTCCAATGGAAATTCCAGCCATGGTCCTGGCGGCGGTGATGTGGCTGGTCGTTCGAAGCCGGATATTGTTGGCCCCTATGGTGCGACCAGCCAATCAACTCCGGTCGTCTCCGCCTGCGCAGCATTGCTGCTTCAGACAGCAGATACACTTGGCAATCCCAATAGAGGCCGGGCTGAAACGATCAAGGCCACACTGCTTTCCGGCGCGACCAAGGATGAGTTTGCCGGATTGACTACTCCCTGGACCCGCCTCAATAACGGCTCGTTTGTTGAGCCCCTTGATCGCCGCTTTGGTGCCGGCGAGGTCAATATCAACAATAGCCATTACATCATCAGTTCAAATGAACAGGATGGTTCCGATCTCACAATAGATAGCCAAATTGGCTGGGACTGGGAGACCTTGACGGACGCTGATGGTATTCGTCGTTACTTTTTTGAACTGGGTGATGTCACTGAAACAAGTCTTTCGGCAACGGCTACTTGGATGCGCCACGTTACTCCGACGGGTACCGGGACGAACTTGTTTGAAACATCCGAGTTTTCACTTTCGACGATCGAGCTGCGGCTCTTTGAGGTCAGCTGGGACCTGACATTGGGTAACCTTATCGACAGTAGCGTTTCTCCAATCGACAACGTACAGCATATTTTCCAAACGGATTTGTTGGGGAATCGGCGATACGCGCTCGAAGTCAATCTTGTGGGCTTGCCATTTGGTCAAACCACGGAGGATTTTGCCGTTGCCTGGTTCACCGCCACATCTCCTGTACCGGAACCGCCTGCTTTTTTCACCTGTGCGCTGGGCGTCGTAATCATGGTAATAACGTCACTTCGCCGCGACAGATGCTTCTATTCCCGGCCTGTTTGTCAACGGCTGCCCACTCCGTGAAGCCAAATCGCCCGTTTCCGTTTATTTAGCGGTGAGCAGTTTTCCGGCTTTTGCAAGGGATCGTAAGTCATTTTGAATGCTCGCGATCGTTTTTTATCTGATTTGCCGCTTTAATTTGTCGGCAGGAAACTTATTCGGATGGTTTCCGCTTGGTGCGTCGATCGGGGCGATAGCCCATGCCGGGCGCGAATCGGGACTGTTTGCGAGAGCCTTTTTTCTTGTCCGTTGAGCCGGGAGCCGTTTTTTTACCCGCGCCGATCGTGTGAACGTAGTCGCCACGAAAACGGTCGTTGGCGTTATTGCGACGTGCGTCGAGTGCTGCTTTTGGTGGTTGTGAAGGAATGAGACAATCGCAGCCCTCACCAATCAAATCCATCCGGCCAGCCTGCCGCAAGGCAGCCTGGACTTCGAACCAGTTTTCCGCTTTGAAAAACTGCATCAAAGCTCGTTGCAACTTGCGATCCTTGAGTGTTTTGGCAATGTAAACCGGCTTTTTCGAAAACGGATCCATGCCGGTGTAGTACATGCACGTCGCGACGTCCAGCGGAGCCGGGATAAAGTCCTGGACCTGGTCCGGCCGATAGCCGTTCCGTTTCAAAAACACGGCCAGGTCGATCATCGAATCGAGATCGCTGCCCGGGTGCGACGAAATGAAATAGGGCACGAGGTATTGTTTCTTGCCGGCCTTTTCCGATTGTTCGCGAAATTGGTCCGAGAAACTGGTGAACTCTTCGATCGAAGGCTTGCGCATGTTGTTCAGGACTTTGTTATCGGCATGTTCGGGGGCAACTTTCAACAGCCCGCCAACGTGATGCTGTACCAGTTCGCTCATGTATTCAGGCGATCGATGGGCCAGGTCCATACGAATACCGCTGGCCACCAGAACCTTGCGGACTCCGTCCACCTCGCGTGCTTCTTTCATCAACTGGATTAACGGCCCATGGTCAGTTCCGAGCAGTTTACAAATCGTCGGATGGACGCACGACTGGCGACGACATTTGGCTTCGACCTCTGGCCGTGTGCATCGCATTTGGTACATGTTTGCTGTTGGTCCACCGATGTCGCTGACGATGCCGTTGAACTCCGGATCAGCCGTCATCTGCCGGATTTCACCGACAACGGAATTCTTGCTTCGCGACTGGATAATGCGTCCTTGATGGGCGGTGATCGAACAAAACGTACAGCCGCCGAAACAGCCACGCATGATCGTGACGGAATCCTTGATCGTCTGGAATGCCGGAATCGGTTCGGTATATTCGTGGTGGGCTCGTCGGGTGTATGGCAGATCGTAGATGCGATCCATGGCCGTTTCACTGATCGGAAACTGCGGCGGGTTTGTCACCACAGCCTGACGATCGTGCATCTGGATCAATCGCCGCGCGTTGTAAGGGTTAGTTTCGTTGTGAATGATTTTGGTGGCTTCGGCAAAGGCTTCCTTGCTCGCGCAAACTTCTTCGTAACTGGGCAACGTGATGGCATCGTTCGGGACCGGGCCGCTGGCTCCGAGGGCATACGCAACTCCCCGCATTTCGCGGAGGTCACGAACTGTTTCACCGGCGTCCATTCGCTGGGCAATTTCCACAATCGGATTTTCTCCCATGCCGTAAACCAGCAAATCGGCTTTGCAGTCGAGCAGGATCGATCGTCGGACGTTATCGCTCCAGTAGTCGTAATGGGCCAGCCGCCGCAATGACGCTTCGACTCCACCGGCAATTACCGGTACTCCCTTGTACGCCTCGCGGGCACGTTGGCAATACGCCAGAGTCGCACGATCGGGTCGCAATCCAATCCTTCCACCTGGCGAATACGCGTCGCTGTTGCGGACCTTTCGATTGGCCGTGTAGTGGTTGATCATCGAGTCCATGTTGCCGGCGCTAATTCCAAAGAACAGTCTCGGCCGCCCGAACCGACGCCAATCTTCGCAGGTGCGCCAATCAGGCTGTGACACGATCCCCACTCGAAATCCAGCCGCCTCAAGTGTCCGGCCGAGAATCGCCATCGCGAAACTCGGGTGATCGATGTATGCGTCACCGGTGATGAAAACGACATCGAGTTCCGCCCATCCCTTTTCCTTTGCTTCCTTCATCGACATCGGCAGCGGAACTCGTGCGACCGGGCCCGTGCATGACCGGCCACTTGCCGCAGAGCGCGGCAAGGCAGGCAACGCTTCGAGTCGCGTCGAATCGGTTTGGCCTGGCTGGACTACGGGCAACGGCATCATTGGAAAAACACTTTTAGAGCGAACAGGTCAACTTCTCACAGAATAGCAGATTCGCTATTGATCATGGCAATAGAATCCGAAAACAGCCCGAAATCAAGCGCTCGATGCAAATCCGGCCAATCTCTCCTTTTGCCTGTTTGGGCGGCCTGCGATGCGTTCTCTACTTGTCATCCGGATTGGGCTGCAACCATTTGGCGTCGGCACCGTCACGGAAGAATTCCATGAGCTGCAGGGGTGTACAGTTGAAACGGCGGGCAAGTTTGTTGGCCGTTTTCGTATCCAGATTGAACACAATATTATCGCCACGTTGCCGTGTGGCCGCTTTCGCAATCTCCCACCAAAACTTGTTTTTGTCCTCGTTGCTCAGCAGAATAAACGGAGAACGCGGCGACAAGGCCGTATCGGTGATTGAATCATTGTTGGCATCGGGATTCGCAGGCTCAGACTGTTTGAGAACTGTATCCTTGTCAGGCAATGAGTCTTTACCCGCAAGAACACCAGATACGCTGGAACTGCCGACACTCCGTTGTGGTTTTAACTCTGCGGCGGATTTGCTGACGCTTTCATTGATTGCGTCCCGGCGCGTGTTCACTGAGATTTGAAAGGCCTCGGGTTTGACCATCCAATACGACATCGTGCCGAACCAGATGCAAATAATGAGCATACAGCCACAAATGCAAAATCCGATCATGGCTGCGGTAAATCGATCCATGGTTGCGTTTCAAAAACCGAAGACGGGAGCAAACGCCAATATTTCTTGCCTTGGGGAACCATTATCATTTACAAAAATGGATACCAAAGCAACCATTAAATCCCTTTCCCTTCCCGGGGACAACGGAAATACCGCAGTTTTGAACGTCGGTCGAGCCTTAACCACAGATAGTTTGCAGACGTTGCCGTTGGTTTTCGACGGAGTTATCGAGGGATCGCAGAGAGGATCGCTCAGATTTGATGATCCAACTGGCTGCCGGATCGAAGGAAATTCAGGGCATTTCCGTTGATAACGCCATCGAGAACGGCGGAAATCAGGTTCGTCACTTTTGTTTGAAGCCGAGTCGTTTCTCGATATCCTTCGACTGGGAATCGACTCCGCTTCCAAAGAGTTCCCTTTCCATGGTCCCGTTTGAAAAGACCGAGAACTCCTTTTCAGTTTCCTGTTCCCGCTGGTCACCTGGTTGATCGCGAGTTGACGCCCAATTCCGAGCCATGCACCCCATGCAACTTACAATAATGCCAATCAGGCAAACGGTCCAGAAAAATCGCATGTTTGTTCCTTTGTCACATATCGACATTCTTCGATGCAAATGCAATAGGTAGCGGGCTGTGTAGCATGCTGTCCATACCACTGTTTGCAAACAACGACTAAACTGCTGTTCCGAAACTTTCGCATTCGACTCAAATGCCCAAATCAATTTGCAATGAATAAAAACCTTGATGTTCTCGTAATTGCACCGCATCCGGATGATGCAGAACTTGGAATGGGAGGAGCCATTTTGAAGATGCTGGCTGCTGGCAAGTCAGTTGGGATATTGGACTTGACGAATGGTGAGCCCACTCCGTACGGCGACCCCGAAATTCGCGCTCGAGAAACGGAGGCAGCCAGTGATGTTCTGGGGATTCGATGGCGACAAAACCTGGGTTTGCCCAATCGCAGTCTTCTCGCATCACTCGAGAATCGGGCAATGCTGGCCGAAGTCATTCGAAAATCGCGACCTGAGCATCTCTACGCCCCTTTTTGGACGGACGCTCATCCCGATCATGTCGCTGCAACCGAACTGGTTGAAGCAGCCCGGTTTTGGGCAAAGCTTTCAAAATCTGACTTGCGCGGCGATCCATTTCACCCGAAGCGAATCTACAACTACTACTGTGTTCACCTGAAAATGACACCGCAGCCTGCCTTCGTGCTCGACATCACCAACGAATGGCCGACAAAGCGCCGCGCTATCGAATGTTACCAGAGCCAGTTCTTTATCGGTCGCGAGTCAATTGTTCCCTCGTTCATCGATCAACTTGAAACCGAAGCAGCTTATTGGGGAAAGACAATCGGCGTGGGATATGGCGAGCCCTTTCATTGTCGTGAGCCGATCGGGCTGAGCGACACGGCTTCACTAGTCTAATCCTGCATGGTGAATTTGGACTGTACCTTATCCAACAACTGGTTAGTGAACAGGCTTATGCCGGATAAGACTCCCTGGGCAGGCGCGGGCGATATTTGGATTATGATTTGAACTCGTCGGGCAGGCAGGCTGCTTTGACTTTGTTTTTCCAGTCAACGCCCCGCCAGGCGGACTTCAACGGAGACGAGTTTTATGCCCAATGTTTGCCGCATTCTCGCCGGACTGATTCTCTTTATTCCGACGTCGATTTTCGCCCAGGAAACTGAAAGTTCGCGTCATTCCGAAGGACTGCATGAAAACAAACCCCAAAGCTATGTCCTGAAGGGTGCCAAAGTCGTGGTCCATCCTGGAAGCGTTATCGATGACGCGACAATCGTGATTCGTGACGGTCGTATCGCCAGTGTCCGTGGTGTCAATGACTGGCCAGCCGATCACCAGGTGATCGATATGACGGGCAAGACGATTTACGCGGGGCTAATCGACGGCTATCGCGAAGAAGAAATAGTTATTTCCGAGACGCCGGAACATGCACGTTATTGGAACGTCAATATTCGACCGGAACGTGATGTGACTCAATCACTGGCCTGGGACGAAGAAACAGTGTCCAAGTTACGCGAAAATGGGATCACGGCTGCACTGGTTTCACCCGGAGAGGGGATTATCAAGGGAGCCGCTTCACTGTTGTTGTGCGAAGCAAATAACCTTGAACAATCGGTCATCAGCAAGGGAGTGGCGCAGTCTATGGAACTGACGGTTCAGCGTCGATTTGACGGGCCGAGGATATATCCATCGTCGCCAATGGGCGCGGTGGCTCTCGCCCGACAAGCTCTGTACGACGCTCGCTGGTATCGCGATTCGTGGCAAGCAGCAAATACACAACCGAATATCAATCGGCCCGAGATCAATGAATCGTTGCAGGCACTTCAAGCCGTGGTCAATGGAAAACAACCCATTCTGGTAAGCACATCCAATGAGTTGATGACTCTTCGCGCCGATCGATTTGCCCGGGAATTCAATTTGAAACTGATTGTCGTTGGCAGCGGTAACGAATATCGACGAATCCATGAGATAGCTCAGCTCAAACTTCCAGTCATTGTTCCACTAAATTTTCCCAAGGCACCCAATGTCAAATCACCCGAGGACGAGCTGGAAGTGACGCTTGAGGCGTTGATGCACTGGGACCTGGCACCGGAGAATCCGGCGCGATTGGCAAAAGCGGGCGTTGAGTTTGCGTTTACTACGGATGGGCTTGAGGGCCCGGAACAATATTTGCAACGAGTCCGGCAGGCAGTCGCACGCGGATTGAACGCCGACGTTGCCCTGGCAGCGATGACAACGGTGCCGGCACGACTGTATGGTGTCGAAAGCCAGGTCGGATCAATCGAAACAGGCAAACTCGCGAACCTGATCGTTACCGATGGTGACCTGTTTAGCGGAAAAACCAATATTGTTGAAACGTGGGTAGCCGGCAAACGCTTTAAGGTGGAAAAATCGGATTCGGAAAAACCGATTGGCAAATGGAAGTTATTCGGATTGAAATCATCCGACAATTCGTCAAATGACCCAAACGCAACAGGTTCAGATCGTTTTTACAAACTTGATGTTATTGAAAAACAAAAGGAATTGTCCGCCAGCATTCGTTATCTTCGAACTCACCGAGATGCCAACAATGTGCTAGTCGAAGTAGATTCCTTTACCGATCCAGCGGAGGAACCGGAATCGCGCGAACGTGAGCCCGCTCCTGAGAATGAAAAAGCCAAGGAACCCGCCGAAGCTCGTGCTACAGAACCAATCGCCGATGAAGTTCCAAAAAAACAGGATGTCAAGGACTTGCAACATTCTGTGTCACGGTTGACTGGCTCGTTTCCCGTGAAGGGGACGGACGCAAGCGACGGCGAAGGCATTGCTCGCTTCTCGTTGGTTTTTTCGCCCGACCGAAAATCGGGCACCGGAACGCTGCAGTGGCCTGATGGAAGTTCGATGTCGTTGACTGCCGAGTTTGTTGAAGCAGCCGACGCACCGGCAGACGAAGTGAATCCTGACGATGAATCAAAGGACGAATCGAATGCTGAAGTTGCAGAATCCGAGGACGGAAAGCCCGAACGGGGACGACGTGGTCGTACACGCGGTGGTGAAGCGCCCAAATATTCCAAAGAGCCCGCATCGTACGAGCCGAATTATCCGCTTGGTCGATACGGTGTATGGCAGACCGCTGAGCCACAACGTGTACTTTTTCAGGGGATGACTGTTTGGACGTGTGGTCCACACGGCGTTTTGGAAAATGCGTCCGTGCTTGTTGAAGACGGTGTGATTCGTGGAATTTACGCCAGGGGAACGGCACTTCCCCAGATCGAAAACGTCGTGACCGGCGAGGGACTTCATCTAACTCCCGGGATCATTGATTGCCATTCCCACATGGCGACCGATAGCGGTGTCAACGAAGGTTCGCAGGCGATCACTTCCGAAGTTCGAATCGGTGACTTTATCGATTGCAACGACATCACAATCTATCGGCAACTCGCGGGAGGCGTTACAGCTTCGAACATCCTGCACGGATCTGCCAATCCTGTCGGTGGACAAAACCAGGTGATCAAACTTCGCTGGGGCCAAATCGATGAGGCGATGAAGTTTGCCGAGGCACCAGCCGGAATCAAATTTGCTCTGGGCGAAAACGTCAAGCGCAGCAACTCACGCGACGACTCCGGGGAACCGGCTCGTTATCCGGCGTCGCGGATGGGTGTGGAACAATTGATGCACGATACTTTTCGGGCAGCGATTCAATATCGCGAGCAACATGCCAAATGGAACGAGACGCGACAGGGTCTACCGCCTCGCCGTGATCTGGAACTCGATGCGATTGTTGAAATTCTCGATGGCAAACGATGGATTCACTGTCACAGCTACCGGCAAGACGAGATTCTCGCCCTGATCCGCGTACTTGATGAATACAAAATCAAGATCGGCACTTTTCAGCACATCCTCGAAGGCTACAAGGTCGCCGAAAAAATGGCCGAGCATGGAGCAATGGCCAGCGCATTCGCCGATTGGTGGGCTTATAAATTCGAAGTCTACGATGCGATTCCGTATGGCGGGGCATTGATGCACGAAGCCGGAATTGTTGTTTCCTTTAATTCCGATGACGGCGAATTGGCGACACACCTGAATCAGGAAGCGGCCAAGGCTGTCAAATACGGCGGTGTCGCACCAGAAGAGGCCTTGAAGTTTGTGACCCTGAATCCTGCGAAACAGCTTCGCATCGACAAATACGTGGGCTCGATTGAATTGGGAAAACACGCCGACCTGGTTGTCTGGAATGGGCCACCTCTAAGCGTTTATTCTCGCGTTCAGGAAACCTGGATCGACGGACGAAAGTACTTTGCGGCTCCAGAAACCGCTGGAAATTCGGCGATTGACGACTCGGGAAAAATGATTGCCGAACTCGTTCAGAAAATCCTTCGTTCCGGCGAAAAGATGATTGACGACGAAAACGATAAGGAAACCGATCCGCAAAAAGCCTGGCTACGCTACGACGAGTTCTGCGGAGCTCACCTCAACCAATCGGACGAGGCCAACCGCCTGCTCGAATTGCAACAAGCATGGGAGAACGAGGAGGACGAGAAATGAGCCGCGAAAACAAATTGAATTTCATCAAACGGAGTTTGGAAATGAAGTATCATCTGCAACAGTTTGCCGGAGTCGCATTGGCATTGGCATTGATTGGTATTGACGAATCAGACTCCGCGATTGCAAACGACGAAAATGCTGCAGCGAGACAAGCCGGTTCGTTTGCACTTGTCGGCGGGACAATCTTTCCGGTCAGCTCCAGTCCGATCGAAAACGGAACGATTATCGTGTCCGATGGGAAAATTGTCGCCATCGGACAGGGGATTGAAATTCCGGCAAATGCCGAACAATATGACGTCACCGGAAAAAACGTCTATCCTGGGTTGTTCGAATCACACTCACAATTGGGAATCACGGAAATCGGGCAGGTACCGGCGACTGTCGATACTTCGGAAACGGGAGAGTTGAATCCCAATGTAAAGGCATTGGTTGCGGTCAATCCCGATAGTGAACTGATTCCGGTCACGCGCAGCAACGGTATCCTTCTGGCGTTGACGGCACCGAGCGGTGGATTCATTTCGGGGCAAGCTTCCGTCATTCAACTTGACGGGTGGACTTTTGAAGACATGTGCCTGAAGGAAAGCGTATCGATGCAGGTATCATGGCCTTCATCGGAATCACAACGGGGTCGGCGTCGCCGCGGAGGTGATGAGGAAACAGGCGATCGATACGATGAGCAAATCAAGAAACTATCGGAGCTGTTCGCCGAAGCCAAAGCGTACGCCGCAGGTCGAGAGGTTTGGGGTGACGCCCAGCCATTGGACTTGCGTCTGGAAGCAATGATTCCTGTTGTCAAAGGCGAAATGCCAATGATGGTTCGAGCCGATTCGTTGAAGCAGATTCAGGATGCCGTATCGTTCGCTGCAAAACATGACGCTCGCTTGATTATCCTCGGTGGATTTGATGCACCACGATGCAGTGAATTGCTACGACAGCATAAAGTGCCCGTGATTGTTTCTGCCGTGCAGCGCGCGCCAATGCGACGCAACGCTGATTTCGATTCGGCATACACGTTGCCTCGCGACCTGAGTGAACTCGCAATTCCCTTTTGCATTTCCAGCACCGATCGCAGCAGCACCTGGAATACGCGGATCCTGCCCGATCAGGCGGGGATGGCCGTTGCCTATGGTCTGGCTCATGCCGAAGCGCTTAAAGCAGTAACATTGTACCCGGCGCAAATCCTTGGCGTGGATGACAGGGTTGGCTCACTGGAAGCTGGCAAGCACGCTACCTTGTTTGTTTCGGATGGCGACGCACTGGAAATTTCAAGCCATGTAATTGCGGCGTGGATTCAAGGCCGCCCGGTTGATTTGACCAATCGCCAAACGAGGCTGTACGAAAAGTACAAACGGAAGTACAGCGAGCTGGATGCTGATCGAATGCCTTGATTCAAACGGGCGATCAAACTGCAACCAAAATAGCCGCTTCGGTTGAAGCGGTCTTTTTTTCGTTGTAAGGATGGTTGACTAAAATCGCTAATTCGGGCACATGCCGAATTGATCGTGGAGGAATATCAGATCAGATGACAAACCAAAAAATCGCTGAAACGCTGGAGCAACTTGCTGACCTGCTGGAATTCACCGGAACAAATCCTTTTCGTTTACGAGCATACAGAAACGCAGCACGAGTGATCCGTGATATGACGGATTCCGTTACTTCACTTGTAGCAGCAGGTAAAGAACTGACTGGGATTGAAGGGATCGGGAAATCGGTTGCGGAAAAATGTATCGCACTTGTTACCGAGGGGCGATTGCAGCAACTCGACGAGATACTTGAACGAATTCCAAAAACCGTTCTTGATCTGCTTCGAATTCCGGGGCTCGGTCCAAAGAAAGCTGCTGCACTCTTTAATCAACTTGGCATCACGACGCTCGAGGAACTACGCGCCGCTTGCGAAGCGGGAAAAGTTCGCGAACTGGACGGCTTTGCCGCCAAAACCGAAAGGACCATTCTGGCGGGAATTGATTTGGCCGCAGCAGCCGGGAAACGAATATTTTGGTCCGAAGCTGACGAGCTTGTGGCCCGGTTGCGCGAATATCTGATGAAATGCCCGGCAATCGAACAACTCGAATTCGCCGGGAGTTACCGAAGGGGCAAGGAAACTGTTGGAGATCTCGACATTCTGGTGACTTCGCAAGACCCGGATCGGGTGATGAGTTGGCTGGCCGGGTTTTCTGGTATTGAATCGGAAATCGCCAGAGGTGAAACGAAAATGTCAGTACGAGTCGGTGACAGCTTTCAAATCGACATGCGCGTTGTCCCCGCCGAATCGTATGGCGCTGCCTTGCAATACTTTACTGGCTCGAAAGACCACAATGTCTTATTGCGCGGATTGGCAAAAGATCGAAATCTGAAGATCAACGAATGGGGCGTTTTTCAGATCGATGGTGAAAAAGAAATTCGGATGGGGGGAACTACCGAGGAGGAAGTTTACTCGGCATTGAATCTGATGTGGATTCCGCCCGAACTCCGGGAAGCACGATTCGAGTTTCAGCTTGCGGCAAGTAACTCCCTTCCCTTGTTGATTACGACTGAAGACATCGCCGGTGACCTTCACATGCATACAACCGCTTCGGATGGAAAGGCAACGATCGAGGAAATGGTCTCGGCAGCACGGAAAATCGGTTTGAAATACATCGCGATTACCGACCACTCAAAACGCGTAGCTATGGCAAACGGATTGAACGATGTGCGATTGCTGGCTCAATGGGAAGAAATTGACCTGATTAACAAATCGCTAAAGGGTTTCACGGTTCTCAAAGGAGTGGAAGTCGACATTCTGGAAAATGGCGACCTTGATATTTCTGATGAAGTGCTTTCAAAGGCCGACTGGGTAACGGCGAGCGTACACTACGGTGGTAATCAGCCTGTCGAAAGGATTACGGCTCGAATCATCGGTGCGATTGAGAATCCAAACGTGCATTGCATTTCGCATCCGACAGGACGGTTACTCAATCAGCGCGAACCGTACGCCGTTGATATGAACGCCGTCGTAACTGCTGCGGCGCGTTGCAGGAAAATGCTGGAGTTAAACGCCCATCCGGCTCGTCTGGATTTGAACGATGTTCATTGCGTCATGGCGCGGCAGGCGGGGGTGCCAATTGTAATCAACACCGACGCGCACAGCACTCACGGACTTGAAATGATGAGATTCGGAATCAAACAAGCCCGCCGTGGAGGTTTGACTGCTGCGGATGTTGCGAATACCCGCCCATGGACCGAGCTCAAGTCATGGTTTGGAAACAATGTTCCACCGTATTGATGTTTATGCTTGAAAAACACGCTAAAATCCACGTGGGGACAGCCATTGCCAGTCCGGTGCCGTCAGATGACAGCGATCAATTTGCGGTTTGATCGCTTCCGGAACCACAATTCCAACTGGAACTGATAGTCGACATTGGCTGAAAAGAGGTGCATTTTTCGGAAAAACCGGATAATTCCGGCAATTTCGCCGGACCATCCCTAGGAACAAACGGCTTGTTGACAAGAATGTCAGAGGTATGGCCCAAAATGTAATAGCAATTTCGTTTCTGTATCACCCAAATCGCAACGCACCAATGATATCAACAAAAGCACGTTTTCGAATTACTGTTGTTTTTTTAACGCTTGTCAGCCTGACGAATTTCTCGTCGCTATCTGGTCAAACCTCGGCAGACCGTTTGTATCTGGCGATCCAGCAACTTCAAATTGAATTAGGTGAGTCAGCGGTCGCAGATGAAGTTCGCGACCAGTATCTGGTTCGCGAGTTGGAAACCGAATCGGCCCGCGGTTTTTCCGGTGACCCTAACGTGTTTCGACAAGCCGCGATGGTATTGAAATCGCAAGGCAATCTGCAGGAAGGACTTGCTCGCGTCCAATCGGCCCTTGATGAACATATCGCGGTTCTGGATGTGGCAAGCTCCGTTGAATTGCAAAGTGCACTTGTTGCACTCGAACAAGACCTCGAACCGGTGACGCTTTATGAACTTTTGGAATCAAGCGATTCCGTCATTGCGGCCCTGCAGGCACAAGACAAATTTCATGAGGCCGACTTGTCGATTTACGGCCGATACTACATCAACAACTACCTTGAATTACCGAAACTGATAACGCGACTTGGCGATTTTGACTATCTTCCCGCCGGCGATCCGGATCAGGAATTTAATCGCGAACTGAATAACTTGCGCGGCGAATTACGAACGGCGCGACTCACGTTTGCATACAAGGCGACCGATTATCCCAACTTGTACATCGACCGCAGCGAACGGGCGATTGCCAGTTTTGAACAACAGATAACAGCCTACCTGGTTGCCCAGACCACCCGCGCCTTGACAGCATTCGAGGAAGATCGGAAACCCCGAACACGACTGATGTCCGAATTGGGTTTCAACACCAAGCCTTCAAGCCGGCTGTATCATGCCGAGTTGGGAAGATTGCTTGGCCTGTTGCGCGATCGTGGACACGGGGCCGGATTTGATGCCTTGATTCGACAACAACTCAGTCTGCCGAATTTAAAAGTGACCGTTAATGAAGCGTGGGCCAATCGGGCGTATACTCGAAGTGTTAACGAGATTCAGGATCTCGATGAAGTGATTTTGGGCAGCCGGGCTCAGGGTTACACCATTGTCGATGGCAGCGTCACATTTGATTTTATCGAAAACATGTATAGCGCGAATGTGCGGGTCAATCTGGATGCGTCTACGTCGTCCAGCGCCTACACCAAAGAGGGACCGGTTACTGCCTACACAAGCACAACCGGGGTGTTAGCTGCCAACCGGGAAATATCGGCCAATATTGGAAATGTCTCGGTACTTCCTGTTACCGCGTGGGCCAGCCTGCAATCAGAATTTCGCGGAACGGACTGTTTGCCGATCGTTGACCGAATTGCGTTTAACATGTTTTCGCAGAAAAAAGCCCCTGCCGAACAGATCTCATCGGACCGGGCAAAAAACCGTGTCGAGCAACAATTCACCCAGCAAACTGATGAAGCGCTCAATGAAGGCTTGAGCCAAATGGAAACGGCACGAGGCCGGCGCTTTGAATTGCTGGCGGAAATAAATCGTTTTCGCCGAACTTTTTCGGAAGTGCTTTCCGAAAACGAAGATGGCAAGATCGAGGGGCCCGTCGACATGATTGATCCGTTCGCCATGCCCCGTCTGTTTGTGACAACATCCGGTAGCGAACTAAATATCGGCGGTATCCTGGAAGGCGACAATCGGCTTGCCGCAACTTCGCCACCTCCAGGCCAAACCGTTCCTGTCGATGTCCGTTTGCAAGTTCACGAGTCCTTGCTTTCAAATGCTGCTGCTCCATTCGTGCAGGATCGGCTGTTTCAAAACTGGCAATTTGCCCGACTCGTCGAGTCGCTTTCCAGTGGTCAGGCAGAGCTGCCGCAACCCAAAAACAATCAGCGCTGGGCGATCCGATTTGACGACGGCCGGCCCGTTCAAGTGGCGTTTGAGAACCATGAACTGATCGTAACGGTTTACGGCAAGGAATTTCGTCGCGAGGGAGGTCGAGTCGCACCACTGAACATCGTCGTGCGTACGCGAGTGGTTAATGACGCCGGAAAACTCAAATTGTTGCGCATTGGCAATGCCGTCGCGGAATTCACATATCCACCCGCGGAAGGCAAAACGCTGAACGCCGAGGATATCGCTTTTCGCCAATTCTTGCAGGACAACCTGAACGAAGCATTGGCAGTCGATCCCATGGAGGAAGCTATTGAGCTGCCAGACAACCTGTTGCTTTTGAACCTTTTAAACGATCAACGGGTTACGGATTTCCTCAAGGACGCGGTTCTCGTCGAATGCACCGCCGAAGGTGGATGGCTGACACTGGGTTGGAATTTTACCGGAAGTCAGTCCGGTCACTTCCAGCCGGTCAACACGCCGGCAATCTGGAACGACGCGATGGCAGCACCAGATGAACCGGTAGCCGAGACGAACGATTAGTTCGCAGAGATAACCTGGAAGTTGTTGTCGGAAATTTCTTGCAGGATTGCAACGCCGTTGCGCATTGGCATTTGTTAGCAACAGGAATTCAGCCTGGGGACAGACTGACGTGCGTGTGACCGGTATACGGCAGATCGCTTCAGGAAATTAATCGGACTCCAATTCCTCGAGCATTCTGTCGAGTTCGGCACGGTCGATCAAGCGGCCGCGGGTGACGACGGCATGTATCCTTTCTGTATTGGCGATCTCTTCCAGCGGGTTGGCGTCAAGCAACACCAGGTCTGCCACTTTGCCTGCACTGATGCTTCCCATCCTGGTTTCCGTACCCTGAAAGCGGGCGGCGTTGATTGTCGCTGCACCCAGGGCGTCGATCGGCGGCAACCCCGCTTTGACCAATAACTGTAATTCAGTATGCAGACTAAAGCCTGGTAAACAAAACGGGTTCAGGCAATCGGTTCCGGCGATGATCGGGACGCCGGCTCGATGCATTTCGCCAACCAGAGCCAGATTCTTTTTGAATGTTTTCTCTGCTCGTAGTTGAGCCTCTTCGTCACGCGGGGATTTTTGCTGGGCCGGTGCGATCTGGGCACGAACATACTTTGGCAGGTATTTGAGATTGGGATTGTTCTGAATTTCAGGTTCGGTGAGGTAAGTCAGGTTTCGCAAGACGGTCAACGTCGGACATTGCCACGATCGGTTCCTGGCCAGCATTTCAAATAGCTCGTCGGCCTTTTTCTGATCGAATGACTCCAGGGCACTTATCGATATCTGCTTGCGCAATTCACTGTTTTCATACAGGTCGCGAGGCGTTCCCGATTCACCGAGACTTGCCGTTTGAAGTTCGCGCAGTTCCTTTTCACGCGACGAACACGCCAATATAGTTTCGTACAGGTGTTCCATGCTGCGCTGACCCGCAGACGACGCTTCCCGAACCGAAACCATCATTGGAACATGGCCATCGAATGGGAGGTTTTGCGCTTTCGCTTCCTCAGCGATTGCAAAGTACGCTTCACGTGAAAGCAACGAGTAGACTTTGGCAAAGTCTGATTTCGCCTTGATGGCCTTGTCAATGGATGCTTTGCCCCCGGCCGCATCGGACGCCACAATGGAACCTGGCCAAACGGGCTCTGCTCCATCAATGATCAAGCTGCCAATCAACATCCGTGGACCCAATTTAGTACCCTTGTCAAACGAAGTGCGCCATGAGTGATGCATGGGTGCACCAAACATTACGCGGACTCCCGTAATACCATTGATCGGGAACAATGCCATTGTGGCTGGGTCGTACCAGTGGATATGCATGTCCCACAAACCTGGGATAGCAAATTTTCCGCTTGCGTCGATGACAGTAGCTCCCTCCGGAATTTTCGCCATGTCACTTCCTGCACCGTTGACAATGACACTTTCAATCGAATCGCCATTTAGCAGTATGGTTGCCTGTTCGATTAATACTCCTTTTTCGACGTCGATCATTGAGACGTTTGTGATCACGATTGGCTTGTCTTGAGCTACAAGCGACATCGAGGCGCTTGTTAAAACAATGAAAATAAGGACGAGCAACCGTTGTGAAGTTGTCAGAAAGTGAAGGATCAGAAATTGCATAATCGGACCCGTCATAAACAAGGAAATCAGGCACAACCGTTTGTAACTTGGCGCGGCGACACAAGCCGAAGGACACTTGTTCGCCGTCATTCAATTAATATGGCCAGATTAATATCGCCAACTTTTCAGCTCTGCCCCTTCAGGAGCGGAATCCAGCATTCGCTGTACGAACCCCTTCCCGGTGTTGTCAAGGCGATAGAGTAATGCTCCCTTCACCGACTGGCAAAATGTCCTGTTCATGCGATAATTCGGCTTCGGTCCCATATCCCCACATTATCTATTACCGAAAACGGCTTTGAAATGCCCTACTTGATGTCTGACGGCGACGAAAACGTCGGCCAACGGTTTAATTTGAGTGACGGTGAAACGATTTTAGGTCGGCATCCCGATAGTGGCGTAGTTATTGACGACGCCGCAGTTAGTCGCCATCACGCCAGGATTATGGGTAAGAGCGGAAAGTACTTGCTGGAAGATCTCAAGAGCCGGAACGGTACGTTTCTGAACCGACGCTTGATTCAACACGGGACGCGACTGCTCAATGGTGACCGGATTCGGGTTTGCGATCACGGGTTCACTTTTTACCTCGAAGAATCGAATAATGATTCCGGAGCTCGAAATACACAGGAAGCCGGTATACGTAATCTTGAAAGTTCCATATTGCTGGACGATCAGTTAGGCAAGGACCTTTCGTCAATCATGTCGCAAGTGGACATGGACAGCCATCATTCTGGCTCCGTGGCCGAATCAGCAACCCCCGGCGCCAAACTGATTGCCTTGATGAACATCACGAAAGCGCTGGGAACGGCTATTGCCCTGGACAAGGTATTGCCGCGTGTCCTCGATTGCCTGTTTGACCTGTTTCGCCAGGCCGATCGGGGATTCGTAGTCATGGAAACGACAGACGGGCAACTCAAGCCGCTCGCAATGAAACTCCGGAAAGAGGATGACAAGGCAACTTTTCGAATTAGTCGAACGATTGTCCGACACGTTCTCGATTCTCGAACCGCCATCATTTCGACCGACGCTGCCAACGATGACCGATTTGATTTGAGTCAAAGCATTGCCGATTTCCGGATTCGGTCCATGATGTGTGCACCGTTGCTAAGCGCCGGTGGCAAATCGCTGGGGATCATTCAGCTCGATACGCTCAAAAACGCGGTTGGTTTTGCAGCGGAGGACCTTGATATTCTTGCCACTGTGGCGATGCAGGCGAGCGCAGCCGTCGACCGGGCAAAAATGCATGAAGTCGAATTACGCCAAAACCAGATCGGCCGGGACCTTGAACTTGCCAATGAAGTTCAGCATCGTTTGTTGCCATCCGAACCTCCGGAAATCGACGGTTACAGCCTGTTCGATTATTACAGCCCGGCAGAACAAGTCGGAGGAGACTACTTCGATTATATTGAGTTACCTGATGGCCGCACGGCGATTCTGGTCGGTGACGTCGTCGGGCACGGCATCGCCGCCGCGTTGATGATGGCCAAGGTTTCTGCCGAAGCCAGGTTTGCACTTGCCACCCAAAAAGACGCGGCAGCAGCCATGAATCAGCTAAACCGCGCCATTTGCAAATTACGTATTGAACGCTTCATCACAATTGTACTGGCCGTACTGAATTCGAATTCAAGTGAATTGCAAGTTGTGAATGCAGGCCATCTGCCACCAGTCGTCCGTCGAAAATCCGGGTTGGCCGAATCGATAAGCACCGAGCTTTCAGGTTTGCCAATCGGCATCGCAGAGGACATCGAATACCGTCAGTTCCCGATTGAACTCTTCCCAGGCGACATTCTAACCATGTATACGGATGGAATCAGCGAAGCGTCGAATGTTACAGGCGAGTTGTTCGGAAGTCGTCGAGTCATCGAACTTGCCAACGAACGCGATTGGAGCCGGGGGGACGAATTCGGGAATGCACTGGTCCATCTTGTGCGTCAACACATGGCAGGGATGACACAACAGGACGACATTTGCCTCGTTTGTATTTCACGCCATTAAGCCTGGGCACGGAATGTGGTCAGTCGTTCGCTGCGCGTCGTTTTGATCCTTGCCGCAACGACTTGCACCCTATACTCCGGATCGCAGCAGTTCGCAAATTCGGGCAGTTGCCGGCTTTGATTTGCCGTCCTGATCAACCAGACCGGATAGCGGGAATCGCCAGTTATCCCGGTCCGAAGCGTATTTCCAAACAACGACATTGACCGACGGTCGACATTTTAATAAATCAATAATTGTCGCTAAATAATCAACAAATTCCGGCCTGAAACAGGAATGACAAATGGTTTGTACATGGCGATTGGTTGGCAATTCACCATCCGTTACCAAAGGAGCAGCAAGGTAAACAACCAGGGGTAAACCAAACTGCGACCATCGATCGATCAGGTCCACCCACTGTAACGGATCGCGAATAAAAGTGCCTTGCGGTGTGTAGCCAAGGTTAAATTCCAGGCCAATAGCAGAAAGTCGAGTGCCATACCGCAGCAAGGATTCGGCAATTTCCATTGCCGGTACTCCGCCGTTCGCCATTGACAACCGTTCGCCCCACGGT
The DNA here is from genome assembly GCA_031414755.1 of Pirellulaceae bacterium. Taxonomy (GTDB): domain Bacteria; phylum Planctomycetota; class Planctomycetia; order Pirellulales; family Pirellulaceae; genus CAJQPP01. The sequence goes on along the minus strand of JANNWJ010000056.1, from coordinate 45,506 downwards.
TGATCGAATCCCAGAATTGTCGATGTATTGGGCATCGTCCGATCCAGCACTTCCAGTACTTCGATCGACATTTGAAGTTGTTGCGGGTAATTGAAAAAGGTGTGCCCGACTCCACTGATTCCGGCGAGCGCGTTAAACAGCCGCAATGATTTGCCATACTGTTGTCCAATCTCCCGGCAAATCATTTTCACCAGCGTCAATCGATGTTCAAAGGCACTTGTCCCTTGCAACCAAATTGGAAGCTCGGCATCAGAAAAGTCAATAACGGGGCCGGCAATGGCAATTCCCTTGCCTGGCACCTTGCCCGTCCAGTCGACTATCGACTGCGTCGAACTAACGTCAACCATTCCCGTTGTTGACTCGATTGATTCAAAACGAGGTGCTATCTGGACCGATCGAATGGATATTTTTTGTTCGCTTGTCGCAATCGTCCTGACTCCGCAATGCACCGGCACATGCGACGTGTCGGCTTTCCCAATTGCATCAACTTGTTGACTAAACTCATGAGTGATTTTGAACATCAAGTCGACGACACCATCGACGACGTCTGCATATCGGGACTTGCCTGATTCGACGCGCGGCGAGGACTGAAACAGAATTGACGAGTAGTCCAAAACCAGCTTTTCAATGGCTTCAAGAACATTTTGCGGAATATTTAATCCACTCTCCTGCCAGATGGCAACCTGGTTTCGAAGTCGGCTCAGGCTGCCTCGCGCCAATTCCAGATCCACTTGATAGGCCGTGTCTGATTCAGGCAAAGTCGCGGTAGTCAGATGAACGACTCCGTGATGAGTACTTTGAAAAGGAATCAACAATCGGCCCGACATGTCGACGTGCCGAAACACGATCAAATTCTCATGCTGGATCGCCGAGCTGCTTGTCCAGGGAATTCCTTCCAACCCGATTACCTGGGCGCGCGAAAACGACTCCGCAACAAATCGCGGGTCGTCGGGAATCGTAAAGGAATATCGGCCCATCGCAACCTCAAATTCGGGAACGAAATATTCATCGGCATTCCCCAGGATATTCTGACTATCGTACTCGGTTAAGCGAGGTTTTTCACCGGCATGCCAATAAATGCGGGAGACCCCCGGTGATTTTGTTACATAGGATCGATCCCTTTCCTGAGGTTGTCACCTCGCCTAGACTTTTAAATAACACCTATGGCCATACCAAGCAAACCGTGTTGAGGAAACGCCCGAAATGAATACGACTTTAGTAAGGCAGGGAAAAGTTCGCGATGTCTACGACCTGGGTGAGCATTATTTGATGGTAGCGACCGATCGAATCAGCGCGTTTGACTGGATTTTGCCGACGATAATTCCGGACAAGGGCCGAATCCTTAATCAAATCAGTCAATTCTGGTTTGACAGAATTGCAGTTGAAAACCATGTCGTCACAACGGATTTGACAGGACTTGCAATTCCCAACCAGCTATCCACCAACTGGCTGGAAGGTCGGAGTATGGTGGTCCGAAAGTGCAAAGTCATCCCGGTCGAATGCGTCGTTCGAGGCTATTTAGTCGGCTCTGGTTACAAGGACTACCAGAAATCGGGAAGTGTTTGTGGCATCAATCTGCCGCCCGGACTGCGAAACTGCGAGCGGTTTGAAGTGCCCCTGTTTACTCCGGCAACCAAAGCAGAAAGCGGTCACGACGAAAACATTGCATTTGTCGAAATAGTCAATCTGGTTGGCCGCGAAACGGCGGAATTTCTTCGTGATCAAAGTATCGATATTTACACAAATGCCAATGCGTACGCCAGGCAGCAGGGTTTAATACTTGCTGATACAAAATTCGAATGGGGCTGGTTTGACGATCGAATCATCCTGATCGATGAAGTCCTGACTCCGGACAGTTCTCGTTATTGGCCAGAGGCTCAATATCAAGCCGGTCGTCCTCAAAAATCGTTCGATAAACAGTTTGTCCGGGAATATCTGGAGTCGACGGGTTGGGACAAGAATAGCGATCCTCCGGCGCTTCCGGATTATATCGTTCAACAAACTCGCGAAAAGTACATCGAAGCCTATGAAATAATCACGAAGCACAAATTTAAATGGTAGTGGTTTTACGGCGCTTTCGTTTGTTTTTAATCAGCCGTGACCAGCCGTGTCGATTTTGAACATCGGACAAAAATGATTGCAACCGGGGGAAGCCAACACCTTGATCGGAAGGACAACATCGATGGCAAACTTGATATTTACTTTGACGATTGCCTTATTCGCATTCGCGTTTCCAGCAGGAATTAACGCGCAATTAACTCGACCCGAACTGAATTCACTTGCGCCTGCCACTGGGTCATCCGTACCAACGCGGCCGGCAAGCCAATTCCCTTACTCTTTCGCGGATACCGCTGCGCAACCTGTCGTGGGGGCCGCATCAAACCGGTCAACAAACCGGTATCCGTACCTGTTTACCCGGCCGGCCGATCGCCAATGGATCAAGTCCATGCCGATTCACGATCGACCTAATCGAACGTTTCACATTTACGGCAATGCTGTACGCGAAGGATTAATTCCGCACGGACCGGTTGGTCAAATTGTTTTTGGCAAGTAATCGAAAACAGCCAAGCCGGCTAAAAACAATAATTTTCTGGCGAAACTCCGACCAATCAAGATCCATTTTTTAACGCTTCAAGCTCTTTCATCCAGCGGGAACGGAGCTTGGATCCGGCTTTCTGAGCCGACGAATCGGCGTCAAAGGCTTCTTGCGCTGAAACGTAATCGCCGGCGCTTTCAAACGCACGGCCCCGTTGATACTGTCGCCACGGTTCCCAGCGTCCATCGGTGTCCATTTTTGGCAACTGATTGTCAAGCCAATTCAATGCCGGTTGCGGGTTACCGTTTTCGAAATGAGCCAATGACATAAAAAACGCTGCGTCGGCCCGAATCAACGTCATGTTGCCTTCCATGTAGGCAAGCTGTTCCATCCAATTCCGGGCATCCTGCCCCACCGCTTGTCGAATTCCAAGGCTTTCCTGAAGTTGCGGATCGGTCTTGATATTGGAAATGTCTTCATCCGAATACATGAAGGCGAAATAGTAAGACAAGGCACTTCGAATCCTCGAGTTTCTGTCGGCTTCAAAAATCCCGCGCAAATACATATTCCTTGCCGTGCGAAACATTACGAAGTTGTCGATGTAGATTTCGTCAGTCGGTAACCATAATAACTTTTCCCTCATATCTGCATCGAATTGAGTTTTGTCGACAGCCAGCGCGACCTGTTCGCGGAACAAGGCAATGGAAAACGGCATATGCCACAATACAACCTGCTTGACGGATCCCAGACTTCTGATTTCTTCGATCAATACGTCCGGGTTCGAGACCAAACCGACCCGCGCCGCTCCCGTCAGGGCACCTTGAACATCAAACATCCGCCGTGAAATTGATTCGGGCTCGGCAGCAATCAGTGCCAACACACCATCGAGTTGATTGGCCACCACGCGGTAATCCTGTTTCTCCACCGATTCTTGCGGTGTCAGATTGAGTCGCGACAACAGCGTTGGTTCGGCCTTGACTTGATCAAGCGTCGCAATCGACCCGGCACTATCACCGGGGATTGGAATTCCAAGTAACGTGTCAAATAAATAAAGTTCCTTTCCCACCATGACCGCCGGCAGCCATTCTTCATAAGGCCGGATACTGCCGTCAACAGCAGGAGTTGCGAGAATTGTGACAGGAATTCCGGAGGCCTGGCACAGCAATGCAAAAACATGCGCGCGATCAATAAAGTCACCTTTGCCGTAGGTCACCGTTTGCCACGGATAGCGTGAATATCCGGGTCCGATTGCACCCGTTGCAGGCGGCCACGATTTTGGATCGACATCTGTCGTCAGCGAGAGTTTGTCCATCGTTGACTCGGATGGCCAGGCACGGGCTTCGGTCAACTGGATGTTTCGCACAGTCCAGTCGAACAACTCCATGGCTCGCGCCAACAGCTTGACTTCCGACATGCCAGAAGCGTCATCTTGACTGTTTAGCGCAGGATTCAATTTGGCTACGACCAAAGCCAACAAGTCGTCACTTGTTTTCCAGGCTTCTTTCTCTTCGTCCGACGCCTTGCTCAAGGCAATTTGCAAGGCGTATTCATGGTTAAGTATTGTGTACTTTGCATGGACGCGCTCCGCCACTTTTTCCATCCAGTAGCACTGTTGGACAAAGAATGCATCGTTGCCCGAAAATTTGTCGCTGGCCAGATTTGTGAAAATCGAATGCGACTTGATGGATTCCGGCAAACTCGAAGCGGAGTCAGCAATCGCCCAGGAGTCCTGTGTATCGGTTCGCGTCGACATCCAACGGTTCAAACCTGAATTGACCTTGTTGCGAAACTCGCCCATCTCGAACCGTTCGTAGCTGTCGATGTATTTCATCGTCTGCCCCAAATCCTGACTGCGCGAGGCAACGCTGGACGATCTCAAGTCGTCGATGTCTTGCTGCGCAGTATCTCCACACCCGGAAAACAGACCACCTACGGAACAAATAGCCAAAACAGTCAGCAAAACCCGAATGAATTCGTTGTTCTTGAAAGGACTGGTAGTCATAGTCGTCAATCTGCCGGATGGAGTCAGTGGGAATTATTTCAACAATCAGACCCGTTACGTTTTTGTTGCGTCACGTGTACCGATCCTGGAGTCGCACACTTCACGTCTATTCGCGTTCAAATCTGGCGATATACCTGATTCTTTATTATGGGCTATTTTGAACGCTTCGCTGCCGAATGCAATGGCAGTCCGGCAGCAGTTCGGCGAGCGCCGTCAATCGCAATTAACGAACGAATAAGCGACTCAAATCGATTCAGCGGAAAAATGTTTGCTGCATCACTCGGAGACTGGTCCGGGTTGGGATGTGTTTCCAGGAAAATCGCGTCGATTCCGGTCGCAACCGCTGCTCTGGCCAACGGTGCCACCATTTCGCGGTTGCCGCCAGTAATCCCCGAGGACCCGCCGGGTTGCTGGACGCTGTGAGTTGCGTCAAACACAACAGGTATGCCCATTTGTCGCATCGCTACCAATCCGGAGAAATCATTGACGAGCCGACCGTAACCAAAAAAAGTTCCTCGCTCGGTCAATAACATTTCGTTACAACCTGAGCCCGAGAGTTTTTCAACCACGAAACGCATGTCCGATGGGGCCATAAATTGACCCTTTTTGACATTAACCGCTTTCCCCGTTCCGGCAGCAGCAATTAACAAGTCCGTTTGACGCACGAGAAAGGCCGGAATCTGCAAAAGGTCGCAAACTTCTGCAACAGCAGTTGCCTGATGTGATTCATGAATGTCCGTGGTGACCGGCACAGATAACTGATCACGCACTTCCGCCAGTATTTCAAGTCCCCGCTCCAGCCCAACGCCGCGAAAAGACCCAGCACTGGTTCGATTCGCCTTGTCAAATGAGGCTTTAAAAATCAAGGAAACATTGCAGGACTGACAAATTTGTTTAAGTTCCGTTGCCAGGTGCAACAGTGAATCGCGATCTTCGATAACGCACGGTCCGGCAATAACCAGCAACGGATGGCTGGCTCCGCATACCACATCGCCAATCCTCGTTTCGCGTGTAGCGGGTTCATTTAAATGCCCGTCGTTCATGAATTTCCCTGAGTCTCGTTGTATGTCGATGATATTTCAGAATCAAATGAGTGGAGATGTTGCTTTGACCATTCTACCGGCACGATAATATTGACCCGTTTCGGAACAATCTCGAGTTCCAATGGCAAGTGACCCCCCGGGTCACCATCGATTTGATATGGAACCGGTTCATCAGCCGACATTCGAATTCGTTTTGCGCGTCGGATCACCGTGTCGCGCCACCGACGATGCTGGCGAGTCAAAATTCCGGCAAAATACAGCAGGCCATTGAGCAAGTTCCCTCCGCGAAATCCGCATAAGTCGAGCCAGCCGTCCATGGCGTTTGCGCCATCGGCAATGGGTAAACCCATCGCATATCTGGGAGCATTAAACACAAATGCCCATCGAATCCTTGAAGGCTCCAGGTCATCATCGCATAGTACGGACACAATCGGATACCGGTATTTACGTATCGAATCAACAATTGGTTTTGCGTAAGCCCAATGGCGAATATGGCCTTTTCGTGCTCCGTGGACCTGATGAACGACATGGGCGTCGAATCCGCAACTGGCCATCACCAAAAAGAGCCGCCCATTGGCCCGTCCGGCATCCAGCGGAACGACGATCCCTGTGTTGACCAATTCTGCAACCCGACTCGGTGCAAACGGGATTTCCAGAAATTTTGCCAATAGATTCTCGGTACCTTGAGGAAGAATGGCGAAGGTTGTCGCCGGGTCCAGTCGATTGACCAAAAGTCCAATCGTCCCGTCTCCGCCAGCCGCCACTACGCATTTTAGTTCTTGTCGCCGCTCCCTGGAAATCCGCTCAATCTCTCCGATGTTCGATTCGATCGAAACAGCGTAGTCAGATGCCTTCAAACACTCTGCCAACTCTTCGGCGGCAATTCGGGTCTCGGACACCCCGGCGTTTGGGTTTACCGCGATTAAGACTTCGCGTCGATCAAAGTCTGCCTGCTTTCCGTCCGAGATGGATTGATCGTTCATCCCTGTTCCAAAACCCGCCAAATATTTGTTTCTTTACGGTGTGTTCAATTACGCAATTGGATTTTGGCAAAGTGTATCACATTTGAACAACAGCGAATCGCCGTTTTATTTCATTTGTCGGCCGGGGATCAAATTCATCCGACGAAGTCCAGTCCCCAAGAAAATTCTGTCATTTCCCGGCCCTGGCACAGCGAGTGCTTATGGTACATGGTATCTGGCCCAAACAATTCTTGAATGAGCTGGATCAGTGGGGTCTCGGACGTCAATAACAGTAAATGGTTGCCTTGCCCCTGGCCATTTACCGGCCGAATCGTATTCGGCGCGTCAGAGACCTCGCACAGAATTCATAAATTCATTGATCTCGCCTGCCACTTCCAACGGAGGCACGATCAACTCGCGTCGGATGACCATTCCGGTTTGCCGGCGTTTTTTTTAGGGACTCAAAGTCGATCGATTATTTGGCTATCACCAAAAATCATGGCCACGACGTCATTCGACAACGCCGTCGCGGGTGCGGGCCGGGCTGGGGTGGGGGATGATGTTTTGCCATTCGCTGGCGTCGCTTCGGCAGACGACGGCCATCACCGGTTCGGTTTCGCTCAAATTGTAGACTTCATGCGGGACACCCGGCTCAATGAAAATAAAATCGCCTGCTTCGTTGTCGATCGTGTGCTCAAGATCGGCACCATAAATGTGACGGACATTTCCCTGGAGGATGTAAAGCATCAACTCGAAGCCATCGTGAATATGCGCATAGGCAATCGCTCCCGGAGGAACTGTGGCAACGTTCATCGACAAGTGTTTTGCGTTGACGTTCTTGCTGCTCAGGCCCGCCTTATATTTGATTCCGTTCCATCCACGAAAATTCTCGCCATCCATAACCTGACGAGTCCGAATCACGGAAATGCCATCCTGGCCTTCGACAAATTGCGTTAGATCGATCTCGGGTTCAGACATCGGGACTTCCTTTTGTTGGTCTGGAAAGTGAATAGAGAAACACAATTTACATCAATCCCACTTGACCGAAAAACCTCCGAACCTTGTTCGGTACCCAAAAAAACATCATCCTGTACTTGCAGATCGATCCCGGATTTCAAAACGATCGTTTTGATGGATGACGATAATTTAATGTCCCTTCAGGTACAGAACATTCCGCCACAAATCGGCTATCGTCCTTTTCCAGGTGTCCTATGTGTGCGAAAGCCATTTGCCGGATATTGTTGGCGCATTCCGTTCGACGCGGCCGCACTTTGCTTGAACGATCGTCGTTTACTTGTTTATTTTCCCGATGGCAACTCAAACATCAATGGCCGCCAGGATTGATCGATCGGCGTTAACGACAGGAGCCAGCCAGCGGCTCCAGACTTCGTTGCATGGTCGATTTGGGACTGGACTTGTGAATCCGTAACATCCCAGCCTTGCAGCACGGCGATCAGCCGATTGGCCGGGACACCGACGCCCGATCGCAGTCGTGGAATTTCAGAAAACGAACTAATGGCAATTTCGATCCATGCCCCTTCGTCTCCGTAGCGGGGCAAATCGCGCTCATACGCTCGATAAAAACAGGCGACGCCCAATTGATCAATCGTTGCTGCCACCGCATCGGTTTGTTTCGTGAATTCGGACCAGCATTTTCCTTCGAAACAGCATACGCCGCAGCAAACGTTGTCTTGATCGGCTTGTTCACATTCGCTTGTCAGAATTGGAACGATTTGACTATCGGGCGCGAGCTTGCCAATGGCAGCGACGAACTCGGCTGCGGCATTGTGGTCCAGGGGCGTCGCTGTCTTGATCGGCCCATAATCTGCTGTCCAACGACAAAGCGGATGCCCGCAACCACAGGCTGACGGCGCCCCTTGCAAATCGTTTAGCCAAATCCGTTTCGGTGAAGGCTTGTCGCGGAGCAGTTGATCGATTCGCTGGACGTGCGTGTCAAATGATTCGCGATACAAAATCGGAACCCATGGTTCGTTCTTGATGACTTGATTGGGTCCGGGCTCGGGGAAATCCGGAAACAACCGCCGCCATTCCGTATGACCCTGAAGACTGGCCATCCATTCCGGATGCTGGCGAGCAAGGTCCGGCGCGCGACCGACTTCGATAAAATACTCCAGTTCAAATCCGGCTTGTTCAATTGCTTTCGCTGCGGCAATTTCCGCAGTGGAGTTATGTGCCGTCGTCAATTGCAAGACAATACTGGATGCCCTTGCTCGCCACTGACCAAATTCGGCTGGTGAAACTTGTTCTGCCGAAACAAGTAGTCCGGAATAACTTACGGCGTTGTTCTCAATGCCCGAAATGTCCGACGAGTTATGCAACGGTTCGAGGTGATTGGACGCCTTGCCCGTTCCGGGGGGCTTGTTGTCACAACCGACAACAAACAAAACCAATGTAGTCAGCGCAAGAACCGCCAAAACGGCTTTCGAAACTCGAACGTGTCGCCAACATGTTTCGACAGGCCGCGCCACAACGCATTTTTTGCACATAAGTCATTTCAATCCCGGAAAACCGGTAAAAAGACGTTCCCCTGGTCGTTGGCGAATGAATTGTGCGCAAGGATTCCCGAACCCGTTATCCCGACCAAAACTATTCACCCCCGGCTACTTTTGTTAGCGGGTACTCGTGACTCCAGGCGTACCATCGACAGGCAATCGACGGAACCCAATCCAGTTCCTTTCCGCGCAGTTCGCCATCAACCGCCCGGCCAGCCAACGTCCAGCGCGTCCCCGTCTCTCGATCTTTAAAAGGAGCCGTCTCTGGCGAAATTTCATCGGCATAAAAGGTCAGCTTCTGTCCGTCGACCGTGGCCTTAAAAGCGACCGCGGACTTCGTAGGTCCGTACCACAATACGGTGACCGGCTGGCCGCCTATTTCAACATTGCGACAGTCGCGTTCGTTCATTCCTTCGAGCGAGACCGCTAACTGTTCGTCAGCAACTTCGATACCCATAACAGTCGCCATCGATTCCATTCGATTATCGACTTTACCAATTGTTGATTTCGCCTCGACCGAGATTTCAGTCGGCAGGTCCGCGACAGGGTACTTTTTGCCATCGAACAAGTCGTAAGCCGTTGATTCGGGATGCAGCATCAACCAGTGCCCCCACGACGTCAACATGCTGGGAACTCGCACGAGTTGTTTGCCGGCCTGCGGTCCCTCAATCGCTCTGCCTGTCAAGGCGGACCATAGCGTGCCATCTCGACCCTGGGCAATCATTACGCCACCACGCCAGCCATGGAAACGGTAACCGTAGTCCTTTTCGAATGATGCGACGTAGCCACCATCCGGGTCATAAAAGAACAGACCATAGGTATCGTTGACAACCCGAGGTACAGCGATAAAGTGCCGAAGCGGCATTGCCCCGCCATTGTGTTTTCCACGGATCCACGCCAATACCACATCGTCAGCACGAATAAGGTTTTTCAGATTTTGATTGACACAATACGAGCACGGCGGCTCGGTGAGCGGTTCGAACAAATCCGATTTGACAAGAATTTTTTCCTGCTGATTTTCGGATTTGCCATTCGATCCGTCTTGCCCTGAAGCACCGTTCAATGATGTCAACAAAAACCAGCAAATAACGAATGAGGCACCTAAACGAACTCGCATAAGTCAACTCTCCAAACGCTCTGTAGATGTTTGAAAACGACAACGCTTCCAGTTACTTTCCCCATGCAAATCGATTGAGTGAGGGGAATCAGTATTCAACGAGACCGCCGGAAATATCCGGGTAACAAAACCCGACTATTTCCGGCGGTAAATGATTTCGATAATTGTTGGCACTAGCCCCTGATCACGCAGCCACCGGACGTGCCGTAGCTCGACGACGGTTTCGGGCCATGAACGTCAAAGCGACGATACCAAACAAGCTGGCAGTGGCAGGCTCAGGAACAGCCGCCGCAAATGATCCCATTCGCCAATCGATGGAGAAGGAACTCCATGTGCCGGTGTCAGCCGCAAACACGTCACGCATCCGGACTGACCAAGTGCCCAGTGCCTGTTCACCCCAAAAGGCGTTTGTTGTAAAAGTCCAGTTCAGGTTGTCGACGCTGTCAGCACCGGCCCGGAAGAAAAGTCGACTTGAATAGCCCGAAGGGCTTGTCAGAAACCCTTCGAGATCTCCGCGAAAAGTATGCGTTGCATTGATGCTCACCAGGGCTTCTTCCATCAACCCAGCTGTCGAATTGGTCGCAAACCGTGTGATTCCGGTCAAGTTGTTATCCGGAATTGCAGCCCCCACGTTAATTATTCCACTGCTCGCAATAACCAGCGGAGTAACATCATTCGCGGCGACAAAGTTAACAAAGCTGCTGGCGTCAACAAGTCCAAATCCGTAGTTCTGATTAAAAGTGAAACCACCAGCGTTTGTTCGCCAACCCCCATCGCTGGAAGTGGTTCCGTCGCCGGCATTGACAACAATACTGGTATTGGCCAATGCATGTTTGGCTAATCGAATGTCCATATTGGGTTTAACGTGCTTGCCCAGAGCCATGACACCCGCAACCAATGGAGACGCCGACGATGTGCCTCCAAACGTGGAGGTGTAATTGGCATTCGAGTAATCCCCGCCAGCACCGGCGTTGTATCCCAGGCCTCCCGTACGGTCCGTTGTGGTTATTCCCAATGTACCTGCGTTAAAGGAATTGGAAGGTGCCGTAACAAAAACATCAGCGCCGAAATTGGAATAACTGGCGAACAAGCCGTCACTGCCCAAGGCAGCAACTGTGATCTGATTAACCGAGGTATTCAAATGACGTTTGTTGGAGTCTTCACCAGAACCGCCGCGGCCGTTTCCAGCCGATGTCACATGTATTGTTCCGGCAGCCGCTGACGTCGCAAGTGCCGCAACCTCACCAGGCGTACTGATGAAAGGGGCACCAATCCCGTAACTGTGGTTTTTTACGTGTATCGTCGGGGAACCCCCAGTACTGTTAAACAAAGTTGCATTGGCAAATGCCGCTGATGAAGCTGCCGCGTTGAATTGAAATACTTTTTGCGAACTGATACCGGCAAACGGAGCGGCTCCTGTAACGCCAATTCCGTTTCCGCCTCGAGCTCCGGCCACGCCAGCAACTGCCATACCATGACGGTCTCCATTGTGCATGACCTGAGTGGCGGAGTTTACAAAAAAGTCAAACGTATTCGCTGCAGAATAATTGGCTGAAATATCTTCGTGTCCCGGTTCCACACCAGTGTCCACGATTCCGATCATGACACCAGCGCCGGTAATGTCATTGTTCCATGCACCGGCAACATTGACATTTGGCAACGTGTTGAGGTTGTTACCCAAATGCCACTGGCCACCGAAGTCGTTGGGTGGCGCTGGGTTGTTAAAAAACGGATCGTTGGGAACGAAACTGTTAACCTCGTTCAATGACGCCTGATTTTGATAAGCCCAATTCACACCGGCAGAACCCTGCAAACCAGTCGTTAACGAGGTGGCTGATGCGACATTGGCGGTATTGAATAACCATGTGTTCGCCACACCGTTAAACTGAAACGCAACTGTCAGACCATGAGTTTGTGCGAACTGCTGAGCGTCTACGTTGGCACCCAAAGCCACCATGATCTGGCTGTACAATTCGGGCTGAATCTCGGCGTTCGGCGCTGCGACTTTCACGACCTGCCCGGACACGTTAGGTTCAAAGCAAATACCTGTTGCAATCAATGCAAATACAATTGTCAAAACACGCTTGATTCTCATAGGTGTCATATCCTGAACAATGAACTGAATTAATGGAAAGGCAGGATCGCTAGTAAACGAACGCTCGTCAGACTAACAAAGTGACTTCTACCAACCTAATTGTCAATCTGGTCAAACGAAAAAATGCGAAAAAAACGTTTTGCCGGACGTGACTCGTTGCAACCCGGTTTTCGGGCGAAAGGCTTTTAATTGACGGGATTCTAATGCCCGGAAATTAGGTCCAATTACGAAGCAACCGCCAGATGTCGAGGCATACCGTCGTAAAACGTAGGTTGCGATTCCGGGGTTATTAAGCAAATAAAACCGGAAAATCAGCATTGATGGCAAGATCAGACGCAACTGGGTACGTCGGGCCAATTAAACATACCGGACAAGAAAATATCTATTCACACCCGGCCGGCAAGTCGCAACCCTGCGGGCAATGGGCACAGCGAGGGCAGCGCTCATCCGCGTGAAATCGCAATGACTTCTTCAGGTCTTCCAGAAAGGTCAACGACGCGACAAAGACCCGATCACCTGGCTGCAATTGATAGTTTGTTGATGCGTCACCGAGCTGAACAATTTGATCGTAACAAATTTTCATTACGACGCGACAACTGCTGCAAGATGTCGGACGACTGACAATGATCTGGTGATGGTTGGCTTTCGCTGACAAGCCACCTCCTTCGATGATCGCGTCCAAAACGGTTTGATGGCCGGTGTAACTGAACGAACCTGGCGAATTCACTTCCCCCAACACGTAGATTACCTTGCTGTCCCAACTGACTAATCGAGCGCTGATTTTGTTTTGCCGTATCGACGCTTCCATTCGCCGTTGGATTTCGTCTGGATCATCGGCTTCGATTTTCGATTCATCGCCAAAATAATTCGAATTATCAGCATTGGTCCCGTCCAGTTTTTCGGACGACATGTCGAGGCGAATTTGTTCATTAATGATCAGCTGGATTTCCATTTCAATTTGTTCAAGGGTCTTGTTGACCGCCGAAAAACTTCCAAATTCGCCGATCGAAACCTTGCCATCCGGTTGCACAACCTGATCGCCTGGAAGTCGAATCGTGGAATCAAAACGGACCGGTTCAATTAGAATCGAATCGCCAATTTCAACCACATAACTATCCAGCGATTGTTTGGCCAGTTCCTTGGGCAGCAAAAGGCTCTGTCCCGGTGCATCACTTATCGCGTTGGCCGAACGGAGAATCACATTATTCGAACCACCAAATTGCAATCCCAACGATGATAGCGTCGAGCAACCACTGGCAAGTCCGCCGACCAGCAACAGCAATAGTGCCACCAGACAGCATCGGGTCGAAAACAACGGCAATCGTATCGAGGGCATTTCGGAAAATCTTGATTTCAACAAACTAACTGGGCATTGGAAGCGTCTTTGATTCTCTCGGAAGTTCAGGCCTCGGCGCAGCATCCGATCCCACGGGACGGGTATAAGAAAAATCGGATTAATCGATTGGAACGGTTCAGTCAATCATTCCAGCGCAAACCATTTGGCAAGATTTGACTTCCACGCAAGAAATAACGGATGATTTCGTCAGCAAGTTGTTGGCCGGTATCAACCCGGATTTGGGGGCGGTGGAAAGTGCCGTTTACCTGCAAAAACACCACTCTTTCTGACAAGAAATCACTCGCCTGAACAAAAAATGCGACTGGTGATCCACTCAAACCAGCCAATGGCGACCCGGCAAGTTCCTCAATTAACGTCGGTTGGCCCAGCTTGTCGATGCGGGCTGCGACTTGCAAATTGAGCCGCCCATCCAGATAAGCAACACCGCGAACCGCGATTTTCGCAAGTGGATTAGTGAAGTTCAGTTGCTTCACTTCGATACGCCCCTTGTTCAGGCGCAGACTTATTTCGTCCGAGTTGTAGTCCTGGGTCATGATGTTGTTTCCAGTCATGAAACGGGACATGTCCTGGATAACAGGCAACTCAAACGCTGACGCCCGCGTCAATTGCCCATGGAACGTACCCGTGAGATCACTTGACGATCGAACGTCGCGGCCACCAAGAATCAGCCGGCCACTCATCTTGCCTTGATCGGCTTGCTCAATATCCGCGATCGCTCCCAGCAATTTTCCGGTATCGACATTTGCAAACTGAATATTCGATTCAACATTCAGTGTTGGGCCGAGGTTAATCGTTCCCGAGGCTGAAGCCTCGCCGTCAAACAATCGAAAAGTCGACTGGCGCACTTCGATGCGACCCGACTGGTTTTGGGGCGAGAATAAAAATCTGACCGGCAATCGAAACTCCTGGCCATCCAGTCCATGAAACCTTGCTCGTTGAACTCCGACAAACCCCTGTCCCGAGACTTGTCGATCAAATCGCCCATGAAGCCTGGCGTTGAATTGTCCTTCGACATCCATCGATTCACCGACGGAAAACGCGGTTAGTTTCCCAAGGTCCAATTGCCGAAAATCAAAATCGTAAGTGCCTGACGCGTTCAAGTGCGTTGGCATAACAACTCGACCAGTAATCGAGCCTTGCTCAAGATCGGCGCGAATGTCTTCAAAAGCGATGACTCCCTTGTCGCTCGTGAACCGGGCTGTTACGTCGTTGACGAGCCGCCTGTTTTTCCAACTCAGGCGATTGAGTTCGATTAGCCCGTTGCCGCTGGGCGATTGACCCAGCTTGAAATTGAGGCTGCCAATCGCTGACAAGTTGCCGTCAAAAAACTGAAGCGCCCGAAACGCCCGGGATTCCGCTCTAATTTTATCCAGGCGGATACTGGTTATCCGAACTTCTAGCGGCAGTTGAAATTCTGGAAGATTGAACTGGGTGAGGTCTGTTTCTCCAGTGCCGTCCAGTTTGCCTCCCAACACTGCGGCGTCAAAACTGTACGACAGGTTTCGCTGGCGAAATTCGGCTTGCCCCGTAAAGTCACGAACATTGAATTCTTGCACCCGAATCGCCTGGCATTGCAGTTCAATCTTTGCCAACATCGCATTGGAATCGCTCCATTCCCTGAGCGAAGCCGTCCCCTTCAAACTGCCGGAGATCTGAAATGGAGAACCCAGAAACGAATTTACCTGCATCAAGTCAACATCCGCAATCGCCACTTGCAGGTGCTCCGGCTGACGGGTGAGTTCGGTCATCCGAATCGATCCGCCCATCGCCTGAGCGATAATCGTCGATTGTTGCCAATCGCTGCCCAAATGATTCCATTCGGCGGTTACGTCACTCGCCGGGCGGCCGTAAAAAGACAATTCAGTTAGTGCAAGCTTGCCTTTAGTTCGCCAATCAAATGGTTGCATTTGACCATCGATATCAAAGACTGCTGCAATCAGGCCTTTCAAATCGGAGGCCGTGTCGGCGCTATCCGAATTGGACGAAGTTTGAATCAGGCTGGAAAGATTTCCATTTTTAATGTCGCCCATTATCGAAAAGGGAAAAGGGCTCGACAGAGCAGCCTGGGCATGCAAATTCATTCCAAACTGCTCGTCGGTTGTGCGAACGTTGTCAAAATGCACGATGCCTTCACGAGTGGCAATGTCAATCGAGATAGGTCGAGCTTCGAACCGCCCAATACTGAATTGATCGGCCGATACCCTGCCATCGATTTCAATCGGAATTCTATCTACCGGATCGGTATTTGCGACGAGAAGTGACCGAATTGCAAGTTTCCCGTTTGTGCGTCCTTTTGGATCGAACCAGTGAAGGTTCGCAAAACGTGAAAGCCACTCGACAGGCAGATTCCGCCATTCAATCGATCCGTCTCCCGTCCAGGAGTCCAGAATCCATTGACCGTGAGCGTCAACAAATCCGTCGCCATCAAGATCAGCGTGAACTCTATCGATTTTTATCAACCTGGAATTTCCAAATCCTTCGATTTCCAGATTTCGGACAATGGCGTCACCGATACTCAATTGACTGGAATAGATATCAGATCGAATTGTCCATGGAATCTCGTCGTCTGCAGGATCGGTTGTCAGTTTCAAATCGACCGAAAACTCACCGGCCAATTCCCGTTGAGCTATCGCGGTGTCGATTTTCGAATCGAATAAGGCTTTTTTTACATGTTCGTTGGCATCGGCCGCTAACATCATGGCCCAGGAAAACGGCAAGCCGCGACCAGCGAATTCCATTTGGTGATCAATCTGGTGCCGGACATCAATATGACCCGTGGCGGTGACCTGACCGCCGCTTTCGATTGAACCACTTGCGTCGCGGATCAATAGCAGGCCCCTGTCGAGCCCAAGGTTTGCCGACAATTCGCCAAGTTCCACGCGATCAAAGACCACCGTGGAATTTCTAACCGTGCCGTTTCCCTTCCATAGTTCCAGCCGGTCAGGAAATTGGGTCGGGATCTGGAAGTCTGTATTGAAGTCGATCTGCCCCGCCATGTTGAAAGACCATCGACGATCCGGATCGATTTCTTCGCGCGTGAGGCCGGTCGCGTTTTCAATTTGTCGATCGATAAATCGTCGTATCCAGTTGGTTGAAACTCGCTGGCCATCAACCCAAATGCGCCCTGGGTCATCACCCGTTGACGAATCAATCAAAGGCCATTCGACAGCTACATCCAGTGTCGGTAACTCAACCTGTTCGGACAGGCATTGCTCAACTTCGGCGACCGTCAGCGGAGTCAAGTGGATCGGGCGGAAATGCAATTCTCCGGCGTGAAGCGCTGCTCTGATATGGGCATGGGAGATCGCCTGGTCGCAAATTGTCGCCTCCGCGACACGTCCATCGACACTCAAATGCCACTTTGTCAAATCGGAAATGGACTTTAGCGGAAGCTGCAGTTTCACGTCAGCGACAAAGTCACCCTCCAGTTCCAAACGGCGTTCCAGTTCCGTTAGTTCAAATGTCTCAAAAATATTTTTGATCGGCTGCGCAACCGTAGTTCCGTTTACTGCAACGTGGCCGTCAACCGATTCAAAGCCCTGATTTTCGTCAAATATCAAATCGAGGATTCGGGTTTCCGTTTCAAGAGGTTCCGTTTTGATCTGGCCGTAATGCGTTTGAGAACAAGTTGCATCGGCAGAAATGCTGAGAATCGAACGGGTTGAACTTTCCACATCGACCGAGCCCACCACGTCACCCGTCGCCTTGCCTTGCACGTTTTCGGGTATACCGGCTACAAGTTTCCGCAACGACCGCAGATCCAGGTCCTGGAAATTGCCCCAAAACTTCGACTTGATGGGAAATTGATCAACCGTCGTTTCGCCATTGCCGTGGAGTTGGTCAGCACCATCAACGGTTGCAATTATGTCCTTGTAATAGATGGTTTGATTTCGAAACTCGATGTCTCCATCGAAAATATTGACCGGCAAGTTATCAAACCACGGAAATTTCAGGTTGAGAGTGACGATGTTGGCGATTCCCTGGACGTCCAGCCCGGTTTTCGCATTTGAATTAATCGATAACCGGGCTTTCATCCGGGCGTCGCCATGGACGGTTTTTTCAATTGCCGGAGGAATAAAGGGCCATTTTTGCCAGCGATGGTTGACCAGAGTGAGTTCGTCAGTCTTCAACTCGATTACCAGGCGTTCGGCTTTTGGCTCGATTTCGCCGTCAAGTTTCCATGGTCCCCCAATCATCGATCCGATGACGCCGCGGGTTTCGTACTGGTCACCGACCGAAATGATCGATAGGTCGATTTCACGAATGTCAAACGTACGATCCGGGCCGTCACGAAAGACGATTGTCGATTTAGTGATGTTAAGTTTTTTGGCGGGAAGTGAAAACAATTTCAATTCAATCGTCGGCATTGGCTCGTCGCTGGTGCCTGGCACTTCAACAAAAATCTGCAACCCGACCAGATCAATGGCGTCGTACGTTGGGCTGCTGGTGATCAGCTCAAACAGTGAATGATGGATGACCAGCGCGTCAAGAATCGCTTGTGGTTCGCGACCACTTTCCGAATGCAGGAATTTTATGTCGGAGGCTCGAATACCTGTCATCGAAATCGAAACGTTTGCAATTTGAGGAGTCCCGATGTTGAAGGACCCCAGTTGCGCTTCGAGGCTGGATTTAACCGCCCGCTGAATTCCAAACCAGCCAACGACACCGAAAACGACAAGCACAATCGCAACTATTGCAAGTCGTCTCAGCCACCGTTTTTTGCGTTTCGTCCGTTCGCGCATCGTAATTTTTGGAGACCTTTTCTGATGCTGGTTATCCGAAACGTGTTTTTCAAACACCAATAGAAAGCAATTCCTCCAGAATGAGAAGACGATTGCTGGAGTTGTATGCGGCCGGGTGGCACTGGCTATGCCAGTGTCTTTCGGGATTGGACGCAGAATTGCCTTCGGTCAATTTGGTTGTCCCTGATCGAAAGCTCCTTCTGGGAGTCCGTGAATTTGGGGAATTTCCGAAAATTGTCGTTTGGGTCGATCAAGCAAATAGGATCGGGCACTCGACCAAATCCAATCCGTCGCTTTTCCACACAATCCACGTCTTACCGGATTGTTGTGGATGCAGTCGAACCGTCAACCGCTCCAACAATTCACTTTTTGATTCTATGAGAATCTGCTTGATCTCCTTTGAAAAGGGTTGCTTGATGAACGCTAACAGGCGACCGATTTCGGGTTCTGGAACCATTGGATAAACAAGCAGGTGGACATGCTCCGGAATAAAAACAAAAGCCACGAGTTCAAACGAAGTTCTTTCGACGGCCGAGTCAATATGTCGAGACAATCGAGCTCGCCAATCATTGTTCGTTAGAATCAGCATCCTTCGATAACAAGAAAACGTCAGTTCATGAAAGTTTGTGTCGCCCCATCCGGGGCCTGGTTTTTTTATGTGACGATTTCCGTGGTTTACACCACCGGCTGACAGTCTTGTCGGCCCGCCAGGCCTTGAAAATCTGCCGTTCATTGCCATTCATGTCTGGCAACTCTTGACCCGATCAAGGCCCCAAACGGGGTGGCACTAACAGGCATTCAGAATCGTCCCTGTTGAACCTTTGATGCCAACGACAGACCCGGAGGGTCGGCACAACCTAAGCCGGGCTCGTAAGGGCCCGGTATTTGTGAGAGTGAATGTCAAAAGGCCCGGCAGGGTCGACACAGGCTTGGTGATGATTTTTATTCGAACGGGACGCGACCATTTGTGTCGCCCCATTCGGGGCTTGGTTTCTTTTATATGACGATTTCCGGTGGTTTACACCACCGACTGATATTCTGTTGGCCCGCCGGGCCTGGAAAGCGCGCCAATCATGTCCGGAGCGTGCCATTCATGGCTGGCAACTTTTGACTGCTCAACTTTTGACCATGGCTTTTGATCGGCATCCTCAATCAAGCAACAGATACGGAGTCGTAGCGGCAGAACCCGACATGGTGGCGTTCATGACGTTTCGTCCCAGACCGTCGCTGATCGAAACCTGCATCGTTTTTTCATCGGGTGCAATGGCCACGGTGGCACGACCAAGTGCGTAGGTCCCCGAACCATTGCTGCCGCCCGTGAATTGATATTGCGGCATTGACGACGGGTTATTCGGCGCTCGGATCGGAGGACTGGTTCGGCTCATTGTGGTGCACATGTTCAAAGCCGAAACGGCCTTTGATGCACAGATGGCCTTCGGTAATCGTCACATCCAAAGGCGAAGTAACTTTTACGATCCGGTTGTCCTGGACGTGGAGTGACAGAGTGCAGCCAACGCCACAGTAAGGGCAGATCGTGTCGGTCTTTTCCTGTTTCGACTCGTCCCACGTTCCTGCCTGGCGCATTTCAAACTCGCTTTTGAACATCAAGGCACCGGTCGGGCAGACGCCGATACAATTGCCGCAATAGACGCAGGCAGAGTCGGTCAAGGGGACGTTTTCTTCAGTGGAAATGCGCGCGTCGAAGCCTCGCCCGGCTACAGCGATCGCAAAAGTGTTCTGGGCTTCCGTCCCGCAAGCCTGAACACATTTGTAACAAAGGATGCACTTCGAGTAGTCTCGAACATACAGGTCGTTGTCGATCTTGACAGGTTGAGCAACCGTCTCGGCGTTTGCTCCTTCGGGCGCGTGATGGTGTCCGGTTATTCTTTCATCGCGATCATC
Source organism: Pirellulaceae bacterium (assembly GCA_031414755.1). Taxonomy (GTDB): domain Bacteria; phylum Planctomycetota; class Planctomycetia; order Pirellulales; family Pirellulaceae; genus CAJQPP01. Next base: position 25,237 of record JANNWJ010000056.1, on the reverse strand, counting down.
GTGCCTGGCTGTTGACGTTGGGCCATAGCGTTCCGGGCAGGCGTCGTACCGCGTTATATATTTCTGAGCTTCCGGCGCTGTACTGAGATCGACCGAGGAAGACAGAAACTCCATCACCATTTTTCTGGCAAGGCGGACGCGCGGCGAATCGGTCTGGATGTTCATCCCCGATTCCACTCGCCGCGAACAAGAAGGGACGAGGACGCGGCTGCCGGTTACCTCAACGACGCAAACCCGGCATACGTTTATTGGCGTCAGGTTTTCGAGATAGCAAAGTGTCGGTATGTCGATCGCTCGCTTTCGGCAAGCATCCAGTATTGTCCACGTTTGTGGAACTTTTTCTGGTTGGCCGTCGATAACGATATCCACGCCAGGAATTTCCGCTCGTGGTGGTTCGGCCGATGGCTTGCTCGGGCGAGGAGGGGGCACCATAAAGATCGGTTGGTCGCTCATTCCTTCCTTCCTTTTTCAGACAAATGAGGCAAGCACGCAAACGCCGACTCGATGGCATTTGCAGCAGTATGGCCAAGACCGCAAATCGAAGCGTCTCGCATTGCCTGGCCGATCTCGCCGAGAAGAACAAGCTCCTGTCGCCGCGAACCGATGGGTTGCCCGGAACGCAAACGATGCAGCAGCTCCTCCTGGCGGACTGTTCCGACACGACACGGCACGCATTGTCCGCACGACTCGTCGCGGAAAAAAGAGGCAATCCGCGCAAGAATGTCCACCATCTCCACCTTGTCGTCAAAAACCAGAATGACACCCGAACCAAGACTGGCACCGGCGGCTCGAGCACCCTCCATAGTCAGCGGCATGTCGAGTTTGTCCGGGCCGACAAATGTTCCTGCGGCGCCACCAAGCAAAACGGCTTGAATCGAGCGACCGCCCGGAACGCCACCGGCAATTGCGATCAGGTCACCCAGCGTCGGCCCGAAATCCACTTCGTACAGCCCTGGTCGCTCGACGTGACCACACAGGCAAAACAGTTTGGAGCCGCTCGAGCCACTCGTTCCAATCCCGGCAAAAGCTGCTCCACCTTCGAGGATAATGTGCGGCACATTCACCAACGTTTCGACATTGTTCACAACCGTTGGTTTGCCGAAGAGACCGACTTCGACAGGGAATGGGGGCTTATTGCGTGGCTCTCCGCGTTGGCCTTCGATGGAGTTGAACAAAGCGGTTTCTTCGCCACAGATGTACGCGCCGGCACCACGGCGAATTTCCACATCGAACGCAAATCCCGCTCCGAGAACGTTGCTTCCCAAAAGGCCGGCCGCTCGGCTTGCCGTTATGGCGTCCGCCATTCGCCGTTCCGCCAGCGGGTATTCGCCGCGCACGTAGAGAAAACCGCGCTCGCAACCTGTCGCGTAACCGGCAATGGTCATCCCTTCCAGCACAGCGAACGGATCCCCTTCCATGAGCAAACGGTCCTTGAAGGTGCCTGGTTCGGACTCATCAGCGTTGCAAACGAGGTAGTGAGGATTAGCCGGCGCGTTCGCAACTGCCTCCCACTTTCGCGCGGTTGGAAACATGGCCCCTCCCCGTCCCACGAGACGTGAAGCGGCGATTTCACGAATGACACCTTCTCGCCCAAGTTCGATCGCCCGACGCAGGGCTGATTCTCCGCCCGCTGCGCGCCAGGCTTCGATGTTGTTCGGGTCGACGCGACCAATCCTTCGAAGTAATCGCAGACCGGGACTTCCCAATTGCGGTATCGAACGGCGCAATGATTCGAGGTTCTCGTCCGGAGGTAACGAGGGGGCATCCAGGAAAGATGCGATGGATTCACTTGCGGCCCACGGCATGACAAACGCTTTTGGCGATTCACCTGCACAAACAACCAGGGCAGCCGGTGCTCGTTCACATTGTCCCAGACACGGGCTGCGCTTCCAGCCTGTTTGCGCAAACGGCGCAAGCCTGGCCAACACTTCGCAACTGAGTTCGCTCCCCTTGATGCGGCAAGCGATGTCGTCGCAGACATGGACCACGGTTCTCGGTTGGAGCGTCTGCGAGAAAAGGTGATAAAAGGTCGCTACGCCATAGGCTTCAGCCGGAGGAATATGCAACCGCCGACAAATATAATTCATGGCACCTTTCGGGAGCCAGCCAAATCGATCCTGGACGGCATGCAGCGCAGGGAGGAGCAGGTCGCGCCGGTTGGTCATTCTGCCTCCGCTGGCGACGTCCGCCGAGCCGAGCACAGCATCGACGGCAGCTTCCTCAGCCTGCGTCGGTTCGGGACCGTGAATGTGCAAGTCCATGTCGTCGTCCAACGGTCCTATTTTTCAGCAAGCCTCTCGACCCGGATGGCGGCTGCCTTGAACTCCGCAGTGCCGGACTTGGGATCCGTGGCATCAATCGTTAACAGGTTGGTCGCCACATCGTCCGGAAAGTGCAGTGTCATGAAGGTAAGTCCGGACCGCAACCCCCCGTCGAGTCGCAATGAAACGTTAACAGTTCCCCGGCGCGAAGTCACCCGCACAAGTTCCCCTTCGTTCAAGCCCAGTTTTGTTGCGTCATCGGGAAACATATCCAGACTTTCGCATCGCCGCATCGGCGAACGATAGGCCCGAGTCTGGACGCCGGTATTAAACTCGTCAAGCCTTCGGCCAGTCGTCAACCGCAGCGGAAACTCAGCACACAGTTTCTCAATCGGCGGGTCATGTTCAACAGGATGAAACGCCACGCGTGGACCGTTAAGTGGCCGCTCCCACAAACGGCTATGCAAGAAAAGCTCGCCCGGATGGTTTTCGTCATAGCAGGGCCATTGCAGACCCTTCGAAGCCTCGAGCCGGGCGTAACTCATGCCGGCGTTCATCGGGCTGAGCTTTCGCACTTCATTCCAGATTCGTTCCGCTACAGGTTCTCCCCAATCGTGCCCCATGCGTTTGGCCAACGCGAAAAGTATCGCGATGTCTTCGCGGGCTTGACCGGGTGGATCAAGCGCTTTGCGAACGCGTTGTACGCGGCGTTCACTATTAGTGACGGTCCCTTCGCTTTCACACCAGCCCGCCGCCGCCGGAAAGACAACGTGGGCCATCTCGGCCGTTCGCGTCAAAACCATGTCTTGCACGATCATCAAATCCAATCCTTCGAGGCGTCGTCTCGTTAGGTTTTGATCCGCCTCGGACTGGAGCGGGTTTTCACCGATCACGTACAGGGCACGCAACTCGTGATGATCCATTGCATCAAACATCTCGGTCAAGTGCATACCACGCTTCGGCGGGATAGTCACTCCCCAGAGCCGTTCAAATTTGGAACGGAATTCAGCGTTCTCAACATGCTGGAAGCCGGGCAGCCGATCTGGCAAGGCTCCCATATCACCACCCCCCTGCACGTTGTTCTGCCCGCGGAGTGGATTCAAGCCGCAGCCATAACGCCCCACATGCCCGGTGAGCAAAGACAAATTGATCAGCGATAAGACATTATCCACTGCGTTGTGATGTTCCGTGATTCCAAGAGTCCAGCAAATCATTGCCCGATTGGCTTTGGCATAGGCATGTGCAACATCACGGATAGTTGAACCCGGCACGCCCGTTTCTTTTTCGGCGTATTCCAAAGTGTAAGGCTCAACCGCTCGGCGGTATGCTTCGAAACCGCTCGTGGCATTCTCAATAAACTCTTTGTGCTCCAGGCCTGCAGCAATGATCTCGCGAGCCATCGCGTTGGCAAGCGCAATGTCCGACCCAACGTCCAGCGCCAGCCATTTGTCGGCCCAATCGGTCGAACCAGTGCGCCGCGGATCGACAGTAAACAGCTTTCCACCACGACGAATGCCTTTGAGCAAGTGATGAAAGAAAATTGGATGAGTCGCCCGCGCGTTCGACCCCCACAAGAAGACAACATCTGTCTCTTCAGCTTCCTGAAACGAGTTCGTACTGCCACCTGCACCGAATACTGTCGCCAGACCGACGACGCTAGGAGCGTGTCACGTCCGGTTACAGCTATCGATGTTGTTGCTGCCGATCGCGACACGAGCGAACTTCTGTGCGGTGTAGTTCATCTCGTTCGTGCTCTTGGAGCAACTGAACAGGCCAAACGCCTGCGGACCGTGACGCTCGACAATGGACTTCAACCCTGCAGCAGCCCGGTCCAATGCCTCGTCCCAACTCGCCGGCCGCAAGCGTCCATTTTCGCGAACAAGCGGTTCGGTCAAACGCGGAAATCGTCTGTCCCCATTACTTTTTATGGTACTCATGGTTTACCCAATTTCACAAGAAACCTGACAGGATTGTCACTATCTGATTTTATCGCAATCGTCCGATCAAGCCAGCCCTCTGTGCCAACCCCTTTATGTTCCAGCAGTTCAAAAATCCCTTATCGATCGGCTCCGGATTTCTCCATAAACCCAACTTGACCTTACGACTTAGTAATTCGATGTGGCGAAGAATAAATATTAAACCGCGTATCCGATGCGAAACCGATCAGCGTCATGTTGTACGATTGCGCTGTTTCGATGGCGAGACTTGAAGGTGCTCCCACGGCAATGATCACAGGTATCGACGCGACCAGGGCTTTTTGCATGATCTCAAAACTGACACGTCCACTCACGATCATGGCGTATTTGGAAAGGGGTGTTTTTCGATCCAGAAAGTAACGGCCAACAAGTTTATCAACGGCGTTGTGCCGGCCAACGTCCTCGCGCGTGCACACGACTTGTCCATTGCTGTCGATCAGGCCGGTACCATGAAGGCCGCCTGTTTTCGCAAACGTCGCCTGCCGCCGACGGAGGGCAGCAGGAATCATCCCGATTGACCTGGATGGCAAACAATAACTGTCGTTTTCAAGCGCTTTCAACCCCTGAACCGCGAGAGCCTCGAGCGACGCCTTGCCACAAACGCCGCAACTGCTTGTGGAAAAAAAGTGCCTTTGCAGTCGGGTCGGATCGAATTTCACTTCGGGTCGCAAACTGACGCGAACAATGTTTCCCGTTTCGCGACCTGTTTCATCAACACCACGCGTTTCGACCTGTTCGATCTGTTCCCGATCGGTCAGCAACCCTTCGGTGACAAGGAAGCCAATCGCCAGTTCCTCGTCATGGCCAGGCGTGCGCATGGTGATTGAAACGTTTCGCATCGTTCGCTGGCTGGCTGGGCCGAATAAGACACGAATCTCCATCGGTTCTTCGACGACAACCGAGTCATTGCGAATGACGGACTTGCCATGTGACCATTCGACAACTTCGAACTCCCGTTCGGCTGTGCTGTTCAATTCATCTCGATTGTGGCGTGATGGCAAATTCATCCAGTGATTTTAGCCGGTTCACCCGTTACATTCCATGCGTATTACGGATCGAGCTTGACCGCTCGAATCAAGATCAGCATGCGAGTAGGCACAAATTCCAGTTCATCCGAGACCAGGCGCCCAACGATCGGGACTCGTTGCATCGTTGAGGGTTCGCCCCGATGTTCAACCATGCGGTTGATTCCGGTATCGATCAACAATTGCTCACCGGATTCCAAAACAGCGCTGGCGTTGCAAATCTGCATGTTACAACGAGGCACCTGAATCAGCATCCCTGCAGCCACTCCGGCAGAAACTTCAATTGTATCGACTGACTCGATTTTGTTGAAAACCAAAGTGGAATCCAGCTGAACAGTTTCGCCAACAACGTTTCCCTGGAACCTACAAATCGCGCCTTCGACGATCGACTGTACGACTGGTTGAATTGCCCGTTCTCCCTGTTCGTTTTCGATCAAATCCATGTTTACGACAAACGGCCGGACCGAGCCATCCATTAGTACGGAGCTTTGACCATCAAACATGTTCATCGTGGGAGACTGTGCGATACTGTTTGTAACCGAGCCCTTGAGAAAGTTGAGGATTGCCTGGCCCTCGGAGTCGGTGATGACACCGGTTACTACCGGAAGCGTTTGTATAGAAGCCGACAACGAGGTTGCAGGATTTCCTTCTGAATCCGGAGGGCTTGAGAACAAACCGTCAAATGGATGAACGATTGTTTTCGCAAGATTGAATTTCGACGAGTCAACCAGTTTGTACATCTCGGTCAGGCGGGATGGCTCGACACCAAGGAATCGTGTTTCCACCACAATCTGCGGCGATTCCGGTTCTGTCACATTAAGATCGCCAAATCGTACCTCGATGCCGTTCGCTTTTTCACCTGTTCCGTCTCCCGTCAAAACGGAGAAAGGGGACGGAAGGTAGCTCATTTGCAGAGGAGCGGACACAGTTTGATTTCCGGAATTCTCTTGCGCGATGGCGCTCGTGGGGACCACGAATAATGCCGCAATGAATAAAGTGCTGATCGTTTTTCTTGTAAAGTGCATGGTTCGAACCTTCTTATGCCTGTTTTCGAATCCCCCGCAAGACGACTGATAGCGTACAATACAAATCCGCTCAATAGGAAAGTATATGAACAGCTTGGACAATACTTCATAACTAACAATGACAAGGCATCGGGAAACCCGTTTCTCCGGGCACGTTCGCAAAGTACCAGCGTCGATTCCGGATTATCTGCCAGCAATTGGAGGGTGTCCGGGAATTCTAATGGTTCCAAATCAATCCTTGCTGAAAACTCGGGTGCCACTGCTGGCTCGTCCAGCAGTGCTGGCGGAAAAACACTGTTTGACCAGCAAACCGTGGCACCCCATTCCCGGATACCCTCAACTATTTGAGAAAATGACGGATTGCCTGGTTGGCCGTTTCGCGATTCTTGAATTCTTCGACACGCCATTCGGCTGATTTCAATTGGCTCTCACTGAACAAGCGGTTCAAATTTTGTTTCCACTCCTCAATCTTCTCTTGAGTGTGAAAGAAGCACGCCAGTTTCCGGGTCTGCCCGTTGTTCGGAATCGTCGCCATACCCACGAAGTGCGGCAACTCAGCCACGGGGGAAAAGTAATCAAGCCTGGACAAGTAATTGACCATACCCGTTTCCATTTCCGGAGAAACTTCTCCAAACAGTTCGTTAAAATGTTCAAGGTTCTCGATTATCGGGTCGCCGGGCCGCGCCGCCATTCCGCGCATCGGCCCCAGGCCACTCATGCGACAAACCAGTTTGTTGAATCCTTCCTTGTGGTTGTTGGCCAGATAATGGACGATCGACCAGGCCGTTGCATAACCGGTTGAATCGAGTTGACCCGCTGTTACCGCTCTGGTGATCGTGTCGCCGTTAAAACCAACAATGTATTGCGATTGCAAATACGTTTCCAGTTCGAACATCCGCAGGTCATTGACAACACCCGCCCCTTTCCAGCGATTGAATCGACCAAAACTTGTCGGGGCAAGGAATTCGGCAAGGCCTTCCGATAACCACATCGGCCACAAGGATAATCGTTGCTGCACACCAATATTGTGCAAGATCTGGTGGGCTCCCTCGTGGGCGATTGTTGAAAGCAATTGGCCACGAACCAGGTCCGGTCGCGAATCGGCGAACACCGATTCCTCATGCAACACGACCCGGTTGTCGACCATATTGTAGTAAGCCAGGACTCCGCGAGGCATGGCGCGATATGCCTGGAATTCCCGGTCGCTTGAAAACATGATCACCACCAGTGGCACTTCGGGATCGTGGGTTTCAATTCCCTGTTTTTCGACAAAGGTTGCGACACCACCGATCATCGACTCAAGAATGGTTTTGGTTGCTTCGACAAAACCGTCCGACGTGTTATACAGAAAAACGTAGTGTTTGGTCCGCTTGACCTTCATTCCCTTGAATTTGGCAAGTTCACCAGCAAGCAATTCCTGGGCGATGATCGTTGACTTTTCCGCCAGGAATTCCTTGTCAGTGCGCTGGACTTCATTCGCCCGGCGACTGACGAGTTGTCCATCGGGAAGCATCACGACAAAGTCCTCGCCAACCCGTACGTGGACCCGGGTTATGACCTCCTTATCGCCAACTTTGGTTTGAACGTTTCCCCAGTCACAAGGGACAACGTTAGCAACGTCGATATCAAAGCCAAACGAGGCCGGTGCCAACAACTTGCTGCCGGTGACGTCGACTGCTTGCACAATCACCGCTTCCGATGGGTCTGACGAATCCTGAAAGGCAAATGCCCCGGATGGGGCCGAAATGATCACCGAAAACAGGAGCAACAATGAAACGATTTTCGTCAACACACCTTCTACGCAATTGAATGTGATTGAAATTGATTGAAACATTTCAATGAATCGACCCGTTTCCTGACACACCGCCGGAATTCTGGCGGTACGCAACCTGACAGTTGTTTCGCAAAACGACCGGCAATCACGAAACCTCGCCGATTTGGTGGGCTTTTCGGTGAATAGCATTAATTCCGTTCCTGTTCCATTCCGCTGCTGACACCCAGGCAAGTCCGTCGCGAAAATTGTTTGGTTTTTCGGAGCGGGACTGACACAGAACCGACAAAGTGCGAAACTCCTGTCTGGTTTGCAGGTTGAATTATACCGACTCGCGAATTTGTCGGGTGATCGTCAGCAGCGCGGAACAGTCGGAAAAATCGGTTTTTTTACTCGATTCGGCATGGAAATGGACAATTCGGAATGTGGTTCGGCGCGACATGACTGGTTAACATGGTGAACTCCCGATATTTATCCAATCCGACCATCAACGCCAGACCCGTTTGATCATGGTTTCCAAAATAATGAACCGAACTTGCTTTTTTGTATTTGCTGTCGCAATTTCGATCATTATTGCGATTCCCGGCAATGTCACCGGGTTTCAGGAAGCGGAAATACAATCCGGGCAGGAAAAGCAGATTAAGTTCACTGCTTTTTACAAGGTCGAATGGCGCGAGATCATCGAGTACTATGCCGACCAGGCAGGACTTTCTCTGCAAATGGTTCATATGCCTCCTACGGGGACTTTTGATTACAAGTCCGATCGGTCCATGTCGCTGAGCGAAGGTCTGGATTTTCTGAATCAAATGCTGATTCAAAACGATCGAGTCCTGATTCGCAATGAAGATCTGTTGTTGCTGTACGACGTGACCATTGGAATTCCCGATGACATGATCCAGACGATCAACTCCTCCCAGCTGGATCAGCGTGGCAAATACGAAGTTTTGAATTGCAATTTTGACATTACCGGATTGCAGGGTGAAGATTTAAGAAACCAGTTAGAGCCCTATATCTCCGATCATTACCGGCGCAAGCTCGCTGTGATTCCTGCCGCCAACGTCATGATCGTTCAGGAGATCGGATATAAATTGCGATTTATTCGTGACCAGATTCTTGGACCCGCTCTTAAATCTCGCGGACGCAATGACTGGGATGTAAAACAAATCGAACTGAAACATGTGACCCCGGAAGATGTCCTCCTGCACGCTTCTTCCGCCATGGGTATTAGCAAGGAAACGCTTTCAACCGAAGACCGTTCACTCACACTCTCGATTGCACCCTTCGGCAGTCAGATTCTGGTTACTGGCCAGCCCGAACAAATCAACCAATTTCTCAGGATTGTCGAGGCAGTCGATATCCCGATGAGTGACGCAGATGCGACCCCTCGTGAAACTCCATATTTTCAGCGATACGCGGTCATTGGGGATGCGGAAAAAATGTACAAGGTATTACTGACAATTCTCGCCGGTGGCCCTGATATACGAATGGAGTTTGATACCGACACCAATCAGGTATTCTTGCTTGGCCGAACACCAGATCATGAAAAGGCCCTGGAAGTCATTAACAAGATGGAAGGCAGTTCCGATGAACTTGCCGTATTAACCATCACCAATGCCGACGTCGAAGATGTAATTGACACCGTCGAAACCTTGTTCCGGCAAAATAGTACAACCACCGATCCAGTCGAAGGTCCTGTCCTCACCGCTGAATCCAATAATCGCCTGATTGTTCGAGGAAAACCGGCCGAAGTCGCAATGGTAAAAAAAATCGTATCAGAAATTGACGTTGCCTATTCGCCAACGGGCCCAAGTCTACCCAGTCGATTCATAACCCTTGACGGGACTGAAATGAATCGTTCAATCAATTTGCTCGAATACATGCTTCCCCAATTGGGTCTTCCCAACCGGATTGAAGTGGTTCAGCCCAACGAGCGAAGCTTGTTTATGAATCACAAAAACAAACGATTTGAAGTCATTGGCGGCGAGAGTCATGACGGCCCGTTACCACCCGCGGAATTCCCGACACCGGACAACGACGATGCCGGCGATCCAGACGGTTTAGCCGATCCCGATTCTGATTCCGGTAATCAATCCAGTCACAAACATCGGCCAGTTGGCTTTGGGCTCATGATTTCGAGTTTGCTTCAGCCTGGTTTGGGACTTGGCAGTACGGTCGCATGGCAACAGGAACCTGTGACAAACGGGACGGCGGCCAGCAGCCAGGAATTGACGACTCACCCGAATCCGTCGCTGGAAGACGAGGAGCCCGCTTTCCAAAGCGTGTCGGGCGCTCCTATTACCATACGAATTACTCCCTACGGAATCGGTTTGAGTTCTGACGACCTTGATGCGCTTGATCGAATCGAGCAACTTATTCGACAAGAACTGGGTACAAGCTCCGGTGGTGAGCGGACCGTTTTTTTCAATCTTAAATACATTGATGCCAATGATGCAAAACAATTGCTGGAGCAGTACCTTGGAATGGGAGGCGGAAGCAGTGGTGGAGCGGCTGGGCTGGGTGGCTTGATGAGCGGACTTGTCGGCAACGCCATTGGTGGAGGGGCCGGCGATATGATGTCTGGTTTGCTGGGCGGCGGCGGAAGTACATCCTCGGGCGGCGAAGGCGTTTTTATTACCGAAGGCGTTGTGACGATCGTTGCCAATGTAAAAAATTACTCATTGGCCGTTAGCGCCAGCCCGCTGGATATGGAACTGGTTACTGATTTGATCGAGTTTATTGATCAGCCGGGAGCATTGCATGCCCCGAACCCATTGGGTGAAACGCGTATTATTCCCGTCCTGTATCAAGATGTTGTTGAAGTCGAGGCAATGATCAAACAAAGCCTTGGTGCAATCATTGCAAGTAGCGAACCCAACGCCAACAACGGAGGAGGGGGCGGAAATGAAGCCGCCATGATTCAAGCGCTGCTTGGTCGTGGAGGTGGTGGCAATGGCGGAAATAGTCAGGAAGAACTGGAAGCTCCCAAGGCAACCATCAGCGTTGACAAAAAGAATTCGGCGATCGTGGTGACAGGTCCCCAGTTCGCCTACGACATCATTAGTGGCTTTGTCAAGAGCATCGACGTTCCACGCATGGGTCCACCGAACGACGTCCAAATCATCTCGCCGGGTAACATTAGTTCGTCCAAATTGGTGGAAATTCTTGGCCTGCAGTTTCCCGATATGATTGAAGTCATCCCTTACGATGGTCCCAATTCAGGGGGAACAACACCCGGAACGAGTTCAACCGCTCAGTCCGAAAGCGCGTCGGCAGGCACAAACCCTGCCGCGAACATGCAGGCCCTTCAACAAATCATGCGGGCACAGCAGCAACGGCAACAGGGGCAAGGAGGCGGACGTCAAGGCGGGGGACGTCAGGGGGGTGGACGTCAAGAGGGCGATGGCGGAGGATTTCCCGGCGGCGGAGGATTCCCGGGGGGCGGAGGGGGTGGTACTCCTGGTGGAGGCAACGGAGGAGGGGGGGGCGACCAACTTCGTGGCGGCAATCGAGGTGGCGGTTAGTTCCTGCGCGACGAACGGGATTGGTTTTCACTTAACCGCTGAGACAAAACATCGCGACATTGACGTAGATCAATATTCCTACAATGTCACTGATTCCGGCGACAAACGGATTGCTCATCATGGAGGGATCCCATCCAATTCTGGCGAAAATCAACGGCAATGTTGCGCCGGTTAGTGTTCCCGCCATGACGACCAGTACTAACGTGACTGGAACAATCAGGACTGCAAAATGATGGGCCTGTATTGTTTCTGATGGAATAAAAACCAGTGCCGTTGCCAGTCCCAGCAAGCCCAGCCCGCCTCCTAAAACCACGCCCATTGCCAATTCACGTCGCACGATGCGAGCCCAATCATCCAGCTTGATATGTCCTCGTGAAAGTGCCGTAATGATCAAAGTCGCCGACTGACTGCCCGAGTTTCCACCACTGCTGATCACCAGTGGAATGAATGGCAGCAACCAAACCCATTGCTGAAATTTGCTCTCGTACTTGTCAAGTGCGAAAGCTGTTAACAAGGCAAAAAAGAACAGGAATCCCAACCAGATTCCCCGCTTCCAGCTCAATGTCAAAATGTGGGTTCTCAGGTACGTTTCGCCCAACGGTGCTACCGCCGCACTCATGTGTGCGTCTTCGACAGCCTCGTCGTGAAATACGTCAATAATGTCGTCGTGCGTAATAATCCCCAGCATTCGGTTTTGCTGATCGACGACCGGGATCGCCAACACGTTCATCCGTGCGACGGAACGGGCCACATCTTCCTGGTCCTGCAGCGGATGAACCGTAACCACACTGCGGTCCATGATGTCGGCCATCGTCGCATCGGGCGTCTTGATCGACGACAACAACTGACGCGCAGAGACGACACCTCGCAAATGATCCTCGGCGTCAACGACATACAGATAGTAAATCGTCTCAACTTCGTCGGCGACGCGAACCAGATGTTCCAGTGCCGCCCGAACCGTCATCGTCTCCGGAAATTTGGCGACCTCCGTCGTCATCACGGCCCCCGCACTTCCCTCGGGAAACTGCCGCAGCCTCAGAAACTCGCGCCGTTCTTCGATTGGCAATCGGGGCAAAAGGTCTTCAACAACCTGTTCATCGAGCTCGTTAAGCAAATCGACCCGGTCGTCGGCCGACATCGCGGCGACAAACTCTGCGACTTGATCGCGATCCAGTGTTTGAAGTGCTTCGATCTTGTGATCGATATCAAAGTAGTTGAAAATCGCTACTCGTGCCGATGGCTCGGCATATTGCAACACCTCCCACGCTTCGGCTACCGTCAATCCTTCCATGAATTCGGCGGTGCTAGCCGGATGCAATGCCGTGCAGAATTCGGCAAGCTCCACAGCATTTTTTTGCGCAAGCATCTCGCGCAATTCAGGCAAAAAAAGTGTATTGAGCATCTCGGGTCCCTGTTACGTCAGTTGTTTTTCCAGAATGACCTTGTCGAGCTCGTTTTTCAACTTGTCCAGTATCTCGTCGTAGGGCCAGGCACCCATCGACTCAGGCCCTTTTTTCAAGTTCACGTAATTGGGACCGCACCAAAGGCCGAGATCCGCATCGTCGGTTTCACCCGGTCCGTTCACCCGACAGCCCATCACCGCAATCGTAATCGCATGATCGGCCGCGTATTCCGTAATTTCACGGACCTGCCGGGCAAGCTGCACGAAGGCCTCATTCTCGACTCGCGAACAACTAGGGCAGGAAATAATATTCAATTTGTCTCGATCAAACGCTACAACCGAACGAACCCGTCCGTTGTAAATGTCGTCGATGATCTGGCGGCCGGCTGAAATCTCAAGTCCCTTTTCGTCGTTGGGAACGGTTAGCGATACGCGAACCGTGTCGCCAATGCCGTATCCAATCAGTTGTTCAAAAGCGATGCGCGTCTTGAGAATGCCCTCCGGCGGCATGCCCGCCTCGGTAACTCCCAGGTGCAAGGGAACATCAGGACGTTGACTTGCGAATCGGCGATTGACTTCGATGACTTTCTGCGGATCGGAGTCTTTAAGGGATACGCAATAACGGGTAAATCCCAGCGTGTCCAGTAACTCGCAATGTTCGAGGGCACTTGTGAGCATCGGCGATATCGAATCGTGCGCATCGAACTTGTCCCTTTGGTCAGGATCGACACTGCCACAGTTCACACCGATCCGGATCGCACAATCGTTTTCGCCAGCCGTTTCCACGATCATTCGCACTTTGTCCTGCCATGGCTTTTCGCGCTCGTGGTGATACAGGTGACCCGGGTTGTAACGCAATTTATCGACACTGGCGGCAACCGAAAGTGCCAAACGGTAGTTCTCCTGCAAGTCCACACTTAAATTGGCGCTCGTGCGTTGACGAATTTCACCTACGGCAACAGCATCCGCCTTACTGTCGACGGCAATCCGAACGACGTCAGCCCCCGCCTCCTGCATCAACGTTACTAACGCCGAAGTTGCCGCGATATCTTGCGTTTTGGTGGCAGTCATCGACTGGACCGCAATCGGACTTCCGGCACCGATGGTGATCGTGCCGATCTGGACGCTGCGGGTTGGATTGCGTTTAATGGTCACGGATTGACCCCGAAGAGTTTTTAAAGTCTTAACAGGCATTCCTGGTATTGTCGCCAGAGTCTCAAATCTAAAATCTAAAATCGGTCCGCAAGTTTGTGCCGGAACTCGCTGGACTAATTCTGTTGGAAAGAACCTATGCAATCAATGCCAACCGGAGATTAAGCCATCGAATACACCCAATACGAACCGGGATTTCATATTGTACTTCACCAGCCCGAAATCCCCGGCAATACAGGTGCCGTTGGTCGAACGTGTCTGGCATTGCACGCCAAACTCTGGCTTGTCCGGCCACTTGGCTTCGTAATTGACGAGCGATCACTCCGTCGTGCCGGCCTTGATTATTGGCAACATCTGGAATGGGAAGTCGTTGATGAATGGTCGGATCTTTTGGCACACGCCGAGAGATTGCAACCCATTCAGAATGATAGCCTTGTTGATCCACTTCGATTCTGGATGTTTACAAGGCGTGCGACCCGAACTTATTCCGAAGCGTCGTTTCAAAAAGGGGACTGGCTCGTGTTTGGAAGCGAAACAAGCGGGCTTCCCCCGTCCTTAGTGAACGATGACGGCAGAAATCTTCGCATCCCGGTTTCCGATGGAGTGCGAAGTCTGAATCTGTCAAGCGCCGCAGCCGTAGCTGGATATGAACTCGCACGACAAACCGGTTTTCTCCAATCGATTCGCGCCTCATGAACGACAGAACCGAACCCAACCTATGCGAACGAAATCTCAAAAGGGCCCTCGACAATAATGCCAAATCGCAATAACATATTGACGCGGGATGGAGCAGCCCGGTAGCTCGCGAGGCTCATAACCTCGAGGTCGTCGGTTCAAATCCGGCTCCCGCAACTTCAATACACGGTAGCAAATCCGTTCTACCATCGGATTATTCCCAATTCATTAAAGGCTCATGTCGATCGACGTTGGCCTTTTCGCGTAAATCACGTCTGGGGAAAACCCGTTCGATTGACAGCCAATCCCCGCTCGCACGCCGACTCCGCCGGCATTCCGCCAAAATACAATTCTCATTGTCGACGGGCACGGCATCGAATTCCTTTATTCGCAAATTGCTTTCAGCCGAATCAGGGCTTCACTCCACGAGTTGCGCAATCCATCGGCTTCGCCACGGGCCTGAATTCGTGACGTCATAACGTTCATCAGACATTTGCCTTTGTTGTCTTGAAACTGAACGTCGACTTGCATGGGCGCAGTACATCCTTTGTGCTGCCATGTAAATCTGAGATCCTTGTCGGGCCGAACTCGCGTGAATGTTCCTTTGCATCCCGACTTGCATGAAATCTCTCCATCGACTTTGACCGACTGTTTGCCACCATCGCCAAACATTTCTGCAAAGTTTGCGGCGTTGGTCCACGCGTTATAAACTTTCTTGACGGGAGCACCGATCGTTTTTGTGACACAAATGGTGTATCCCTCGGGCAGTCCGTCTTTTTTCGTCACGCCGTGATGCGCTTCGTATTCGACGGCAATCGTCGTCGGCCACCAGGCATCGGCATGAAATGAGTTGATATGCTGGATACAGGCTCGACGCCCCTCTTTTAGACCATCAATCTTGTCCAGTTCCTCGAACCACTGTTTGAGTGTTTTGCCAGTTTCCTTTTTCGCAACAGCGTCGGTCACGGGAAAATCGGACTTGTTAACTATCTTCATCAGTTGATTCCCTTTTTGTTCAATCGGTGGAAACTGTAATCGGCGGAATCCCTGAATGTAACCGGTCGGTTTGCAGCCGGCAATAATTTCAAATACTTTTTTCGCCGGGAAGACAAAAGGGGCCAGAAGACAAAAGGGGGCAGGCTACTGTTTGACAAAAAAGTAGCATGACCCCTTCTGTAACCTTAACACAATTCCCTGATTGGGCCTTTTTCGGATTCGTCGAGACGTGCATAATTGGATGTTGAAAGTGTTTCTTGACGATTGTCTTGTCATACCGTGATTTTCAAACATGCGAAACGTATATGGAAGTGAAGCGGACGAGAGCGGTTACCAGGCCGGGTTCGACACGATACTGAAAGAGGTAATCGAACCTAACGCGATTGAAGCTGATCAACAGGCGAGCTTTCCAGCCAAGTCCATCCAGGCCATTCGTGAAGCGGGCCTTTTGGGATTGTGTGTCCCCGAAGAATTTGGCGGGATGGGAAAAGGACCGGCGGAGTTCGCATCAGTAAGCGAACGGCTTGCGGAATCTTGCGGTAGCACAGCGATGATTTTTGTGATGCACATCGTTGCTTCACAGACCTTTGCAGCGTCAACGTCATTGGGAAGACGCGACGAGTTGCTACGCGATGTTGCTGCCGGAAAGCATTTAACAACTTTGGCCTTTTCCGAGCGGGGGTCACGATCGCAATTCTGGGCTCCTGTTTCAAAGCTCACGCCCAACGGCCACGGCTCGCTGAAAACTTCGGCATTCAAAAGCTGGGTTACTTCGGCTGATCAAGCCGATTCGTATGTCGCCAGCGGACAAATGCCTGATGCAAATTCACCGATGGAATCGACGCTTTATCTTGCGAGCTCCAAGTCCAGGGGAATCAACAAGGTTGCTCCATTTGATGGACTCGGCTTGCGAGGCAACGACTCGGCACCGGTCGAGTTCGTTAATCTCGAAGTGCCAGTCGAAAGCTTGCTTACCGCACACGGATCAGGCGCTCCAATGATGCTGGAAGTGGTGTTGCCCTGGTTTTGTGTCGGCACTTCGGCGATGGCGCACGGTTTGTGCCGCGCTGCAATTGCCGCCACTCAACGACATTTATCAACAACAAAGTTCGATCACAATGGAACGGCACTGCGCGACTTGCCAAACTTGCGTGCCCGATTGGCACAAATGAGCATGAAGACTGAACAGTCGCGCGCGTTGCTCGGTCACACAATAAGCCGCATGATGAATCCTGACGAAATGACGCCGCTGTTCGTTTTGCAGTCGCGGATGTCGGCGCTACAAACAGCCGTTGATGTCACGGACCTGGCCATGAAAACCTGTGGTGGGGCAGCTTTTTCAAAACAGCTTGGTGTCGAACGGTTGTTCCGGGACGCCAGAGCGGGTTGGGTGATGGCCCCTACCGTCGATCATCTGGAAGATTTTATCGGACGTGCGCTCACGGGATTGCCTTTGTTTTAAGGGCGAAACCGGTTGCACTCTTCATCGAAACTCCCGGGCGTAATCTTTAGAAATGCCAGGCAAGTACGTACTCCAGGCTGTCGAAGAACACACCGTTTTGGCCGGGAAGTTCCGCTCCGTCAACACGTTGGTTGACATATTCCAGGTACACGTCAACGTTTTTCGTCACGGTACAGGTTACGCCGGCGACAACCATATTTTGCGTCGCGCCCGGGTTTTCTGTGATCGAATTCGAGTACGAACATCGATACGTCGCAGCGCCAACCGTGTAATGAACTCCGGCCAGATAGTTTGTAATTTGATCACTTGGGCCACCGGAAACATAATTCACCGGGTGAAACAAACCGAATCGTTGCGAGGCCTCAAAAAGTGTCTTCCATGGACCACGAGTGTACGTAAGATCGATTGCGTACGCCGTTGCTGTGTCGTCCTGAAGGTCGATACGACGACTGTCCAACTGACCGACAAGTCCCGAAAACCCCAATTCGACTTGCCCAAGATTACAAGTTGTCCAGGTTGGGACGATTCGAACTACGCCCGTATTGCGTTCCGTGTAATTTTCGATGCTTTCAGGATCCGCTCCGGCAAACGATCCATTGGACTGATCTTCATGGAAGAAAAACTGGGTGTAGCTGTTAACACTGAATCCGTCATCGATCTTCCTGGTTGCTTCCCATGAAAGTCCGTAGTCGGCATCAAGTTTCATCCCATCGAAATACTGGGCGTTGCCAAAGAAGACGCCATCCCATCCCAGGCCAAATTGCTTGTACAACAAACCTGTTTTGAATTTGCCGCGCTCGTTTTCCAAATAGCCGTATGCTTCCCAGGGCCAGATCTGGTCATCAATGAAACTTCGAAAAGTATCCGTCTCGCGCAATCGAAGTTCGACGTGTCCGCCTACGGCCCGATCGTTACCCAGATCAAGACGTGGGTCGGCGTTGATGTACCAGAAATAGGTATTGCGAAGTCCATCGATTCCGTAGCCACCACTTTGTCCATTCAGGCTTTGATGAAACCAGTGGTAGGCTCCAAAAGTTAGCGGCATATCAAACTTGTTGCCGCAAATGCACCCGTCAATCGAAACCGGATTGTCGATTCCGCAATCAAAATAGGGCGTCCGTGAAACGATCCATGGTTCGCACGGATTTATCGCTGGCTCTTCAGCGACCGGTTCGGCAGTCGCTGTTGGTGCCTCGGCTTCAAAAGGAGTTGTCGTGTTTCCAATTTCGGTTCCCGCGACAACTGCGGGTTGGACTTCTTGCTGGATGCCATATCCGGTACGGCTGAATGGCTGTCGTGACGAAGTGTTATTCCGCGGGCCAAAATAGTCCTGGCCGTAAATCGGAAGTGTCGCCAATGACATAAATACAGTAATCGTTACTGCAAATATGCAAACTTTCACGATGAATCCTTTCACCAAAACGGCAAGCAATTGCTGGCAACTGGCAGAATTCCCTTCTTGCCTATTCGCCTTACTTCTCGTTTATCGTCCAGTTCCACTCAATGATCTTGAGCGCATACTCCCCAGATTTCAATAACTTCGCAGTCTTTTCATCTACCCAGTACGATAGATAACCCTCTGGCTTGCCACTTTCAATAGCTAGCTTTGGATCCTTTAGAAACTTTTCACCATACCATTCAAAGATTTTTGAGATTTGGACTTCTTTCTTTTCGTGATCGACCTTGAAGTGCCGTTCATCACCGACGAACTTTTTGGCAGCCCCCTCCAGGTCCGTCTCCAGGTTTTTTCCGGTGTAGGCGCCTGCCTTGAGAGGAAGGCAACCGCGGTCGGCACAAACAACTGCAAAATGTGCTCGCATGTCGAGGTAGTTCGCGATTAGACGATCGTATTCAATCCCGCTTATTGTCAAATATTCGCCAGCCACCATAAATTCCAGCTTGTCGAAAAAGCCATCGATATCCATTGGGGAATGAACCGGATATCGATCCAAAACTGCTTTAATGCAACAGGAGTTGTATGCGTTGATATAGAAAGCGATCTGGTCCTCGCGTGACATTTTTTTCAAGTCCGCCGACGCTTGCCATTTCAGGAATCGTTCAAACCGGGCCAAATCGTTTGAATTCGCTTTCAACTCCTTGTATTTGAAGTAATCGCCATGCACGTACTTTTGCAATATCACATCGAAGTCCGAGGCGGTTCCTGCTTCCTGATCGGTGATCGCAACCCGATTCGAGAGGTCCGCAACCTTTGCAGCGGGTTTGGAGTCCTGGGCTTGTAAATTGCCTGTGAGCAAAAGTATTAACAAAAAGACTGACGTCATAGTTTTCATAGTTTTTGTTTCCGTAATTCAATGGGAGTGTCACGTGTTGAACGGTTCAGATGTGATCAAACAACAACCAGGCCTTGCCGAGGATTGATTTGTTAATTTCGATATCGCCGAACAATACGACAAGGGGCCTGCGTTAAGAAATCTTACCTGAGCGATTTTGCTGCTGTCACAATTGACTTCATTTTCTCGACAGCGATCTGGTGCGAATTTACGGGACTGTTTGAAAAAGTACCAAAACCACAATCGGGATTAAGAAATAATTGATTGTCGGCAAAGAACTTCCTGGCATTGTTGACGGCGGCAACGATCTCCTCTGGCGATTCGCACGTTTCAGTTCGTGGATTGACGACTCCCATGCCTAATTGTTTACCGGAAAATTTCATAATCTCGCCCGCTCGCTCGGTCGCGTACTCCAGCACCAGTTGATCGACGTTTAGTCGTTCCAGGTAATTAGCCAGCGGCGAGTAATTGCCACTCAACAGAATCGCTTCGTTTTGGCTCCAGTTGCCCCGGCAAATATGCAGTCCAAAAATCGGCGCGGATTCGTAACCTTCGGCCTTGGTAAAACCCTTGACGACCCGATTGATCAGGGAAACGGCAAACTCAAGTTCTTCCGCCGGGTCACCACGTTCAGCCAGCGAAGCGCACATAAATGTCCTGGTGCCCGCCGGGCTAAATGCGACTTCGGTTAGCACCGGTTCGTCAAACTGGATGAAGTCGACTCCTTCAGCGATCAAATCAGCGATTTCCTCGCGAAGAATTCGAATAACGTCTTCGGCAAGTGCTTCCTTGTTGGGATAGATTTCGCGGGTTAGCTCTTTGACAAACATGGCTCGCGTCAACAAATAGGGACCGGGTAACGGGATCTTGATCGCTCGATCGGTGTGTTGTTTGGCAAATCTCAGTTCGCCAACAGTGAGTGGCATTCGCCGTTCAATCTTGCCAACGCAACATGGATTGGAAAGCGAAAAAGCGGGTACGTCCAGGGTTTGCAGCAGCTTTTCAAATCCCGCCTTGTCTTCGACGACATCAAGCATTTCGGCCATCGTCATCAGTTTTGTGCCACTCAGTTTCTCGGAGACAAACGAATAGAAGTTGTCACGCCTCAATTCGCCATCCGTCACGATATCGACGTCAATTTCGTTCAGTGTGGAAATCAGACTAGCTATCTCCGGATCGGCCAGTCTTTCAAAATCGTCGATAGACAACTTGCCCGCCCGTTTCATTTTCTGGGCGCGGAGCAAGTTCGTGGACCTTGGCCAACTGCCGACCATGGTGACAGGGAACAGTGGAAGTTGTGACAACAGATTCTCCAGGTTTAATTTGACCGATCGCAATCCACTCTGACTGCCGATTGTATGCCAGGTATCGAGGCTGGTGACTTGCCAGTTGAGCTGCTATTCCAGGGGTTACGCACCAAAGAATTTCTGCTGCGCAACGGCGTCTGCCAACGCAGTGAAGCCGGTTGTTCGTCCGGGCTTCCATTCCTTTAACCCTTCCATGTCCATCATTTCACGATGCAACGGGTTTGAGTAGCTCATGGAAAACAGTACGTCAAGCCAGCGTTTTTCCACTTCACGCGGGAAGTCTTCCTTAACCGCAAACACACAGTGATCAAATTGATCGGTCGTTGCCAGAATTTCGAATTGGTTTGGGTCAATCGTGCCATCTTTGATCCATGCATTCCAATTCAGATCAAGCATTGCTGATGCTGCAGCTTTTCCGGACAGGAGGTATTTGAACGCGTCGAGTTCACCCCCAATATGATCGCCGTGTTTGCCGACAAGCACATCAAACCGCTTTACCGTCACGTCAGTTTCCAGATTGATTCCCGTTCGTTGCAGCAAACCAAGCGGGATCAATTTGGCTTGTGGCGAATCGCTTGCTCCTACCGCAATGGTTTTCCCCTTGAGATCAGCGACCGAGTTGACACCAGCGTTTTTCTTGACGATCCAGTGAGTAACTCGATCCTGATCGGTATCACGCATCGCAATCGCCCGGCAAGCGCCACCGGTTTGACGAACGGTATCGAGCCACGCTAACGGCGAATTCCAGGCAATATCGATATGGCGTTTAGCCAGTGATTCGACTTGCAATTCATAGTTTGTGTAGAAGACGACGTCGATCGGACAACCATTCTCGTCGAAGAAATCCCTAATAATGTCCCAAATCACCGAAACTTTCGGATCGTACAGGACGGCGCCAACCAATATCGGTTTACTCATCGTGATTCTGTTTCCGGTTATTAAATGCAACTACACCAGTTTCAATGAAAGCTCGAATCGCACACTTGTTTTTAGCGTTTGATAAAGGGGCGAAAGTTCCAGTGTCTTTTGCCAGGCAACTTCAAGCTCGTCCCGCGTTGCGACGGTACTAACATAGATTCTCACCGCAATTTGTTTAATGGCCGGACTTCCTTTTTCTCCAACAACGTCCAGAAACATCAAAGGGTTCTCCAACTCACATTTCAGGTTGGCTTCAATGTTATCGACCTCAAGCCGCAATCGCTTCGCCCGTTTTTGCATTCCCGAAATCAAATCGCAACCGATTGCGCCCAAAAACGCTTCCAGTGCAGTTAAGGAAGGGTCTTCGGCATCGAAACTGATCGCCTTGCCCATCTGGAATGAGATGTTACGTGCGAATATATTGCTCATTGAACCGTCACTGACGACACGGACATTCCACTGATAGTCAACTTCCATCTTTTTTCCATTTTGAAACGCCACAGGCACTTGAAGTCTACCCGTACTGCAACAAGGGCGGATGCCAATGGTCGTGGATCGCTCCGCGATCCAACTCGGTTTTGATCGCGGAGCGATCAACGACCATCGCTTCAAGGCGGCTATTCTAACGACAATTCGCCGGAAACCAACATCGGACCGAACAACATTAGGCTTTGTCAGAAAACTCATTTTACAAGGATTCGAAGGAAGCGTTGCATAAACGCGATTTTCACAAAGCCACCGAAGTTGATCGCGGTCTTTTCGAACCTCGAAAAGATTCGCCGACTCTCTTTGAGCCAGCCAATGAGTTGCTCAATGATGGCACGTAAGCGGTAAAGTTCTTTGTCAAATTCTACAGGACGGAGGTCTCGATCTTCGTTTGATTTCGAGGGAATGACAGGAATGATTCCAAGGTCAATTAGATGTTCATCGATCCAATCTGCCCGGTATCCTTTGTCTCCGGCAAACGCGACTGGCCAAGCAACTGGTTTTCCATTTATATCCATCAGTTCCGCATCAGCATTTTCAAGCACGGTATCCAATACCGTTGATTCATGTGTTTGTCCGGCAGTCAAATGAAACCCCAAAGGATGCCCTGCACCATCGCACAAAATGTGTATTTTTGTTGAAAAACCACCACGTGAGCGACCTAATGCGTGATCAGCAGGTTCGTCCGGATCTTTTTTTTACCGCCGCCGTTGGCACAACGAGCCGCCCTGACAATGGTCCCATCAAGACACCACAATTCACCATCCAGGTTAATCCGCTCTCGCAATCGTTCCAAAATTTCATCCAACGTTCCATCGCTCGTCCAGGTGTTGAATAAATCCCAAACCGTTCCCCATTTGCCAAACTCTTCCGGCAAGTCTCGCCAAGGTGAACCTGTTCGATTGATCCACAAAATTCCATCCATCACCATTCGTCGACAAACCGGTGGGCGACCGGTCGAAGCAGGCTCAGGAAAAACGTCTTTAATCAAATTCCACTGTTTGTCCGTCAAGCGATTCCGTGCCATGATAGTCCGTCCTTGTAAAACAAAAATCGAAAAACAAAGTTTCGCATTTTTCGATTCGTCAATACAATACGAGTTTTCTGACATAGCCTAGAATCGATGCACAGCAGACCAACAGCCGTTTCAGCCTGCCACAATCTAACGCCCGTCCTCCTCTTCATAAGAAATCAGATCATCAAGGTAGACAGTAAAGGAGCCATCTTCAGATTTTGTCAATGGCGTTCCTTTCGCATGTACCGTCGTCAGGCTTGGAAATTCGCTCAAAATGCTGCCGACATTGTTGGTAACCTTTGTTCGACGAAGATCGATTCTGGACAACTTTGTGGCAGCTTTTAGCTCAGCAACACCAACGTCAGTGACTGCCGTGTCAGCAAGTTGCAGGTACTCGAGGTCCGGAAGGGTCGCAAGAATCTTCAGCCCTTCATCCGTAATAGGTGTATTACTTAAATTGATTCCGACGATGCCGACCAGACCCCGCAAATGCGCTAATGCATCGTCCGTTGCATACTTCCTGTCCTTGAAGTTCAACTCGGCTCGGACTTTGACACCATCAGTCGTATTTTCAAGTAGCAAGGATTGTCCGCATGGACCTATCAGTTTACACGCCTCAGTAATGGCAGCCGTGTTCTCGCGATACTCTTGGGCGCAAGCGGTAATGCATAAAAACGGAAGGCCGAACAAAAATATTGCAGGTGTCAGTTTCATTTTGATTTTTGGGTACCTGGTGGAAAAACATCTTTCAAATAGTGAATTCGGCAAATCCCGAAGGTGCCAAGTCCCGAAGGATCAAGTACATCAATATGACCCGCGTAAATTCCGTTCTTCGACTTCAAGTACTTTTTCCCGTGTTCCGAAAAACAGGAATTCGCCACGGTGAATGCAAGTTTGTAATTCAGCGACGCGCCCAATTTCTCAAATTCGATCCAAAAATCATCTCCCTTTGGCCGATCGTCTTTTGGCATAAACCAATCGCCAGTGCCAAAACCTGGAGGAGTGTGCCAACCGTGCCCCCATTCATAAAGTCCATGAAGCGTTTTGGATACAGAAAGCTCGTGTATCTGGGAATAAAAGTCGTCGACACTCGAAAATTTCTGCTCTTCAATATCGTGGCGTCGTTCAACAACCTTAAAGCCGCGATCGCGCAAGTATTGCATCTCATTATCCCAGGTCACCCACCAACGCCCAAGGCCTGCGACATCGCCGAACCATACCGCGAACATGGTATTGGGAACTTGTAGTGATGTCCCCTCGCACAGTTCCTCCCGAGGACCAATGCAACTCCAACATGTCTCGCCTTGCAATTCAGAATTCACCGAACCATTGCTGGATAGCCACTCCCGATATTCGTCTTCGTCTAAACCAATTTGATGTGCCAGATTTACTATCGTATCAAAGGCTTCAGCAACTGCTACCGCTTTTGGGCCATTCGCGCGATCTACGCGCCACTTTCCGCTCCAATCGATTTCGGTGAGTATGAAATACCCCCGCATCAAACTCATCCCGTCCACATAATCCAGCGGATCGCGGGAGGTGAACTCACCGGTGGTAACGTCGTAGAACCTGGCCCGAAAGTACATGAGACCGGATTCGGCGTCGTGGCGGCGGGAGGTGTAGCCGTAGGGGTTGTCGTAGCTGGATGAGGTGCGGACTGTTGATCCGTCTGGTGCGAGAATCTTTCGTTTGCCGAACTGATCGTATGTATAACGCTCCAGGACATTGCCGTTGGCATTGTCGTTGAGCGAGACGATCGACCACTGCTGGTTGCGGGTGGCGATCAGCTTCTGTGCATTGTTGTTGCGTGCGATCATCGCCAATGAATCGATCTCACCGGCGTAAATGTATTCCATCACCGGAGCGTTGGTTGCTCCTCCGTAGTTGTACTCGGCCACGCAGTTCGGACCGGCGTAAATGTAAACCGTGTTCTCGACAACCACGCTGTTGCGGG
>JANNWJ010000055.1:0-70436 GCA_031414755.1 Pirellulaceae bacterium | reverse complement strand
AAGCTGGCAGCGAAGCCTGAGCAACTTGCAACGCCGTTACCAAAACAGCTTTCGGTGATTTACTCGTAATGCTCATGGCAAGCAGTTACGAAAGCCATCCATCGATGGTTCTTGTCAAATCGATACTTTTCTACAGAGCCGGTCATTCTACTTTTGGGCGACCTCTTGGTCGCATTGAGGACTCGAGTCCGAGTTGAATTGCCGTTTGCTCTTGCCATTGTAACCCGCCAAACGGAGTTCCTCGTGCGACGCTTTTCCGAAGCGACGCGAGTTCTGCTTCTGTTTCGACACGGTTGACCTGTTGAGTCCAGCCTGGCGATTTCAGGAGTGGCCCGTCGGAAAGCAATCCCGGTGGGCCGCTACGAGGCGTCGGCTTCAGGCTTGACCATTCCCAGTCTTGACTCCGTTGCACCATCTCCGCACGGAGTGGATTCCGTTCAACATACCTGAGGACCGTCCAGTAGTGGTCGTCAGATTCCACCGGGAATGCCTTAAATCGGCCCTGCCAAACATGACCGCTCCCCTTGTAGTGCCGGTGATACCGGCGGACGTGACTGGTCATCAGCCACTGCATCCAGCGACTCAGGTCGCCATCCTCGAACGGCCAAAGCATCAAGTGAAAATGGTTTGTCATCAAGCAATATCCCACCAACCGCATCGATAGCCGATCATTGGATTCTCGCATCAGATTTACGAACGCCAAATAGTCTTCTGCTTTGTGAAAAACATCCCCTCGGCTATTTCCTCGATTGAGGATATGGTAAACGCAGCCGCCCTGGGATGCTCGTGATGTTCGTGGCATCCCTTGTTTTTAACCAAGCTAAATCCGACCGTGAAGTAGAATGTCCCCTTTCTTTTTTTTTAACCAAGCTAAATCCGACCGTGAAGTAGAATGTCCCCTTTCTTTTTCTGATCATTTTCAGGCTTTTGCCATGAAGAATCGCTGTATTTACCTGCGCGAAGCCAACAACATCACCAGCATCAACGCGATGGCGGCAGCAGCCGATCAAATGCCAACCATTTGGCTGTCCTCAATCGCTCCCACCAAAACGAATTCCCGCTCCCCGTTTGACCCGTCGCACCCACTCAGGCCGCAAAAAAAGCGTTAAATCCGGTCTGGTGAATAACTCGGGTTAACCCACAGATTTGGCAGGGGGCCAAAACCTCTTGATCAATTGAGCATTCCCAGGAGTTCCTTGCAGGTCGCCTGGTTTTCGGCGTGGGTTGCCGAGGGCTGGCTGGCGGCAACGACGTCGAGAAGGGCCGACAGAAACTCGTTCCGCGCCTTGGAATACTCATGGTGAAGCCACCCCGGGTCCACACACCAGAGCTCGGCGATCGCGCGGATCGGCATGCCATCAGAAAACCTCGCGTGCAACAGCTCAACGCGGCGGACAGCGGCATCGTCTTGCGATTCAGCGATCCGGCGCTGCAGTTGCGAAGCCTCTTTCATAATCGCACGGGCATACTCCCGGTCAAAAACTTCGCCGACCGTTGCCTCGTCGGCGACAACGTCCTCCCGGTCAAGTTGCCCTGCCATCGGCCGCGACTCATACCGCAGCATCACGTTGCGTGTGACGCCGAACAGATAGGCCCGAAAACCGCCAGAGAAATTGCTGTCCGCTTTCGACAAAACGCCCCCCGGACGAATGCACTCAACAAACACTTCCTGAACGGCATCGTCGATCCAGTCGATGCGGCGCGAACGATTCCAGCGCGCGACCCGACCAGACTGCGCCGTACCGCCGGCTGATATCGCTCGGCGAATTGGCTAAGTGCGGTCTGTGACCCGTCGGCCGCCGCATGGATCAGCGTCCAGCAAGTCTCGTTTTCGGACGCTCCTGATTGTCCCGGGAGTGGCATCGTCTTCCCCTGTTGTTTCATTTTCAACTGACAACCTGCGCCCGGACTTTTGGAGTAATTACAAGCTCGCAGCGCAAGCAAGTGCGTTTGCGGTCCGAAAATCCGACTCCCTCGCTTGCGCGTCTTGCTTGTATTTCGGGTTGTGAAATTGCGTTTACTTTTCCGGTTTTCTGGCGCGCTCCAGTTCGTCAACGATCTGCTTGAATTCCTCGCGATCGCGAATCGCATCGAGCGTGTTGTCCCGTTTCATGAAATCCACATCCTGAAATCCGGATTGGACCGCTTTCTTCAGCATCTCCATGCCGCGATCCGCAAGATCCTGTTGGCGATCGGGCATGTTTTCACTGGCTTTGGAAAACATGCAGGCGAAGTCGTACCAATTGACGGGCGTCCAGTCGTGAGAGCCGCCTGTGCCCGAATCCAGTAAAACCAGCGATTCGATTTCCGTGACCATCAGTTCAAATCGTTCTGCCTCTCCGAACATCTTCGCCCTGAACATACGTGTCATCGGTAGCCCATCGTCCGGGCTCAGCTCAAAGACCTGTTCCCAATCCTGTTGAAAGCCCTCCTCGTTCATTTTCTTTCGGGCCTTGGCGCGACCGCGATAACTGTGCTGAAGCAAGGTCCGCGCATCAACGGATTGAGGCTGGGAGTCGAAAACATCGCGACCGGACTGAATGGCCTTGTCAAACCAGGCCCTGCTCTCCGTTGCAGTGCCTGCGTCCATATCCAGTTGGCCAAGGTTGCAGAAACACCACCCCAAGTCGATTTTATTCCCAGGAACATTCGGAAAACTGTCTACCAGTTCTTCGTGGATCGCCAGAGCCTTGAGGTATTCCGCCCGGGCCTCGACTGACTTGTCCTGGGTCGAAAGGATGTATCCCAGCCTGGAATAGCAGATGCCGAGTCCACTACGATACGTGGGCACGGCCGGAAAATCCGCCACGAGCCTCTGCCGGATCTCGGTTGCCTTGCGATACTCTAATTCCGCTTCCGAAGGCTTCGACAGATGATCGCGCAGCAACAAGCCAAGGCTCTGATGACTGTTCGCAAGTCCTACGCGAAATTCCGGGGCAGATGGAAACTCGGTTGCGAGGGATTGCATGGTCGCCACAGATCGACGCATCATCTGCTCCGCATCCGCATGATTCCTTGAATTGACAAGCTGCTTCCCAAGTTCCGCGAGGCAACTTGCCAGACCGCGGCGGTGAATGAGTACCGATGGATCCTTCGCCGCAAGCCGCTCAAAATTCTCCAGTGAAAGACGAAACTCGGCCTCGGTCCCGGCCCGCCCAAGACTACGCAAACGAATGGCATAATCGTGGTGACAGATGGCAAGGCTCAACCGGTATTCATCGATATCGGGGAATTCGTCGACCAGTGCTTTCTGCAACGTGACCGCACGGCTGAGTACTGCCACCGCTTCGTCCTCCTTGCCCATTTGTCCAAGGAGAATTCCGAGCGCATGGGATTCCCGAAGCAACTCCTGCCGGTATTTTGAAATGGTGGAAAACTTCTCTACCAATGTCTCCTGACGGGCGATCGCCGTTCGCAACATCGCTTCGGCTTCCGGAAACTTGCGCAGTATCCGCAGGACATCTGCCTGATTGCGACGGCTTCGGGATGACTCGCTGCGATATCGGCCTTCTTCGGGAAATTCATCGGCAAGTCGTTCCCAAAGCTCAGCAGCAAGTCCGTATTCTTCCCTGGCCCGGTCGTTCTCGCCGAGCCGGTCCCAGATCACCGCGACCCGGAAATGCGATTCGGCGCCAATCGCACGATTCCGTACGTCGTCTCCCTGCCGATCGGCAAAGGCCTGCCATCGGTTCAGGGCGCTGTCCAGGTACGCACGCTCCTGGTTGCTCAACACGGATTTGGAAAAAATCAGCTTCTCAATGGCATCGTCCGTACTGGCGCGATAGCTCTCAAGCGTCGCGTCTTCCGCCTTCTCAGCAATTTCCTTTTGCCGCAGCGCATCCAGTTTTGCCTGACGCTCTCCTTCCGCGCGATCATCAGCCGCCTTTTGGGCCTTGACGGCGATGCGCCGCTGCGACTCCGCGCGAAAAAACCCCAGCGATGTCCCGACGATTCCGGCGATCAATGTTGCAAGCAAGAGACCGGTTCCAGCCGCCTGCCAGCGATAGCGGCGCAAGAACTTGCGAATCCGGTACCGCGCCGACGGAGGACATGCTTCCACCGGTTCATCGCGAAGGTACCTTTCCAGGTCGCGGGCCATCGCGTGCGGGGATTCATAACGGCGCGACCGATCCTTTTCCAGGGATTTCATGACGATCCAGTCGAGGTCGCCACGCAGCAGCTTTCCCAGCGCATCTGGCTCAATGCCCCGCAGTGCCGCTATGCTGGCCCGCATCTTCGACGTTGAGAGCTTGGCGCTCGGACGTTGAGGATCGACTTCGCGAATGACCCGCAAGATCTCATGAAGGCCTTTCACGGCCAGTTCCGCGCGGGGAAATGGCGGCGACCCGGACAGCAATTCGTACATCAGTACGCCGAGTGAATAGACGTCGCTGCGCGTGTCGATATCAAGGTTGTTAAGCTCCGCCTGTTCCGGAGACATGTATTCTGCAGTCCCTACTACCGCTCCGAATTCGGTATGCAGCGAGACATCGGTCAGTGACGGGCCAATCGCCTTCGCCACGCCAAAGTCAATCACTTTAGGAACCGGTCTTCCATCGTAAAGCGCGACCATGATGTTGGACGGCTTGATGTCGCGGTGTATTACTCCTTTCTGATGTGCGTGCTGAATCGCCTGGCAGACACTGACAAAAAGCCCAATTCGTTCGTTCAGGGCCAATCGCCGTTCATCGCAAAACGCCGTCAGGGAAGTTCCCCGCACCAGCTCCATGACGAAGAATGGGTGACCCTGGTCTGTAATCCCGCCATCGAATACGCGGGCAATGTTCGGGTGGTCCATCAACGCCAGAGCCTGCCGCTCGGCGTCAAATCGCGCGAGGACTATGCGCGAATCCAGTCCAGGTTTGATCAGCTTGAGCGCGACCTTGCGCTTGATCGGTGCCGTTTGCTCGGCATACCAGACGGTTCCCATGCCCCCTTCGCCGATGGGTTCGATCAGACGAAATTTATCGGCAACGATTGCGCCAGGTTGATAGAAAGAACGCGGGGGATCCGGTTTGCTATCCAGCCTGGCATGTGGCCCATACGCAGCAGCCAGGCCTGCCTCCACGTCCAAACTCCCGGTATGAGCTGGTTCGGAAATCTCCCCGGCTTTTGCACCTGGCAAGTTCTGTGAAGGGTCTGCCATCGGCTGGTCCCGGTTCGACAATAAAAAAAAACTAACTTGTTATCCAATTGCCGTTACAGGCCAACCGAACAAGAGCATGAGAAAATTCAAGCGTCTGCCAATTATCCCCGGGCAACATTGATATTAACATCCGACCCATCTCCGTCCGAATGCAATGGGCGAATCGGATGAACGCCGGTTTGAATCACAGGGGAGTTACGAACGCTCATGGTTCTCGCTCATGGTTCATTTTGCTCGGAGTCTGGTGGTTGCGAATGACTCGATTCATCCAAGACTTCTTTCTTTGCACCGTTTTCGCGCGGTAATTCTCCCGAAAGTCGAGGTATTTCTGCCAAATACACTTACGTTGCAAGCTCCCAACCGCCCGTTCCGGGAAACGCTTGCCATCCTTCTTAAACAGGCGAAACGGACCACGGGGAAAAAATCGCCGCCTTTTTCAAAAAAAATCCCGGCGAAAATCGGCATTGCCCGGAAGTATCACTGCAAACGATCCCTTCCTGATTGTCTCCGTTGACAAAAAATTCAAGACCCTTGAACAGGTGAAAAAACATGACTCCATCGACTATCACTCGCAGTTCACCCTCGTTATTCCAGGCGACTCCACCCGTCCATTGCCGGGGAGGCAGCCTGTCTGTCACCTGTCTGATCGTCGTAGCGGCAGTGATCGCCGGCTGTTGTCAGGCCCTGCCAGTTCAGGCTCAGGTACAGAACTGGACCAACACCAGCAATTCCAATGCATGGTTCCAGGTAGCGTCGAATTGGTCGCCTCCAATCACCCCAAATCCCGCCAGTCATGTCGACTTCGGCGCACCCAGCGCCTATAAGGTCTGGTGGAACGAAGCCACGGCCGCAGCTTCACCGACTGTCGATTCACTTACTGTTGCCCAAGGCAATGTTTTGTTTCTGAACCAAACCGGATCGCCACTGCCTGCGCTCAGGATCAACAACGGCTTAACCATCTCATCCGCACTCACCCTTCGTGGACTGTACTTGCATAGCCATGCTCCGGCGGAGATTACCGGCTCACTTACCCTTGATAGCATGCATGCTGCCGGTTCCAGGCTGACATTTGAACCGTTTCGCCACCTCACAATTGACGGATCAATGCATGTATCGGGGGCTAACTCCTCGGTAACTGCCTGGGACAGTGAAATTGGCGACAGTGGTACAGGCCATGTAACGATCACCGACGGCGCGACTTGGAGTAACCAGGTTCTGAGTGTAGGCGGCCGCGCCGATGCCACGCTGGACGTTTCGGCGGGCGGCAGAGTCTTTAGCACTTCTGCCTTCATCAGTGAGTATGACGGGCTGAATTCGAGTACGGTGACAGTGTCCGGGAGCGGCTCGCAATGGAACAACTCCGGGTTCATGGACGTTAGTGGGGTCAATTTCGGCTCCGGCAATTGCAGTTTGAACATCGCCGCGGGTGGACTGGTGTCCAGCAGATTCGGGACAATTGAAGATGCATATGTGAGTGTGACCGGCAGTGGTTCGATCTGGAACCTTTCGGATGCTCTGGTTGTGGGGTTTGGCGACCGCCACAATGCCGATCTGTATATTCAGGATGGCGGCAAAGTCACCGTTGGAGGAACAACAAAAATTGCTTCGGAATTCAATGTTTGGAGGGGGGGGCGCGTACACATGTCCGGCTCAACCAGCCGGTTTGAGTTTGGCCAAACGTCGCTTTCAGAGTTTGAACGCATTTACGCCACGGGCGGATCGTTAGCTGGAAATCTGGGGAATTCCGGTTACACCCATGTCACTGACTTCACGACGTCGATGAGTTCAAACGTCAACGTCGACGAGGTCAAGGTGTTGAATTCAGGCACGCTCTATGGCGACGGAGCGATACGATTTGGACTCAACAATACTGCTTCCGGGGAAGTCGAAACATCAGCGGGCGACCGTATGCGATTCGCTGGTAGCGGGAACACTAACGCTGGCGAAATCAACAACTTTGGTGGACAGATTCGCTTTGCCCAGGGCCTTTACAATTCATACGGCGGGATGATCGCCGGTCGCGGCCAGTTCATTGCTGATGGTGGATGGTCCAATTCTGGCACAATGGCGTTTAGTGCCGGGCTGTCGGATGTGCTGGGCGACGTCTACAACGACGAAGGCGCAACGATTGTGACCACCGGCAATGCTACCACTACGTTTCACGACGATATGTACAATGGGGTCGCTGGAGAAATCCGCACGGCACTCGGCAGTAACACCGTGTTTCTTGGTGCGGTGGAGGGTTCGGGCAACTTTACCGGCCTGGGGACTGTATTTATGGAAGGTGATCTGCGGCCCGGCAACAGTCCAGGTTCGATGAGCTTTGGTGGTGACCTGGTCATGGGCGAAAGTGCTTCGCTGTTGATGGAACTGGGTGGAATGAATACCGGCAATTTCGATCAGTTGTTCGTGGCGGGTGACCTCTTTCTCAACAACAACCAGTTGGACGTAGCGCTCTGGGACGGATTCACTTTGGCAACCAACATGCAGTTCCTGATCGCCGACGTGGGAGGAGGTCTGTTCGGTCAGTTCAGCGGCCTGGGCGAAGGGAGCCTGGTCGGGAACTTCGGCGGAACCGATCTGTTCATCACCTACAACGGCATCGGCGGCAACGCCGGAGTTGGGCTGTTTACGTCGGCGGTTCCCGAGCCGTCGGCACTGGCGTTGATCGGCATCGCGGCCGTGCTGGGATTGGCTTATCGGCGTCGCCGCCGGGACTAACGTCAACCAGGAGTCAGAGCCCCTTCGATCGACAGGCTGCCGCTGCCAGCGGACGAATGCCTTCCGGCGGCGTATTTTTCGTGGTGGCAGGCAAGATCGGTGTCAAGCCATGCGGGAAGTGGTCCCAGATGCCGCCAGGTCGGCAATTCGAATACTGGCCTTTCAAGCTTGCTGTCCTCCTTTAACAGGCGAAACGGACCACGGGGAAAAAATCGCCGCCTTTTTCAAAAAATATCCCGGCGAAAATCGGGATTGCCCGGAAGTATCATTGCAAACCATCCCTTCCAGACCGCATGAGACTTTCATGCAGAAGGGAATCGATCATTGCGGCAAAAAGTTTCGTTTTGGCCCGGCAAAACTATTCCGGGAGAGTATTCCGCACCCAGGGAGAATTGAAATGGCGAAGAACCGCTTTGGAAAAAAAGAAACTGACAGCCGCAAACGCAAGGTTCGCCACCGGGACATTCGCCGGACGGCTGAGCATCTGGAATTTGAATGCCTTGAAAATCGAGCGATGATGTCGTCGATCGTCTGGGAAAACCGAGCCGATTTCGACACTGAATTCGGCGCAGATACTGCAGCGGCTCGCCAAGTAATCGATCAGGCTTTGCTTGATTGGGGGGGCGTCATTGAATCGTTCAATTATCGCAAAGTTGGCCAAAGTGGTTGGTCGCCTAGCTCCTCTTACACGATTAATATCAACGTCAAGAACCTCAACGAGCCGAACGTACTCGCCAGATGCGGACCCAACGGAATCGATCGCGATGGAAAGCCGTTTTCTGGTTTCATGAACATTGACGATAACGCGGCCGATGGAAAGTGGTCATTTGATGCCAGCCCCGGGAACGATTATGAATTCCCGTACGCCATTGCGCCATTCGCGTCAATCGGCGGGCCTGCAGGCACCGATCTCTACACCGTCGTACTCCACGAACTGGGACATGGCTTGGGATTCGCCGAGAATTCGAACTTGGCTATCCGCAGCCACATCGACGACAATCATGTCTTCAGATTCAACGACGGAACAGCAGCGTTTTTCAACCCCGATGAGTTTCATTTGGACGATGTCATCCACCCAAACGATGTGATGAACTCGTCAATTGAGAAAAAGACGCGACGGACGATTTCGGACCTGGATGCCCGCATCCTGGGGGAGGGTTACGGGTATTCAATTAATCTTCGTTACGTTTACGATCGAACCTTCGTAACAACGTACAACCCTGCGACCCGCCAGTTGACAATCTGGGGTGACTTGGGAACGACGTTGAATCCCTATCGGCTACCCGACCAGATCGTGCTGAATGTCGGGGCTGATGACATTCTTGTCGACGTCAACGGATATACCAAAAAGAAATCGACGGCCTCGGTCGACTCAATCTTTGTGGCAAGCGGACTGTCGGACGACGAAATCCGCATCGAAACTACGCGGGCGGGAAAGCTGTTGAAGATTAGCGCGGGAGCTGGGCAAAACCGTGTGTTTCTCAGCTCCGGGTTGCATAACCTGAATCACATCCAAGGCAACATAGACGTCTTTGAAGACGGGGGCCGCACGAACATTAACTTTCAAGATGAAAATAACACCGCTCCTCGGACCTTTACGGTCGACGAGAACTTTGTGACGTTTTCAGGAAGCGCTGCGAAAATCCGGTACAGTGGATACATCGATCCGAGAGAAAACGTCTATAACCTGATTTTGAGAGGCGGATCCGGTGGCAATACGTTTTCGGTGAAGAATCAAGCTGCCACACGAACATCGACGAGAATTCTCGCTGGCGCATCCGGCGATGTCGTGAATGTCTTCAGCACCAGTATCAAGGGATTAACCATTGACGGCGTGAGCGGCGTCGACCAAGTAACCGTTGGGGCAAGCTGGCTGAATGGCCTGCGGGACATTCTTGGTACCGTCTTTGTCAGCAATTCGACCGGCTATACAAATCTCATCCTGGATGACTCAGGCGATATCAGCGCCTCGAGAAACATTCGCCTGAGTGGCACAGACGTAACTGGCCTCGGGCCGGCCGATATTAGGTTCGATCCACGCGGTATTCAGTCGCTTACGGTTTTGGCAAGTAACGCAGGCAGCGGGGATGGCAACACCATAAGGGTTCTTAACACGCCTCAGAACCGCACTCGCAATCTGGCCGTTAATCTCAAAACAGGACAATACGAAGATACGGTGCGTGTGGACGCCACGTCTTCGGCGCTGTTTATCAACGGCCAAAATGGACTGGACCGCGTCTTCGTCGGAAACGCCGGTAGCTTGCTGGGGATTCGCGGGGCCGTTACTGTCACCAACCCGAACAATTTTACGGCGTTGACTCTCAACAATTCACTCGACGCGACTCGACGAAACGCTACCTTGACAGAGGGGTTGTTCCGGCTTTCGTCTGCATGGGTTTATTTTAACGAAGGCGGTTTGAGTTCGTTGACTTTCTTTGGCGGGATTGGTGGCAATATCACGGTCCTGGATACACCACAAAACAATCGGCTTCCCGCCACGACGCTTCGTTTAGGTGCGGGTATCGACGTCGTCAACGTTCGCCGTACTTCTGGCCCACTGACCATCAATGGCAATGGTGGATTGGACACAGTTAACATTGGCTCCGGTGGCCGAGTTGATCAAATCGCCGGAACGATTGATATCAGCAATCCGCCCTTTGGCGGCCGTACGACCGTGAATATCGATGGATCGAACGAAGAGATCGGTCACTTCGTCCAACTGGATTCGGGGAGCTTGCGTGGATTGGCGCCAGCGGAAATCCGTTTTGTGGAGCGAGATCTTGCAGCGCTGACGGTTTCAGCAGGGCCGTTTATCAATGTGCTTGATGTCATTAATACTCCGCAAAATGGTCTGGGGAATCTCTCTGTTACTCTCAACACCGGACTGGGCTCGGATACCGTCCGTGTCTATGGAATATCGTCGGCTACCACAATCCATGGTCAAAACGGATCGGATATCGTGATTGTTGGCCTGGAGGGCAACATGCAAGGGATTACGAATAAGCTCGCAATCACTAACTTGTCCAGTAGGTCGACAATCAACCTGGAAAATTCGAACGACATACTGCCGCGCACGGTAACTATGGACGTCACTAGTTCCCCATTGGGCACCTTCGGCAGGGTAGAGGGATTATCGCTTTCGCCGGGACTAATCCTTTATAAGCAGGCGGATTTGCGAGCGCTCAACATCTGGGGTGGCAGCGGATTTGACACCTTTACTGTCGCCAACACCGCGACCAACGGCGTCGATCCAATTACAACGATTTACGCTGGCCAAGGCCGGGACGGTATTCAAGTTTTGGGGACGACCGGCAGATTAGTCATCGATCCCCAAGGTAACGACAACGTCATCGCGATCGGCGGACCGATCGGCACAACGGGCGGCACGCTCGACCGGATTCTTGGGGACATCGTTTTGGAAGGCTCTTCGGGATTCACCGGAAATCAGGTTGAGATTCGTGATGCGGCGAGCACTGGCCAATATGTCTATTGGATGGACTCACAGCGCATCTACCGGACCATTCTTGGCGGTGGTTCGCCGACCGGCAGCGTGTACCTGAACTCATTTCCCTTGAACGGTTTGACGCTGGCCGGGGCTGGAAATGGCAACGGTTTCCAAATTGACGGGACGCCCATTCATACCGCATCGGAATTGGACATCCCGATTAAAGTGCTGACGGGAAATGGCAACGACCATGTCGCGATCTTTGGCGGCAGCCATCCGCTAGACGTGGTGCTGGGGAGTGGGGTTTACCAAACGGTCAGGCTCGGCGACGCGACGCATTCGCTGGACGCAGTTCAAGGTGCAGTTTCCGTCTGGGGCGCAGGGTTCATCGATGCGATCATTTCGGACGAAGCGTCCACAACGCCGAAATATACCACTATCGATCATGATGTTATCAACCGTCAGATCGTCGAACGGTACGACTATGTATTAGTGAATGGCGCGTACCCAAAATTGAATACTTTCCAGTTTGCCTTTTCCGACCAGGGGCGCGTGAACTACCAGGCCGGCGAAGCGAATGGCGGTAACGGACTTAATGAAATCGGTGTGCGGGGCGTTGCGGCCAATGTTCAGATCGAGGTATCCGGCGGCCCCGACAGCGATTTGTTCTCGGCGGGACTTGGGGGGGGAGACACCAGCAGAATCCTCGGTCCGGTCACTTTCCACAGCCCGCAGGCGGACAGCGATTTCGCCTACTTCAACGACTATGCCAATCCAAACCCGCAAACGTATACGGTGCGTACCAATCCGCTTGATAGCAGCGGCGTGCGCGTGGAGCGCCTTGGGATGTCCACGATTACTTACAACGGTTTGACCCAGCTCGTTTATAATTCGCCGCTGGTCGGCGGAAACATCACCAACGTCCAGAGCGTTCCCGCGAATCTCTTTCTGGCTATGGCGGTTGGTGATGGCGACGCCGTGACGCTGGGAAGCGCTGCGCCGGGCTTGGGTGGGACTATGGCAAACGTTGCGGGAGTGATCCAGGTCTCCAGCTACGATGTGAACGATGCGGTGACGCTGACATTGGATGATTCGGGCAACAGCACTACCGCACGCGATGTGACCATTGTTGATTACCAAGGATCATACCCCTGGGGCGTCATCACTGGGATGACCGGGAGCGCGGCGCTACTCTTCCGCGACCACGAGAACTGGAACGTGGACATCCGCGGAGGGGCTCTCGACGACAGCTTTGTGATGAGTGGCAGCATATTAGCAGCCAATATTTCCATCGAAGGCGGAGCGGGCAACGACATCCTCGTCGGCAGTGGCGGCAACAGGCTGTCAGGTGGCGCAGGCCGAGACCTGTTAGTCGCCGGTGGATTGGCCTGTGTGCTGGACGGTGGGCTCGACGAAGACATCCTGATTGGCGGACGGATCAACGATTCCAGCTTGTCAAATCTCAACGAAATCAGAACGGTCTGGACGGGAAACGGTGACTATGATTCGCGGGTTTCCCTTCTCAGAGATACACGGCTGTCCGACGACAAGGTCACCGGAAATGGCGGCCAGAACACGTTGACGGGAGGCCTGGACACGCTCGATTTGTTCTTTGGTGGATTAGTGACTGATTTGCAGGAAGATGAGGAAGTCGTGCCGCTTTTCTAGTCAGTTTGGTTTGTCAGTCAAAAACTCAGAGACCATGGTCGATCCCAATGTTCCGTAACTGCAAACGGGTGAGCCATGAATGACGAAGAGACCGTTGCGCTCATCGCTGGCGGCCATTCGTTTGGTAAAGCCCACGGTGCGGCCGATGCAAGTAAGTTCATCGGTGCCCCTCCGGAGGGCGCCCATCTCGAAGAGCAAGGCCTCGGCTGGAAGAATACTTTTGGCAAAGGCAATGCTGGCAACACGATCACCAGCGGTTTGGAAGGTGCGTGGACAGCTACCCCGACGCAATGGTCAAACGGCTATTTTGAACATCTGTTGGGCTACGATTGGGATCTCGTGAAGAGCCCCGCCGGTGCGTGGCAGTGGGTTCCAACAGATCCCGCTGCCGCGAATCTCGTGCCCGATGCGCACGATCCTGTAAAGACCCACGCTCCGATCATGTTCACGACGGACCTGGCACTGAGGATGGATCCGATCTATGGTCCGATTTCGAAGCGGTTCCACGAGAACCCGGACCAGTTCGCCAAATCCTTCGCCAAGGCGTGGTACAAGTTGACCCACCGCGACATGGGACCTTACTCGCGTTGTCTCGGCCCGGACGTTCCTGAACCGCAGTTGTGGCAAGACCCTCTCCCCGCAGTCGATCATCCATTGATCGGGGATCAGGCCATCGCAGTCCTCAAGAGCAAGATCATCGCATCAGGGCTGTCCATTTCTCAACTTGTATCGACCGCATGGTCAGCGGCGGTAACTTTTCGAGGGACCGACAAACGGGGTGGAGCAAACGGAGCCCGAATTCGCCTGGCGCCGCAAAAGGATTGGGAAGTCAACCAACCGGATGAACTCGCAAAGGTCTTGAAAACTCTTGAGGAAATCCAACGGGATTTCAACAATTCGCAGACCGGCAGGAAAAAAGTCTCGCTCGCTGATCTGATTGTGCTTGGCGGATGTGCGGGTGTCGAAGAAGCGGCGAAGAAAGCTGGTCATATCGTGAAGGTTCCCTTCTCGCCAGGACGTACCGGTGCTTCGCAGGAGATGACTGATTTGGAATCCTCGGCAGTGCTGGAACCCACTTCCGACGGTTTCCGAAACTACGTCCGAAAAGGACACGATCGTTCACCAGAGGAGCTTTTGGTAGATCGAGCGCACCTGTTGACACTGAGCGCTCCTGAGATGACGGTGCTTGTCGGGCGGCATGCGGGTCCTGAATATGAATCATGGGAATTCGCAACATGGGGTCTTTACAAGGCGACCCGGGACATTGACCAACGATTTTTTCGTGAACTTGCTGGACATGAGCACACAATGGCAGAAGTCTGTCAAAGACGAGTATATTCTGGAAGGACGGGACCGCGCGACAGGAACGGACAAGTGGACCGGCACCAGCGTCGACCTCGTGTTTGGTTCGAACTCGTAACTTCGAGCGGTCGCCGAAGTCTATGCCTGTGAAGACTCGCAGCAGAAATTCGTCAATGACTTTGTGGCGGTCTGGAACAAGGTGATGAACCTTGATCGATTTGACCTTGCGGTGTAACAAGTGAAATCGGAGAAAAATTCATGAAGACGAAAAACGTGAACAAAGGGAGTCGCGGATTTCCTGTAACCGAGGTGAAATACGAACCCATTCGAAAAGCCATTCTTGCGTCATTGCCACGAAGCACAAAAGGAATCACTTTCAAGGAACTGGTTGCACAAGTTGCAACCCGGGTTCCGAAAGAACTGTTCCCCAAATCGGGCTCAGTCTCCTGGTACACGAAAGTGGTGCAGTTGGATTTGGAAGCCAAGGGAATCGTTGAACGGGTTCCAGACGTAACACCGCAACGTGTGCGCAAAGTAAAATAGCTGCTCGTATTTCTTCAGTAGCTCGATTGTATGACTACAGGACACGTGGCCTGGCAGATGGGCGTTGCGCTCCTGGTGATGGTTGTGAACGTCGTGCTCAGCATCTTGTACATGGTTCGTTTACAGCTATGTGATAGACACCGGCCACGAAGCACAATACTACCAGGAGCACATTAAGGTCGCGGCACCCTACTGCAGCATCGTCGCTGGCATACCGCTGATGTTTTTGGCGGGCTGGTGGGTTGGCGTTGGGGGAGTGCGAGATGGCGGTCAAGGCTGCCTTGGTCGTTTGGCTGGCCTACGTCCTCATCGACATCAGCGTGCTGTTGGCGGCGGGGCTGACCACGAGGATTGCAGTTTTATTCGCCATTTCATTCCTTACCAAGCTGGCGGCGGTCTACCTGGGCGCGTTGGTTGCGGGCCGAAGTACTTAACGAAACGCTAAAAACAAAAGGAGTGACTTTGGGCAAAGGTTGTACCGGCGGCAAGTGACCTACGATGTGCCGGAACGCTGGAATTATAACAGGGTGCGATTCAAATAATGGTTAAGCGAGCCGCGCGACAACCTCAACGTTTTTCGCAAGGGTTTTGAACCGCTCTCCGTCTGGCTCGACTACGGTGATGGACACATGACCGGTCTTCCCGGTTTTGATATCTCTTACGACTCCGGATTTGCCTTTATGTATGCCGCCGATCACTTTGCATCTGGCGCCGTCTTTTAGTTTGCCTGGTTGTTTGACTTTCATCTCACTTGCTCCATGGGTTTCCGTTCGAATACTACCATGAAAAACAATCCAGTGGAAACGGCTTTGCGCCAATGTCAGGGTGCCAGAATTGCTGGTTGACTGTTGTTGTCATTTCCTGATTGCTCTTGTCGCGGCGCTTCTAACGTCGACAAGGCACGAGATTCCATGACGCGCGCCTAACCGCACACATGCGCGCCCGAACCAACCACTTTACGCCACAACTGATTCCTTGATCACGCAAAAAACGCTTCGTCTCACGACCGCGCTTCATTGGCATTTGATTTGCATGTTCGTTTTTCGCGGTCGAAAGGGTGGCGTTTCGTTGCGAGTGCGTGTCTTTTGTCAAAACGTTTTGTTTTTCAAGGTAATTTGAAATGATCGAGATCATAGTCGTTTGTGCGGTGTCGACCGTTGTGATGGGGCTTTTGTTTTTTGCCGTGCCGCTAATGGATCGCCAAAAATCGAATCGAGCCTGAGACACGTATTTTTTCTATCAGCCGGTCACTGAAATCCAGCCAGTGTCGATATTGAACGATTGCCCGTTTAATGCTTCGCGAACAGCATATTTGGCAAGCAATCGAGTTGGTCCGACTCTGTCCTGGAAACCTGCAGCCAGCTGGAACGGGAAAACGAACCAGGTTGATTTGAGGTCGCTTTGGCAATCAGGTTTGGTCCAGACGTCCTTCGGCGATGAGTTTTGGGCAGCCTGGAACCAGGCTACCCGTCGCACAACTGAACGCCAAATAATTCTGGCATTCTGATCTGTTGGGGCGCTGCTATTTAGTTGTTATTTGACCCCGTGCATAAGCTTGTTGACGAGCGGAGCTGCGACGAACAAGATCACGCCCGCAGCCAGCAGTGCCCAAAAGCCGAACTGATAACCGTGCAGCGCCGAATCGGTTGTCATGCCCGTTTCGCCGCTGACACTACTCGCGAAGATCCCCGAAAGGTTGTTGCCAATGCCCGTGGAGAGGAACCAGCCACCCATGCCCAGTGCCACCACTCGCGCCGGTGCCAACTTCGTTACCATCGACAAGCCGATCGGCGAAAGGCACAACTCGCCGACGGACTGGATCAAATAGACCGCGATCAGACTCCAAAACGGAATCTTGTTGTCAGCACCGACCATCTGCGAAAGCACGAAAATGAGCAGCAGGAACGCCAGGGCGTTGAACAACAGGCCGAGGCCAAATTTTCGCGGGATAGACGGGTTGGTGTTGACTTTCGCCAACCGGATCCAGACCCATGCAACCACAGGCGCAAAGATGATGATGGCTACCGCGTTGACACTCTGGAACCAGGCGGTCGGGAAGATGAAGCCGCCAAGGTCGCGATTCACGATATTTTCGGCAAGGAAGGTGAACGAACTGCCGGCCTGCTCGAAAAACATCCAGAACATGATGTTGAAGACAAAGATCAACAGCATGGCAATGGACCGATCGCGGG
This sequence comes from Pirellulaceae bacterium, assembly GCA_031414755.1. Classification (GTDB taxonomy): domain Bacteria; phylum Planctomycetota; class Planctomycetia; order Pirellulales; family Pirellulaceae; genus CAJQPP01. Next base: position 53,419 of record JANNWJ010000055.1, on the reverse strand, counting down.
CGACCTTGCCCTCGCGGACCCCTTCGATCACCAGTAGCGTGGTCAGCGCGAGGAACATCGCAGTCAGTACGTATTGAAGGTTTGTTCCACCGACCGAGAGGAGAAAATAAACGACCGGGATCATCGCGATTGCTGCCAAAACGACAAGCGCCACGCGCCCCATGCTCTCGGCTCCCGGCGCGTGGGCGCCGACCCCTAACAATTGTTCGCGTCCGACATAAAACCAAACCGTACTTATGAGCATGCCGATCCCGGAGACGATGAATACGTACTTGTAGGCGGGGATGCCGTCGTCGCCAATCATCAGTTGTGCCAGCCAACCAGTGAGAAGCGGCGCTACAAACGCCCCCGCGTTAATACCCATATAGAAAATTGTGAAGCCACTGTCCCGGCGTTCGTCGCCGGCGGCGTAAAGCTTGCCGACAATGGTGGATATAATCGGCTTGAACAAGCCGTTTCCGACGACGATTGTAGCCAGCCCGAATTTGAACAAGGTCTCATTCGGGATGGCGATCATGAACAACCCTGCCGCCATAAAGACCGCGCCTGTCAAAATCGAGCGCTGATAGCCGAGGAATTTGTCGGCGACAAAGCCACCAAAGATCGCCGCCGCGTAAACGAGCGCAAGGTACGACCCGTAGGTCAAATTGGCATCGGCCTCTCCAGTCGCTGATCCGCCGTGAAATTGCGCGACGATATACAACGTCAACGCCCAGCGGATGCCGTAAAAGGCGAACCGCTCCCAGAATTCTGCCATGAATAGCATCCACAACGGCGCGGGATGCCCCATGACTTGTTTGAATTCGGGGATCGCAGCTTCTTTTCGGTGGGAATCAGCGGCTTTGCTCATGCGGTTTCTCCAAAATGACAAACTGAATTTGGTTCAGGGCAGACGGCATTTCAACCGCTATTCTCGCTGATCGGCTGAATTACAAACACCCGGTGAAATGAAATGTTGAATGCTAATTGGCTCGTTGTCAAGCAATCAGCAAGAAAGCCACGGGATCTCCGTTCCGAGTTTCAAAAGTCTGGCGCCTCTGATCGCTGTGCTGGCCGCCAGGCAATCTTCGACGGCGTTGCCGACGGATTTGAATAACGTAATTTGTGAGTCCGCGGTGCGGCCATCAATTTCGCCCGAAATAACCTGGCCTAATTCCCCCAATATGTGATCCCTGGTAATCAGGCCGTCCTGAATCGGCCGGATCAAATCACCCGCCTCAGCCATGGCGGATTCAAAATGATCCACAAACACACGGGCGTTCTGTACTACTTTACCTGGAATCTCGACGACGTGCGGTTGGTAAGACCCAACAGCGTTAATGTGAGTTCCGGGGTAAATCGAATCCGGTTCAAAAACGGGTTCGGTTGCCGTGGAGACGGTACAAACAATGTCAGCACCGGCAACAGCTTGATTGGCATCGTCAAAAATTTCGATGTGGCAATTACCTGCCAGACTTTTGCGCATCTCGTGAAGCAGACGATCGCTGCTGCTGCGCGAACGCGAGCTGATTCGTATTACGCGAATCGGACGAACACAAGCAATCGCCTCGATATGGGATCGGGCTTGAACACCGGCGCCAATAATCGCCAACGATTCGCACTCTTTGCGGGCGAGCGTATCTGTCGCTGCGGCCGATGCGGCAGCCGTGCGGATTTGGGTCAGCGTCGTTCCTTCCAGAAGGGCGAATGGCCGCCCCGTTTCGGGATCAAATACGGTTACAATCGCCATGATTCGAGGAAGGCCACGTTGCAGATTGTTTCCAAATACGGAAACGACCTTGACCGCCAGCGACTCGTTTTCTGGGACCGATACGTGTGCTGGCATGACCAGGGTAGTGCCGCTTCGCCCTGGAAAATCGAGGTGGATGCGAACGGGCATATTGACCTGGTGCCTTGAAATGGCCACGAAGGCCTGTTTCATTGCATCCACAGCCGCAGACATCGGCAGCGCCTGGCGGACCTGTGCAGCATTTAGAATGAGCATCAATATCCCTCAAATAACGACTCGGTGCGATCATGATTGCGATTCAGGTAATGTAGCAACAATGGGCACCGATGATAGAATCCTTTCCCGTCTAAAGCTCGCAAACAATCATCAACAAAGCAGGCACGCCCCGCATGAAGATCGCACGAATCTTTGCTCACCGAGTCGAGTTACCACTGGTCGAAGGCTCTTACAAATGGTCCGGTGGGAAATCGGTGTCGGTATTCGACAGTACGATCGTTGGAGTCGAAACGGCATGCGGACTCATCGGCTATGGCGAGGTCTGCCCGCTGGGCCCGTTTTACTTGCCGGCTTATGCCGAAGGTGTTCGAGCCGGCTTGCGAGAACTCGGACCTCATCTGATTGGCGTCGATCCACGCGAACTCATGATCCTCAACCATCGCATGGACGCGGCGCTCAAGGGCCATCCGTATGTGAAGTCGGGAATCGATATCGCTTGCTGGGATATTTTGGGAAAAGCGACGCAACTGCCAGTCTGCACCTTGATGGGAGGTCGCTTCGGCGAAAACGTGCGACTGTACCGCGCCATCTCGCAACAGGCTCCCGAAGCGATGGCAAAGAATGTTCGCGGTTATCAAGAGCAGGGCTACACCCGGTTTCAACTGAAAGTCGGTGGCGACCCTGACACCGATATCCAGCGCATTCGCGCGGTGCGAGCGATGTTGCAACCGACCGACCGACTCGTCGCCGATGCCAACACCGGCTGGACACAACACGAGGCAATGCGCGTCGTGCGAGCCGTCCACGATATCGACGTTTACATTGAACAACCCTGCCTGACATACGAAGAGTGCCTCGCGGTACGGAGAAACACGAACCATCCCTTTATACTGGACGAAAACATCGATGCGCTCGACATGCTGTTGCGAGCCAAAGCGGATCTGGCAATGGACGTCGTCAATCTGAAGATCAGCAAACTCGGCGGACTCACGAAGACCCGGCAGGCTCGCGATCTGTGTGTCTCGATGGGGATCGCGATGACGCTCGAAGATAGTTGGGGCGGCGACATCACTACCGCTGCGATCGCGCACCTCGCCCACAGCACGCCGGAAGAATTCCGCTTCACCAGCACCGATTTCAACAGCTACGTCACGGTCAGCACAGCAACCGGCGCCCCGCAACGCCAAAACGGTTTCATGTCTGCGAGCCACGAACCAGGCCTGGGGATCGCGCCCAAAATGGAAGTGCTTGGCAAGCGAGTCGTCGACGTCACCTGATTTGTCGTTGATCAATTCGTTGCTATGAGTTTATTGAGGGTGTCCTGGAATTCTGATGGTTCCGAATCAATCATTGCTGAAAACTCGGGTGCCACTGCTGGCTCGTCCAGCAGTGCTGGCGGCCAAACACTGTTTGACCAGCAAACAGTGGCACCCTATTCCCGGACACCCTTGGTTAATTACAGATAAGGAGTAGGCAGTAACAAGCGCAGCGAAGTTACGGCAATTGGCGCTGGCCCAATTCAAAGTCCGTCGTCAAACAGTCAAACAATTCTTGATATTTTGCAGAACTCAGCATTTTCTTGTAGATAATCTCCGCGCCGCAATTTCAAATGATGGTGGTCCCTCGCTCCGTAGAGATTGTGAAAGTTTGGAAGCCGTCAGCTTTCATGCCGAAATCACAACCCGAAGCGTAAACAACAACAGGTGAAAAAAATGGCACGTTCAAAACGGTCGGTGACCACTCTTTCGCAGTCGGTTCGTGGAATGCTGGGCAGTGGTGATCAGAAAAGTGCGCGGCCGCGACGGGCGGTTCGAAACGGGTTCGGCAAGCTGGACTTCGAGCGGCTTGAGAATCGCAGCATGCTCTCGGGCGATTTTGCCTTTGCGGCGGGAATAGGTGGCACTTTTGGCGACTCGGGCAGCGCGATTGCAACCGACGGGCTGGGGAACGTGTATACAACCGGCAGTTTTGAAGGAACGGTGGACTTCGATCCGGGTGCCGCAACATTCAATCTGACCAGTGCTGGCGGCGCCGATATCTTCGTATCCAAGCTCGACAGCGCGGGCAATTTCGTCTGGGCCAAGGCCCTCGGCGGGAACGACTTCGACGGAGGAAGTGGCATCTCGCTTGATGGCTTGGGGAATGTCTATACGACCGGTTATTTCCCGGGAACGGCGGACTTCGATCCGGGTGCCGGAACATTCAATCTGACCAGTGCTGGCGGCACCGATATCTTCGTATCCAAGCTCGACAGTTCGGGCAATTTCGTGTGGGCCAAGGCCCTCGGCGGGACCGGCTTCGACAGAGGAAGGGGCATCTCGCTTGATGGCTTGGGGAACGTCTATACAACCGGTTATTTCCCGGGAACGGCGGACTTCGATCCGGGTGCCGGAACATTCAATCTGACCAGTGCCGGCAGTACGGATATCTTCGTTTCCAAGCTCGACAGTTCGGGCAATTTCGTATGGGCCATGGCCCTCGGCGGGACCGGCCAAGACCTTGGTAACGGCATCGCGATTGACGGCTTGGGGAACGTGTATACAACCGGGTTTTTTAACGGAACGGCGGACTTCGATCCGGGTGCCGGAACATTCAATCTCACCAGTTTTGGCGACTCCGACATCTTCGTTTCCAAGCTCGACAGCGCGGGCAATTTTGTGTGGGCCAAGGCCCTCGGCGGGACCGGCCAAGACTTTGGTAACGGCATCGCGATTGACGGCTTGGGGAACGTGTATACAACCGGGTTTTTTAACGGAACGGTGGACTTCGATCCGGGTGCCGGAACATTCAATCTGACCAGTGCTGGCGGCGCCGATATCTTCGTTTCCAAGCTCGACAGTTCGGGCAATTTCGTGTGGGTCAAGGCCCTCGGCGGGACCGGCCAAAACTATGGTAACGGCATCGCGATTGACGGCTTGGGGAACGTCTATACAACCGGTTATTTCACGGGAACGGCGGACTTCGATCCGGGTGCCGGAACATTCAATCTCACCAGTGCCGGCAACTATGATGACTTCGTTTCCAGGCTCGATAGCGCGGGCAGTTTCGTGTGGGCCAAGGCACTCGGCGGTACTGGCTCCGACATTGGTAGCGGCATCGCGATTGACGGCTTGGGGAACGTGTATACAACCGGGTTTTTTAGCGGAACGGCGGACTTCGATCCGGGTGCCGGAACATTCAATCTCACCAGTGCCGGCGGCAGTGACATCTTCGTATCCAAACTGACTCAGGATTTTGTCGTGAAGGCTCCTCCGACTGGGGCCGTCGACTGGGTGCTGCGGCGGAATGGGCCGTCGATTGAGATTTTCGACAAGCTGACCAATTCGGTGATCGCCCAAAGGCTTGCCAGCTTGATCCTGGGCGTACGGATTAACGCCGCAGACATCAACAACGATGGAAAACTGACTGTTGATTTCCAGTTTGGCGGACTGTTTTCATTCCCCAATGGAATCCGCTTCCTGGGAGGGACCGGTGCGGACGTGCTGAACGTTGTGGGATCAGGAGTCGAAAGTCTCGTCTATCGCCCGGCAACCACCGCCGCTGGAACCAGCTTCCTGGTGGCCAACGGCAGTTCGATCCAGATGTCAGGGGTCGAGTCGGCACAGGTCGCGAACCTCGGGACGTTGACAATGGAAACCCAGGGGAGCACCGACTCCTTGACCATCGCTGCCGGAACCATGATCGGCAACGCCATCACCAGCAAGTACTCGGGAACCAGCAACTCCGTGGCGGTCACGCCGTTGACCTGGAGTAACACACCCAATGTGATCATCGACATGGGGGCGCGCGACGGGTTGCTGGCCGCTTCGAATGACAACATCGTTTTTTCCACCGGCAGTCTGGAAGCCGCCGGCATGCAGAACCTGACGGTCTTGGGGGGCAAGGGTGCGGATATCATGGTGGTCAACAATGTTGATCTTGGCTTGCCGATCGCGGGAGGTGCGTTCCGCTTCGAAGGTGGAGCTGGTAGCGATCGCCTCGCGGTTAACGGTGATACGGAATTCCGCTTGAACGACACACGTTTGATGAGCACCGGCGGCGGGCGCATCCTGCATGACGAAGTCGAGCGAGCAGCCCTCAATGGAGACGCCGGGAACAACACACTTATCGGTGTCGGCTACAGCGGGGCGCTAACCCTCAATGGATTCGGCGGAAACGACTCCATGTGGGGGGGGACAGGCACCAACTCGATCTTCGGAGGACTCGGAGACGACCGACTTTATGGCAATGCCGGCAACGACATTCTCGACGGCGGCGACGGCAATGACAAGTTGTACGGCTATGACGGAATCGACAGCCTTGTCGGCGGCATCGGCAACGATCAGTTGTTTGGCGGCCTGGGCAATGATTCACTCAATGGGGGCGCCGGCCTGGACTTGTTGTGGTTTGACGGGACAGACAATGCGGACGACCTGCGCTTGCAATTCCTTTCAGCCACGACGGCCAACTTCATTCGCAAACCGCGTGGACTTCAATCCGTTCTCGAACAGGATTCGGTTGTTTACGATGCAAGCGACGAAGTGGTTATCAACGCGCTCAATGGCGATGATCTGATCACCGTCGATGCGGCCTTCACAATTCTGGGAATGGTCGACGGCGGTAACGGAATCGACAGCTGCACGGCCCCGGCCGGGTGGACCAAGGTAAGCTGTTGATGTGCCGGGGGCCGACTTCACGCAGGGTCTCGATATTGCCTGCACTCATCGAAACGCGTGGTAAATCCCCTCGCCTCTAACCAATGCCCGGACAATGGTGCTGTCGACTCGTTCGACAGGCGGAACGCATTGCCAGATTCTACTTGGCATTCCAATTCCGATGATCGACATCGTGAATAAGATCACGAATTCGTCATCTCTTGAATTTGGGGTTACAATTGAAATCCGAACAAATGGGGGCGAAGCGTTGAGCAATGAAGTGAGGATGCACTTTTCCGGCAGTCGATTCTTGCTATGAACGGCAACAAGAGACTGCAAACACAGGCCAATTACCCAATCGGAGGTCTCTCGTGTTACGACTGCCAAGGAACGCTCAGGAGATTATGGTCACAAAGCTCGTGACGTTGTCTCCCGAAATGCACGTCTCTGATGGAATTGAACGGTTGCTGAAACACAAAATCACTGGCGCGCCAGTCGTTGACAAGGATCGAAACTTTCTGGGAGTGTTTTCCGAAAAGTGCTGGATGAAAATCCTGGGCGCGATGGCACGAGGTGCTTCGGGGGACAGAAACGAATCGGACGGGTCAGTCAAAGCCAGGGATTTTATGGTCAGCAAACTGATCACCTTCTCACCTGAGACCGATGTCCTCGAAGCCATTGGCCTGCTCCTGAAGAATCGCTTCTCGGGTGCCCCGGTTATCGACAAGCAAGGCAAGTTTCTCGGAATCTTCTCGGAAAAAAACAGCATGCAGGTCCTGATCTTGTCGTCCTACGAGCAATTGCCGACAACTCATATTAGCGCCTTCATGAATCGTGACCCGGATCGAGTCATCTCCGCTGAAACCGACTTGTTTGATGTTGCGAGAAAATTTGCTGAAACACCCTTCCGTCGTCTGGAAGTCGTCGATCCCGATTCGGGCAAATTGATGGGGCAGATCAGCCGTCGTGATGTCTTGCGAACCGAACAACAACTGCCCCGTCAGGTCCGACATCGAGTGAATGTGCTGGCAAGCAAGATCGCCGCCCAAAACACAGACTCGAATTCCGAATCGATCCGGCCCGCTGCGCCACCCAGTGTGGCGACGTTTATGGATCGCAAGGCCCGGACAATTACCGAAGATATTGATTTTCTCGGCGTGGCAAGGATCTTTCTCGATACGCCCTACCGTCGTTTGCCCGTTTTGAACGACGGCAAAGTTGTCGGGCAGATCAGTCGCCGGGATATTCTCAATGCGGCAAACAAGCTGATCGCAATCGACCCGCCACCACGCGAAAAAACCATTCTTTATTTGAGTTCTCTCATCGATCGGCAGGATGCGCCGTTCGGATAGTTTTCACATTCGTTGAACCTTTGTTTGATAAGCGGTTATTTCATCGAGGATCTGCGCTAGTATCGGCTCGAGTTTTTTCTGCGCCGAAATAATTTCCTTGGCGCTCGCTCCGTGTGCCTGAAGTTTGTTCAGGAGCATTGATGCCTGTTCGTTTTGGAAAACGCGCAATGTTCCCTGCAGGGTGTGCGCAGTTTTGGGGATGTTTGGCCAGTTGTGTTCGGCAACGTCCGTGGCGAGTTGTTTTGTCAATCGACTTAATTCCTCGGTTGCTGCCCGCGCAACGTCTTTTAATATCGCTTCGCTTCCCGCAACAACTGCCAGAGCGGCATCCCAGTCGACCACCGAATTCGCCTGTTTTTTGGACGCGCTTGACGTCACAACGATGCCGTAGATGTCATCTCCTGCAATTGAGTTCAGGGCTTCATACAATTTGTCTTTGCGAACTGGTTTGGAAATGTATCCATCCATTCCGGCTTGCAGACACTTTTCCCTGTCACCGGACATGGCGTGAGCTGTCATGGCGATGATCGGAATATGTTGTCCGGTTGATCTTTCGAGCTGGCGAATCTCCCTGGTTGCTGCAAGCCCGTCCATTTCCGGCATTTGCAAGTCCATCAATATGAGATCGAATTCTCCTGTGCGCCAGGTGTCGACCGCTTCCCGACCGTTGGTTGCGAGCGTGACGTTATGCTTCCATTTCCCTAACATGGCCATTGCAAGCTTCTGATTGGTCAGGCCATCCTCGGCCAACAGAATGTTTTTTGGAACCGCGGCGTCGAAGGCGGCCGTTTTCGACCTGGAATCTTGTATTCGAGCGTCCTCAATTCCAAGCGCACATTTGATCGAAGAGAGCAATTCCGAATCCTTGGGCGGTTTCAACAAGTGTCGGCTGATCCCAAGTTGGCCGGATAATTCTGTGTCACCCTGCCGTGCACCGGAAGTTAGAAGAATGATTTTAACGTCTTGTTCCCGCAGCGTGATGCGAATCCGACGCGCTAATTCGAGACCGTCCATTCCGGGCATGTCAAGATCGGCAATCACCATCGAAAACGGTTGTTGAGTCGCCTGCAATTTCAAAAGTGCTTGCACTCCACTTGTTGCGGTATCCACTTCCATCTGCCAATGGGCGAGCTTGTCACGTAATACATTCCGACTTGTCTCATGATCGTCGACGACCAGCACGTGAATTCCCTGCAATGCGTCGGTTGCCGGCAATAATTCACGCTGGCATTCGTCCTGCAATTCAACAACACAGGTAAAATAGAAAGTCGAGCCTTGGCACAGATTGCTTTTCACCCAAATTCGCCCATTCATCAATTCGACCAAACGGGACGAGATCGACAAACCAAGCCCTGTTCCACCATACTTCCTCGTAGTCGATGTATCGGCTTGTTGAAAGGATTCAAAAATTGCTTCGATACGATTCGGGGGAATGCCGATCCCTGTGTCTCTGATTTCAAATTTTAATTCGGCATAATTGTCACCCTTGTGGATCAATTCGACGCTAACTTTTATTTCGCCACGATCTGTGAACTTAATGCCGTTTCCAACCAGGTTGACGATGATTTGGCGCAATCGAACGGGATCGACGTTGATCTGATCTGGCACGTCCGGGGCGACTTGCCACGCCAGCTCCAGTCCTGCGGTATGGGCACGAAGCGCCATAAATTTCACGGCATCACCCAAAAACTCCCGCAGAGAGATGGGTAGACTCTCAAGTTGCAATTTTCCGGACTCGATTTTTGAAAAGTCAAGGATCTCGTTGATAATCGACATCAACGATTCGGCCGAGTCCATCACCGTTTCCAAATAGTCCCGCTGAACATCGGAGAGTTCCGAATCCAGCACCATTTCGGTCATTCCGAGAACGGCGTTCATTGGGGTCCGAATTTCGTGGCTCATATTGGCAAGAAATTCGCTCTTGGCCCGATTCGCTGCCTCCGCCGTTTCCTTGGCTCTCCGCAACGCTTCTTCAGCTTCCTTACGCCATGTGACGTCGGTGATGCTGGCTCGAACCATTTTGCGCTCGCTGCCTGGCATGGCGACCAGCCGCACTTCGCAGGGAATCGACTGACCATCGGCCCGTAAATGCAGCCATTCAAATACCGCCCGTCCGCCATCAATTGCCCGGGATATTTCTTCTCTGGCGACATCTTTGGACTGACGGCCATTGGCCTGCGTCGGCGGACTCAATTCCACCGGATTCGATTTCAATAAAGTCTCTCGATCCAGTTGAAACAGCTGAAGAGCGTTTTCATTGGCATCAATGAATCTGTTTGATTCAATGTCCAGCAGGACGATCGCTTCCGGTGAATGCTCGACAAGGGTCTTGAAGCGGGCTTCGCTATCGCGAAGTTCCTGCTGGATTGCGATTCGTTCGGTAATATCACGCCCTGTCGCGTTCAAACTCACTTCGCCCTCCGTCGAAGCCGGCGAACTCCATTCTGTCCATCGAAACGAACCGTCCTTGCACAATGAGCGGTTCGTGAATTCAACAACGTCTGTGCCTTGTGCAACCTTTTCAATCGCCGTTTTAGTCGACTCGCGATCTTCTGCGTAAACAAAATCCATAACCGGCGAGGCCAGCAATTCTTCTTCGCTGAATCCCAGCACCTTCACAAGCATGGGATTCACCCGGTGGAAGTAGCCATTGAATCCGACGACGCATTGCAATTCCATCGAGTTGGTAAAAATACGATCTCGCTCTTCCTGGGCTTTTAGTTGATTGGCTTGTGATTCAAGCAATTGCTGACCAAGCTCCGACAGATCTACCAGGTTCAACTCCGTCTCGACAATCCTGGCAAAATGCTGAAGCATCGTCCGGTCGGTGTCGCTGAACTTTCGCGGAAGCCGATCGATCAGGCACAACGTACCGATCAAATGATTGTCGCGACCGTGCAAGGGCTGACCGGCATAAAATCGAATATTTGGATCGCCCGTTACCAACGGATTGTCGGCAAAGCGCAAATCGCCCCGTGCATCCTCAATCACAAATGTCTCATCGACAGCAATCGCATGTGCACAAAATGAAACATCGCGGCTGGTTTCTGTGGCATCCAGACCGTGACACGACTTGAACCATTGTCGATTGACATCCACCAGGCTGATTAATGCGATGGGGACGTTGAAAAATTTACTGGCAAGTTCGGTAACGCGATCGAAGCGCACTTCGCGTGACGTATCCAGCAACTGTAACTGGCGAAGTGCGTCAATTCGCTGTTCTTCGTTGAACAGATTGGGTGGCTTGCGCATGCTTGCTTCCAGAAACGGTGAGGCGCACTTGTCATTCGATTAATTTTACACTTGGGAGCCAACAATTCAAAACCGGTTTTTACGTGGACAAATGGGAGCGGCTGGAACAAACGTGGGCGCGACTCAGTGTCTCGTTCGAGAGAAAAGGAGCCTGGGTTTGTCTGCAAGTGGCTTGTTTTTTGAGGTGATGGCTGCTGGATTTTTCAGGAAAGTATTTCGTGGATCACTCGTCCATGAACGTCGGTCAAGCGTCGATCGGCACCATCATGACGAACGGTCAGTTTTTCATGATCAATTCCCAGCAAGTGCAAGACGGTGGCATGAAAGTCATAGGTACTGGTCGCGTTTTTTATCGCCCTCCAGGCCCAGGGGTCGGTTTGGCCAAAGGAGACGCCGGGGTTCACTCCGGCACCGGCCATCCAGCCAACAAACGCGCCGCCATTATGATCCCGGCCTTCGCTTCCCTGCGAAAACGGCATTCGACCAAATTCCGAGTTCCACAAAACGAGTGTATCGTCCAGCAGCCCTCGAGTTTCCAGGTCCGACAGCAGCGCTGCAATCGGCTTGTCGATTGACGCGGCGATTGGAGGCAGTTCGTTCACGATACTTGCATGGTTGTCCCAGTTGCCTGTCGGTCCATTCGCTCCACTCCAGACTTGAACAAATCGGACTCCTTTTTCGATCAGCCGGCGAGCAAGCAGGCAACGTCGGCCAAAGTCTTCTGTTTGCGGGTTGTCCAGTCCATAACTATTAAGTGTGTCTTCAGACTCGTCCTTCAGATCAAATGCTTGCGGTGCGCTGACTTGCATCCTGGCCGCCAACTCGTAAGCACGAATCCGGGCGTCGAGACGCGAATCGCCATGATTCTGCACCATGTGCCGGTTGTTGTACTTTTTCAATAAAGCCAACCCGTCTGTTTCGGACCCGGGCGTAATAAAACTGGCAGACTCGGGAGGATTCAGGTCTGGTAAAATCGAAGCCGAGTTGCCTCGAATGATCGTCCCCTGATGCATTACCGGCAAGAATCCAGCGCTGAAATTTCCTCGCTGGTTGTAGGGCAATCCACGAGAATCCGGCAGAACCACAAACGTGGGCAGGTTGTCGCAAAGACTACCCAGTCCGTAACCGATCCAGGCACCCATTGCCGGAAAACCAGGGAGCAAAAATCCTGTGTTCATTAAATAACTCGCGGGGCCATGCACGTTGGTCCGTGACGTCATCGCCATCAGGAACGCCATTTTGTCAACGTGTGCCGACAAATGTGGAAGCTGTTCGCTAACCCATCGTCCACAATTGCCATGTTGCCTGAATTTGAATGGTGAAGCCAAGACAGTGCCCGCTTCACTGGTTGCCGCTTCGACTCGCTCGCCGGAGCCTGGATCGAATTTTTGACCATGTCGTTTTTCCAGTTCCGGCTTGTAATCGAACAAGTCCATCTGGCTGGCGCCCCCATTCATGAACAGTTGAATGACCTGCCTGGCTTTGGGCGGATGATGAATGCCGATCAGTCCGTCGGACGACGTTGCATTGGCAACCAATCCGTCGCGAGCCATCACCTGTGACATGGCAATTCCGCACAAGCCTCCGGAGGCAAACGACAGAAGTTCCCGGCGGGATAGACTTGCCAAAAGGTTCATTTCGCATCCCCGGCAATCTGAAACGGACACCTGCCGGTCGTAGTCGCCGACCGTTCGATCGTCGAATGAATCTCGCAACGCAACATGCTGGTCCTCTCAATCCACAAATACAAACTCATTGAGGTTGAATACAAGTCGGCAAAAGTTTTCCAGTCCATGGTTGTCAATGTAATTCTCAAAATCGTCCAGTTCGTCCATAACCGGATCGCGGGAAAGCACCAACTGAAAAGCAACAACGATCTGTTCCCTGGTATTGGACTCCATGGATCGAAGCCGATTTGCCAGATGTTTGCTTTGACAGATGACAAAGGCGTTATTCCACATGGCCATCGCTTGCTGAACGGTTACGGAGTTTTCCCGTTGCGGTGATATGAAATCCCCTGCCGGGCAATCCAGCGATTCCATAAACGGATCGGGAAGCGTGCGAAACAAGAACCGGTAAACGCTGCGACGGCAGGCGGCAGGACTGTCGAGATCAAATTTGCCATAGTCAATAACCGGAGTAACGTGGGTCCCCGGTTTCAATTCAAACTGTTGATCACCCGGTCCCCCCATTCGCAGATCAAGTCTGCCCGTTACAGCAAGGATGGTGTCATGTATGCACTCGGCGTCCAGTCTGGAACGGTTCATTCTCCACAGATATTGATTGTCACTGTCGATGATCGTGGCAACGTTGTTTTCATCGGCGCAGGCCGAGACTTGACGATAAGTCGCACTGTTGACGATCAGTCGATGAAGATTTTTGATCGATTGGCCCGTGTCGCGAAACGAAACTGCCATCCAGTCGAGTAGTTCAGGATTCGAGGGCACACCACCCATGCGACCAAAATCGTTCGCGGTCGAAACGAGCCCTCGACCGAAATGGTTATTCCAAATTCGGTTGACGATCGACCGCCATGTCAAGACATTTTCGGGTGATATTAACCAATTCGCCAGTGCTGCACGACGAGCCGATTCAGGCGAACGATCATCCAGGTCAAAACGCGAGGCAATACCCTGGATACATGACAACGAGCCTGGGAACGCAACCGTCATCGGTTGCCGGATGTCTCCCCGTTTAAGGACCTGAATCGCCCGTGGCCCTGGTGGGGGCTTCAATCCGCCGTCAGGCTCAAACTCGCTGGCGACAGCATAAACAAACGACGGCTTCGGCAGCGCCGCCAGGTCAGCGGCGATTCTCATCTGGCGATAAAACAAGGCCAAACCGAGCCGCTGTGCCTCCGTCCGCTGTTCCTGGGGCTCTGCCAAAATTTCAGCGATTTCCTGCGGAATGATTCGCGCGCTGATGGCAGGCATGTCGGAAATCGATATTCTTGGCCGGCCAATCAGATGGTGTCCGCCATGAAGCTGTTTCAATACGATCGTCAAGTTGCCTGCTAATTCAAACGACAGGTTTTGACTGAATTCGAACACAGCTTCATGAGACTGTCCCACTTTGGGAAAAATTCCCCAGGCCGTTTGCGGATTTCCATCAATCGCCCTTTCGATTTCCCAGTCGGTTTGTCCAAAGTCGGCAGTGGCACCAGCGATCTGAATTCGCTCCCCCTGCACTCCACCGGTATACAACTCAATCTCGGACAAGTGCAAGTTTCCATTATCTTGCCGACCTGGCCCCCCGGCGGGCAAGCGTTCGTCATTCAAAACCTCCAGCCGAAGCGACGTGTATTCACCTGTCGGCACAGAAACACTGATCGTGTACGTATCTTGCTCCGGATTTTGGTCCGTTGAAAAAATCGACCCATCGGTTTGCGGAACAAGGGTCGCGCCGCCTGACGAGAAAGCCGTTTCGGGGGCAAGAATCTTCCACGTTTTGCGAGCTTCCGCCAATTCATTTTGCCAGGCGGCGATCTCGACTTGAGCTTCGTTTGTCAACAACCTGCTTTCGCCCGTTTCGTCGTTGTCTTTGAGCGACCTCAATTCGCCAAGCAACGATTGGCGACGTTGGTGAATCTCCGGATCCAGATCATAGACGCGGTTGGCGCGTTCAATTCCCGAAAAAACAGCTTGCAGGGAATAGTATTCGTTTTGTGAAATGGGGTCGAACTTGTGGTCGTGGCACCGCGCGCATTGCACCGTTGAACTAACGAAATTGTTCATCACGTTGGCAATCATGTCGTCACGATCCAGGTAGCGACCGATTTGCCGATCAAGCGTATCTTCCCGAATGTCTCTCAGTGAACTTTCGTCCCATGGTCCGGCTGCCAAAAAACCAAGTGCCACCGTTGCTTGTGGATCTTCGGGAAACAGGACGTCGCCAGCTATTTGTTCTCCAACGAATCGATCGTAGGGTTTGTCGGCATTGAATGCGGCGATCAAATAGTCGCGATACGGCCAGGCGTTTTCGCGAATCCGGTCCTGATCGTGTCCATGGGTTTCAGCAAAATGTGCCAGGTCCATCCAATGCCGCGCCTGGCGTTCGCCATAACGAGGCGACTCCAGCAACTGATCAACCAGTCGTTCATAGGCATCCGGTTCCTGGCTCGAGACAAAGGCATCGACTTCTGCCGGTGTCGGCGGCAACCCGATCAAGTCAAAATAGACTCGCCGAATCAAGGTACGGCGATCCGCCTCCGGAGAAGGTTCCAGACCCCGCGAAGCCAGTTTGTCGCGCACAAAGGCATCGATTTCATTCCGGCAACCGGAGCTGAATTCGGGAACTGGAACGTTGATGAGGGGTTTTAATGACCACCAGTCCAGGGAATCGGCTATTGTTGTTTCCCTGGCGTCCCCCCAATCGGCCCCTTGATCAATCCAGGCTCGCAATTGTTCAATTTGTTGCGCAGGCAATCGCGCACCTTCGGGAGGCATTTCCATCCCTTCAATTTCGCCGCTGACAAATTGAATCAAATTGCTTTCGTCGCTGTTACCTGGAATGATGTTTGGGGCAGACCCGTCCCCACCCGTCAAAGCTTCGTCTCTGAGGTCGAGACGAAATCCGCTTTCCTGTTCATCGGGCCCGTGGCACGCAAAACACCTGGATGTAAAAATCGGCAGAATGTCTGTGGAAAAGTCGACTCGCTCCAAACGCGAATTCGCGGTTTCGAATTGATCTTGTGCTGAGGCGTCCGAAGCACGGCTAATCTGAAGTGCATTCAAGATTGCTATCGAACACAATAACAGGCGCCGAATAAAGTCATTGCCTGGCATCAGGCATCTCCTTCATCATTGCATCGTCGCGATTCATTGATGACAAGTAGAAATGGGAGTTTGGACCGCCACTCGTTCCTGGGGCAATCCGCGTCACGTTGGTTCAACGACAACGATTTTGTTGTCGGTCGCCCGGCATTATCCTAAGTCAAGCCCGGCACATTAGTATACCTGCCCCAGGTGACGGAGCTTCATTTCTGTCGATCAGTTGGTGTTCCGGGACGACTACTGGTCCGTGGGGCGGGGTACATAAATCGGGAAAGAAACCAAAGTCTGGCAGTTTGCGGTTCTAAGTGTCACAAATCTGTATTTCCTGTCTTGTCGTTAAGTTACAATCGAAACCTGATTTCGTACAACATTGCGGTTGGGCGATAGTCGGTTGTGAAATTTCCGAGACTCCATATTTGCGTTTTTTGCGCAATCATTGAGCATTATGACAGACACGATTTGTCGCCGCTGGACTGTCCCATGGCTTGCCATGTTGGTATTGGCTTTGCCATGGGGGCAATCGACGGTTGAAGCGCAGAACGACACGGCAACGGCGTTACTTGAGTCGGCATTCCAAAACGAAGTCCAGCCGTTGCTTGTTCGCTTTTGTGCTGAATGTCACTCAGGCGACGAAGCGGAAGCTGATATCGACCTGGCTTCTTTTGCTTCATTGATTGAAGTACGCGCTCAACCGGAGATTTGGCAGAAAGTACGTGAAGTTCTCGAGGCGGAACAAATGCCGCCTGCCGAATCGGCACAGCCTGCCTATGAGGAACGAAAGCAGCTGAACAAGTGGGTTCGTGATTGGTTGAAGAATGAAGCCAGATCACGAAGCGGCGATCCCGGTCCAGTCATTCTGCGACGGCTAAGTAACGCCGAATACAACTACACTATTCATGAGTTGACTGGAATTGATTCGCTCAATCCAACCGCAGAATTTCCGGTCGATGGCGCCGCCGGAGAAGGCTTCACCAATTCCGGCTCGGCGCAGGGCATGTCCCCTTCGCTGGTGACCAAATATTTGGACGCGGCAAAGGGTGTCGCACAGCATGCCGTTTTGCTGCCGGACGGAATTCGATTTTCCAGTTTCGACACCCGGCGCGACCACTCCGACGAACTCGTCGCGAAAATCCAGGAATTTTATCGTCGGTTCGCCGATGAAGGTGGCGGCACGTCCGTTGATCTGCAAGGAATTAGGCTTGAGACAAATCAGGGCGGGTTGTTGCCAGTCGCTCGATATCTCCAGGCAACGATCGAATTTCGCGATGACCTTTTGAATGGGCGCAAAACGGTTGCGGATGTCGCGAACGAGCGGAATCTGAGCGCTAACTATCTCGATCAACTTTGGCGGGCACTCACTGACGAATCGTCCGACGCGGATTCGTATTGCCTGGCGAACGTTCGCGCCACGTGGCAAACGGCAACGGTCAACGATGTTTCGGCGATGACTGACGCAATTGACAAGTTGCAACACTCCCTGTGGCGATTCAATCCTGTTGGTCAAATCGGACGGGCTGGTGGACCAACTTCCTGGATGGAGCCTGTGTCACCTATCGTTCCAGGTATCGCGCTAAGACTCCCGTTTTCAGTCGAAGAAGGCAAGGACGTTGTTTTTTATCTGACCGCAAACAAATTGGGTGATGCAAGTACACAGGACCTGGTTGAATGGAAGCGCCCACGTTTGGAGTTTGTAGACGGTCGCCCGGCAATCTTGCTCCGGGATATTGGAAACGTTGCGTTGCATGTGGAAGCGGCAATTGCAAGTGAAACCAAACGGACAGCCGATTATCTGGACGCGATCAAAGCAATTTATGAATCGTCTGAATCGATTGAAGTCATCGCACGGACGAGAGGCTTGAATCCCCGACTTTTGGCGGCCTGGGCAAATTTGCTTGCCCTTGGTCCGAACGGATGCGAGGTCAGCGGGTACTTGAAAGAACCGATTTCGCGGGTCAACGGAAATGATGCTATCAATGGATGGGGAAGTCCGGAGACGCCAAGCTTCCTGGCAAACCGATCCGGGGAGACAGTTGCTTTTTCAACTTTGACTCTTGCGCCGAGAAGCGTGTTTGTCCATCCGTCCCCTTCGTTGGAGTCGGTCGTGGTCTGGCGAAGTCCATTCGATGGTCGAGTCAACGTAAAAGGAATTGCCGCCGATGCGGATGAAACTTGCGGGAACGGAATTCAGTGGACTGTTCAATGCCAGAACGCACGCGGATTGTCGGTCATCGGGCAGGGATTCGTCGACAACTCCAATCGACAGGACATCGCCTTGGACAACGAAATCAATGTTCGCGCCGGCGATTTGATTTCGTTGGTCGTAAACGCTCGTGACAAGAGCCATGTATGCGATACGACTCTGGTGGATATAACTGTATCGGAAATTGACGGAGAAAAGCGGATTTGGAATTTGACGAATGACGTTGTTGATCACGTTCAAGTTGGAAATCCAATCGCTGATTCGTACGGCAACGCGGGGACTTGGCATTTCTGCGCGCGTTCCAGCGACTCGGAGTTGTCCTCTCGAATCCCGGTTGGTTCCACGCTCAGCAATTGGAGAAATGCCCTAATCGATTCAGGACCGAAAGACGAGCCAGGGCGGCTGGCTGATTCTGTGCAACACTTGTTGACGGCGCCGACAGACGCAAGTCTTCAGCAGCCTGATCATGATCTCCGGCAACAGTTGTTGGCATGGAATGGCCCGCTGCAATGGATGAGTGGCATCGAACCGGTCAATTCCGGAATTAAATCCGGCTACGGTCTTGATCCTTCGTTGTTCGGAACGACACCCGATGGAACAACTATTGACAGCGCAAATCTTTGTTTGCCGACACCGCAAATCATTGAAATCCGGCTGCCTTGGCAACTCGCTGCTGGCGCCGTTTTTGTAACCGACGGCTCACTGCACGCGGGGACAGCTTTGGTCGAGCCCGCAGTCGGCGGTTGTGCACAGCTCCAGGCTTTGACAACCAGGCCAAAAGCCCTTTCGATCGATTGGTCAGCGCCGTTTGTTTCCAACGTTGGCGCATCGCGCGATCAACTGGAATGGGCGATGCAACAATTTCGCGACTTGTTTCCCGCTGCGCTTTGTTACTCCCGAATCGTGCCTGTCGACGAAGTGGTCACACTGACACTGTACTATCGTGAAGACGATCAATTGAAACGTTTGATGTTGGACGACGCGCAAATTGCCGAACTTGATCGGTTGTGGGATCAGCTTTACTTTGTCAGTCAGGAACCGATTTCGTTAACGACGGTGTTTGACCAAATATCCGAGTTTGCGACTCAGGATCGTCCCGATCTGGTGACAGCATTTGCGCCAATGCGCAAGCCCATTTACGATCGGGCTGAGGCGTTTCGAGCACGGCTGGTTCTCGTCGAGCCTGTTCACGTCGAGTCGGTTCAGCAATTTGCCACTCAGGCCTGGCGCCGGCCGTTGTCGGAATCCGAAACAGAGAACCTCAAAAATCTGTACAAGGAACTTCGCGATTCGGAATTGCCGCATGACGAAGCAATTCGTCTGGTCTTGGCGCGAGTGTTAACTTCACCGGCATTTCTCTATAAACTGGAGCAACCTGGTCCAGGAGTTGAGCCGGAGCCTGTTTCCGAATTGGAATTAGCGAACCGCTTGAGTTACTTTCTATGGTCTTCACCTCCCGACAAGGAACTGCGTGAAATCGCCGAATCAGGAGAATTAACCAAGTCGAGACCTGGAAGCGGTGATTCAAACCTTGGCTCGAAAGCGATTCCCGAACATGTAGTTCTGCTGCAACAAACCCACCGTATGCTCAGGGACCCGAAAACCCGTCGGCTGGCGATTCAGTTTGCCTGCCAGTGGTTACACGTCCGCGATTTCGATCAAAACAACGACAAGAACGAAAAGTTATTCCCGGAGTTTTCGGCACTTCGCGATGACATGTATGAAGAGACCGTCCTGTTCTTTGAGGACATGTTCCGCAATGACGGATCGATCCTGGATTTCATTGACGCGAACCATACGTTTGTAAACGAAGTCCTAGCCAGGCATTACGGTATCGATAACGTGACCGGCTCCAGGTGGGAGAAAGTGGACGGGATGCAGGATCGCGGACGGGGCGGCGTGTTGGGCATGGCTACAATTCTGGCCAGCCAATCCGGAGCTTCACGAACCAGTCCGATTTTGCGCGGCAACTGGGTTTCGGAAACTCTGTTGGGGGAGCGTCTGCCTAGACCTCCGGCGAATGTTCCCGTTCTTCCAGAAACCCTGCCGGACGGTTTGACGGCCCGGCAATTGATTGAGCTTCACAGTAGTCAGCCAGAATGTGCCAAATGTCATGTGCGGATCGATCCCTATGGTTTTGCCCTGGAACAATTCGATGCGATTGGCCGATTGCGGGCGGAAGAGACCGATACAAAAGCCCAATTGGTTGACGGCACTCCGATCAATGGCATTGCAGGAGTCATCAATTACTTGTCGAAATCACGCCGCGACGATGTGCTCAGACATTTCTGTCGCAAACTGTTAGGCTATTCGCTGGGGCGGGAAGTCCTGCTCTCCGATGAACCTCTGCTGGACGAAATGCAGAGCAGACTCAAGCAAAACGAATATCGATTCAGCGTTGCGGTCGAAACTATTGTCACCAGTCCGCAGTTCCTGAAAATCCGTGGACGAATGTTTGATGAGTCAAATTTGACGATCCCTCCTACAGGAGACCAGTGAGATGACCACCTATCCTATTTCCCGACGCACGATGTTGCGAGGGATCGGTGTCAGTATGGCACTTCCCTGGATGGAATCACTCCCGGTTTGGGGCGACGGATATTCTGTGCATCGTTCTGGGGACGAAGCTCCGACTCGAATGGCAATTCTGTTCGCCGGTTGCGGGTTTCACAGCCGGGAATGGTGGGCCAAGGGTCAAGGCGAGTCGATGGAACTTGGAAAAGTTCTGCAGCCACTCAATGATTTTCGTGACCGGATGGTTTTTATCCGTGGCCTTTACAACGCCGAGGCCTTGAAGGGGAACATTCACAGTTCTCAAACGGGAAATCTGTTGTCCGGGGCGCCGTTGTCCGCCGGCGGAACGATTCGAAGTGGAACAAGTGTGGATCAAATCGTTGCCCGGCATATTGGCAAAGCCACGAAATTGCCCAGCCTCGTGTTGGGGTGCGAAACGTCCAATCCCTCAGTCCATAAAAACTACTCGATGTTGTACAGTTCCCATATCTCCTGGAGCAGTCCAACGACGCCAACTCCCCTGGAAGTCTATCCCGCATTGGCTTTCGACCAACTATTCAAGGACGCCGCGCAGCTTGGCGACAAAAGCGTTCTGGATGCAATCCTGGTAGACGCCAGCGATTTTCGCCGTGACATCAGCCGGCTGGATCAACAGAAACTCGACGAGTATTTGAATTCGGTGCGCGAAGTCGAACAGCGAATTGAACGTGCGGGAAAATTGGGTGAAGTGCAAGGCTGGCGGCCGACGTTAACGACTCCAAATATCGCTCGACCGAACGATGGCATTCCGCAAGACATCGTCGAGCACATGCGATTGATGTCTGACATTCTCATTTTGGCTTTTCAAACGGATACGACTCGAGTCTGCACATTAAAACTAAACAATGATCACGGCACATTGCGTTTCCCGCATCTCGGTGTCGATTACATGATTCATCATTTACTCTCGCACAGCGACAGTGACGACTGGCTGAAGGTAAACCAGTTTTTCCTGGAACAAGTCGCGTATATCGCCCGCAGACTAGACTCCATCCAGGAAGGCGAGCGAACTGCATTGGACAATTCCATGTTGATGCTCTGTTCAAGCATGATCCACGGGAATCACGATGCGACCCAATTGCCTGTTGTGTTGGTGGGTTCGGGTGGCGGCAAGATTCACGGCGGTCAGAATCTCGATTATTCGGAAAATCCCGATCGCCAAATGTGCCGCTTGTACCTCAGCATGATGGACAAGATGGGTGTGAAACTTGACAAATTCGGTGATGCAACCAGTCCGCTTCCGGAAGTTTGAATTTAAGAAGTTTTGAATTCGTGATAGAGTACTTCGAGTGTTGTCGGAGCCGCTGAAACGATTCCACAACTCTGCGTATTTGGTGACGGTCTTTGCTGAGATATATTACGAGAGTCAAATCGAACGCTGGCTGGCAGTAAATTTGTGGCTTGCCTGCGTTCCTTTCGGAGATTGGAGCGAACGAAGTGCATCGGGCGGTCTACTTTGGAATGCTGGTGGCAGGCCTGTTGGCCTGGAGTGACTCGGCATTCGCGTCCGACGATCAGGAAGATTTTTTCGAGACAAAGATTCGGCCTGTTTTGGCGGGTACTTGTTATCGTTGTCACGGCAGCACAAAGACTTCCGGGGGACTGCGAATCGATTCTCTCGAGGCGTTGCTCCAGGGCGGTGACTCGGGACCAGCGATTGTCCCAGGAAAACCCGAGGAAAGTTTATTGATCAAGGCGATAGAGCGCCAAGCCGATTTGTCTGCGATGCCACCAGACAACGCTCTGCCGTCTAATCAGGTAGCGGATTTCGTCTCTTGGGTGAAAACAGGTGCGATTTGGCCCGCCACGTCGGCGAATACTATTAAGTCCTCGAAGCATTGGGCGTTCGAGCCAATACGAGGTTGCGAGCCGCCGGACGTCCAGAATGGCGCGTGGATTCAATCCAATATTGACCGATTCATACGCAGCCGGCAAGAAACTGCGGGAGTTTATCCGGCACCTGCCGCCGACAAGTTGTCATTGATTCGGCGGGCGACATTTGACCTGACGGGCCTGCCCCCCTCGCCTGAAGAAGTCGACGCTTTCCTACACGACAATTCGCCGCAAGCGTTTGAGGCTGTTGTCGATCGACTCCTTGGATCTCCCTCCTATGGTGAGCATTGGGGGCGGCATTGGCTGGACGTCGTGCGCTATGCAGATACTGCCGGCGAGACCGCAGACTATCCAGTGCCGTCGGCCTGGCGTTATCGCAATTATGTCATCGAGTCTTTCAATGCGGACAAACCGTACGACGAATTTCTGCGAGAGCAGATTGCCGGCGACGTCCTGGCGAACCAGGGACCTGCCGAGCGCTATGCCGAACAAGTCACCGCCACAGGGTATTTGGCAATCTCGCGGCGATTCGGTTTCGATTCGGAGAATTATCATCACCTCACGATCCAGGATACGCTCGACACCGTGGGCCAATCAATACTCGGTTTGAGTCTTGGGTGCGCGCGATGCCATGATCACAAATTCGACCCGATAACGATGGTTGAATATTACGCCCTCTATGGCATCTTTGACAGCAGTCGTTATTCGTTCCCCGGGTCGGAACAAAAGCAGCAAGTGCGCTCGATGGCACCGCTGTTGCCACCCAGCGAATCGCGAGCCAAATGGCAAGACTTCAACGCGCGTGTGGCGGCGTTGGCAAGCAGCCTATCCAAACAACAGCAACCCGTGCCCGGAGCCGTCCTGCGCTCCCTTGCCGACATCGATGGCGATTTTGAATTACAGTCCCCGGCCGCTGGCGGCAGCAACGGCGTCCTCGTTTCGCCGTGGCTTTACGAAGGCAAGATTGCGATAACGTCCGCAGCGCAAAGCCCATTCAAGAATGTTTATGCCTTTGGAAAGGTTGGTACCAGCCTGCCCGATGGAGCTGGACCGTATCAAATCAGGCAGGCGATTAACCCCGCTCGGTCGGCGGAAAACTGTGGCGCGGTTCACGTGAATCTTGATTTTCGAATCGGCCAATTGCCCCTCGCCGATGGCAAGGCGGACACGTCTCATAATGACCGAGAGCGAAATGGTACTCCGGACGCCAACATCCAAGTCGCGGGGCGAGTTTCAGATGCATCGCACCGTTTTTCTTTGGGCGCGATGGATGCACCACCCGTTGTCGAAGTATTCATTTCACACGAAGCAATTTCGCTTCGGACTGGCGAGACGATAGAACGTCTTGGTTCGTTGACCCCTGGTCAATGGTACAACCTGCAATTGGAAATCGATTTGCCAAGCCGTTTGATCTCGGGTTGCATCGGCGCGCCGGGTTCAACAACCAACTTCTCCGACAAGCCGTTTGCATCCAATGCATCTAACGCGATTGAGTGCGTCGTTTTCGAGTCGCCTCCGCCGGGGTTCACAGCGGCGGAACCGCCGGTTGCCGTTGCCTCGATGCTTCCTTCGATTGAGTTCGACAACTTGGGTGTGCAGGAATCGCGATTCCTTCCGGTTTCAACGGAGCCGCTCAACTCGGTGGCCGAAAATGAGCCGGACACAAAATCGCTGAATGAGCAGTTGCTGGCGATCGCTGGGCTCGATGGTGACTTCGAGTTGCAAACCAACGAGTCACCTCCGACGAGACCTTGGAATCCCGGTCCGAATAGCTTGGTAGCGATCTCCGGGAATTCGCAAAGTCCATTTGGAAATATTTTTGCGGCCGGTGAATTTGGCGTGCATTTGCCAAATCGCGCCGAATACGACGGATTTGGGCTGACGCTGGGAAACTCGCCGCATCCGAAAAACGGTCGATTGTTCGTCAGTTTTGATTTTCGCTGCGCGAGTGCCGACGCAGAAGGAAATGGTTCGTGGCGCTATTACATCGGGCATGGCCCCGGCAACTCGGCGGCGTTCGAGTTGTTCTTCAACGATAGCCAATTTTTCCAACGCAACGGCGAGAAAATCGAAACGGTCGACTCGCTCGTCATCGGAACCTGGTATCAGGTTCAATTAGTATTCGATTTGGAAAAGAAGACGTATACAGGGCTGCTGGCTTCGCCTTCCGGAAAAACCGAATTCACTGGTCAATTAGCATCAGGTTGGGACGGGGTGATCGATTACACGTTTGTCGATAGTTACGGCCACATTGGCGGCGTGCGCCCGGCTCTCGACGCAGACAATTTTGCGGTCAGCGAAGTGGCTCTACCGCCATTCGATACGACTCCCGCACCTTTGCCAGAAGGCGCGCGCGATGCGCGTCGAAACAAGAGCGCTGAGATTCGTAAACAACTCGATGAACTTCGGGCGATCGCAGAAAGGCAACGGCAAGAGCTCTCCAAGCTGCTTGCTGAAGGGCCGTGTGCAATGACGTACGGCATGGCCGAAGGGACGCCACACAATGTGCGGTTGCAATTGCGAGGCGAACCGGACCAGCCTGGTGCCGAAATCCCCAGGGGTTTCCTTCAAGTCCTCGGCGGCGGCCCGCTCCCATCCGGGACCGTGGGAAGCGGCCGATTGGAACTCGCCCAATGGCTCACTCGTCCGGAAAATTCGCTAACGGCCCGCGTGATGGCCAATCGTATTTGGCAATTTCACTTTGGGCGCGGGCTAGTGAAGACCTCTAATGATTTCGGCTTCCGTGGGTTGCCGCCAACGCATCCGGAATTGCTCGATTACTTGGCAACGGAGTTTATTCGCAGTGGTTGGTCGGTGAAGACGATGCACAAGTTGATAATGCTAAGTGCGACGTATCAGCAGTCTTCCCTTTTTGGTGGCAGATTGTCGAACGCCGACGCTTTGGCTGATCAGTCCGATTTCTACGTCTCTTATCCGCGACGGAGGCTGAGCGCCGAGGAGATCCGCGATGCGATTTTGATGGTCAGCGGCAAACTCGATCCGATACCAGCACACGAACATCCCTTTCCGTCGCCGCTCGATTGGGGATACACGCAGCACGCCCCGTTCACAGCCGTCTATGATCACAACAAGCGGAGCGCGTATCTGATGACGCAACGACTGAGGCGGCATCCGTTTCTCGCGCTGTTCGACGGCGCGGACCCTAACGCGACAGTGGCTGATCGCTTCGAGACGACCGTTCCCACTCAGGCCCTGTTCTTCCTAAACGATCCGTTCGTGTACGCGAAAGCCGAGAGTTGGGCATTTCGACTTCAGACTACTCATACAGAAGAGAAACACAGGATTGACAGTGCGTACCGCCAG
Source organism: Pirellulaceae bacterium (assembly GCA_031414755.1). GTDB lineage: Bacteria > Planctomycetota > Planctomycetia > Pirellulales > Pirellulaceae > CAJQPP01. The sequence continues at coordinate 27,554 of JANNWJ010000055.1, read as the reverse complement.
GCATTTGGACGTACTCCCTCGGAGATCGAAAGCGCTGACGCAACGGACTTTCTCATCGCCTACCGAGCGGAGTTGGCAATTGGGGGAATTGACCGCGCGGAATTGAATTCGTTGGCCGCGTTCCTCCGCACCCTTTTCGCCAGTAACGAATTCCTTTACGTGGACTGAATAACAATGAAGAGGCCTGATGCTCTGTCCATGTTTAGATTTGGAGTACAGTGTAGAGCAATTGTCCCAATTGCTTCGGAAAACGATTGGGACAATCGTTTTACATTACGACTGCGAACCCCAATATCCAGGCTGGATGAGGCACCAGGATGAGAATAGAATGCTGCCATTGGCGCGGAACGGGTACCGATTAATGAATGGCTTGCCAAAATTTGATTTATCTCGACGCGGCATATTGCGTTCGCTGATCGGTGGGTCTCTGTTGATGCCGGGTATTGTCTCGCAATTGTTGGCCGAGGCCGCCGCGCCGGCTAATCTCGACGATCCCCTCGCGGCGAAGCCCACGCATTTTCGCGCCAAAGCCAAGCGCGTTATTTTTTTGTACATGAGTGGCGGCGTGTCGCATGTCGATTCGTGGGACCCCAAACCGAAACTCTTTGCAGATGCAGGCAAGTCAATCTCCATCAACGAATTCCAGGGGCGCAACGGGGATTATCAAATGTTCCTCAAGCGGCCCGAGTGGGAGTTCGCTCCACACGGCAAATGCGGCACGGAAGTTAGCACGCTCTTTCCGTATTTGGCAGAATGTGTCGACGACATGTGCGTGATTCGATCGATGAAGTCCGATCACACGAATCATTACGAAGCAACCCTTGGAATCCATACTGGTTCATTTACCTTCGCGCGACCGAGTATTGGTTCTTGGATGAGTTACGGTCTAGGAACGGTGAATCGCAATCTTCCCTCCTTTGTCGTTATTGCGCCTCAATCGCCGTATGCCGGTGGTCAAGTCTGGGGGAGCGACTTTCTACCCGGCGCGCATCAGGGAACGCTCGTGGTCCCGGGGGTAGAACCAGTTGCAAATATCCGTCGACGGGCCAGCAGCAATCGTTTGCAAGAGTTGGAACTAAACGCGATGGCCGAGATGAACGCACGTCACTTGGGAATCCGAGCGGAGGACCCGCAACTTGCCGCACGAATGCAATCGTTTGAAACGGCATTCGGGATGCAAGCCGAGATGCCCGAAGTTTTTGATCTATCCAGGGAAACCGATGCCACTCTCAAGCTCTATGGACTGGAACGTGGAAGCACTAGCGGCTTCGCGTGGCAATGTATTGTCGCCCGCCGACTGGCAGAACGTGGCGTCCGGTTCGTCGAACTAATCGACGTTGGCTCGGCCAACAATTGGGACGCACATGGTGATATGCTGACGCATACTTCCCTCGCCAAAAATGTCGATCAACCCATCGCCGGCCTTCTGCGCGACTTGAAACAACGGGGCATGCTGGATGAAACGCTTGTCGTATGGACAACGGAATTTGGTCGCACACCGTTCAACTCGGTTGCCGATGCAAAGGGCCGCGAGCATCATCACTGGGTCTTTTCTTCCTGGCTGGCTGGCGGTGGCTCGAAGCCGGGAATTACCTACGGTGAATCAGACGAGCACGGCATTAACGTGGCTAGCGACCCAGTCCATGTACACGACTTTCATGCCACGATCCTGCACTTGATGGGCTTGGACCACACTCGACTGACCTACCGCCACACGGGCCGCGATTACCGGTTGACCGATGTTCATGGCAATATCATCGAGTCGATTCTGGCCTGACGAATTCGAACGGAATTGCGAATCCGTTAATTTTCGAAGTCGTCACCTTAATTCCATTCCCGAAAACGAACGGCGGACTCGATCCACCGATCGGGGTTCTTTCAGGGAAATCCATTGACACGAGTCGAAATGCTGACCATTCTCTCACATCATGTCGGGACATTTTCAGGTCGGAACTTTTGCCGGGATAACGACGGGAAATTCAATGTTGGGCGATAGTTAACTGTGCGTTGAAAGGATGAGTGTGCGGCAAGGCACGTTCTTTGACCAACCGCCCGCGTTGAACGAAGGATATCAGTGAAAACACGCGAAATGGGCGCCATTACAAATGGCACAGCGAATGCGTTTCCGGCCTAGCGAGTTTTGGCGAGTTGGCTGCGAGCGGCACGGTAGGTCGGGCGACTTGACTCGGCCCACAGGCTGCGGGGCATGGCAACGCAAGCAATGGATCGAGGAGCGATTGGAGGCGCTGGCCAAAAATTTTACTGTCTCGGTTTGTGGGTTTGCGATTATGGATAAAGCACGCGTGACGAGTGAATTGCGGGGAATCTTTGAACGGCTTGGAACGAGCGCCGACTTCTGGGAGCATCGTTTGAAGAATCTGTTTGGCAAGTCGCGCTTACTTGGCAGCTATTTCGCAACGTCGCGTGAACGCTTGAAAGAAATCGTCGCGGCGTCCACCACGTCGACAACGCCGTCCCACTCGCGGCGACGGGTTAATCGTCGGCTCGGCAATCCTGACGATCCATCGATTCGCACCCGCAAGTCCCGCCTTGCAACTTGTTTGTTGCGCCGCGATCGCAAGAATTCTCGATCCAAGAACGATCAAATTCAGCCAGTTGGCCCAATTCACCGCCAACTCCCGCGTCACCCAACGTTATCCCAACCAACCCTCAAAAACTCCCCGCCGAACTACTCGGTATAATGCATGTCCTTTTCGTTCTTTTCGTTCCTTTGATGAACAAACGCCGCGCGAAACGTTTCCATTCTTGCCCGGTTGGCTCCCAGGTCAGAGTAACCCGTTCTGGAGGCAGACCGGAAATGGATCAGGCCGTTCTGATCGTCGACGAAGAACTCGACATCATCGATAAATCGAAACACCGCACTTCTCGCTTCCGCGTGCACATATTGCTCGTCCTCGGAGACAATCCTGGTACGGGGAAGCGTGCCCAGTGCGGTCTTGATCGTCTGGATGGCCACAGCCGGGGATCCGGAGAATTTGATCGGCGCGATTTTGTGCCTGTCGTCGCTGGCCTGAGTCGACACGCAATTGTCTGAGGAAGGACAAGGAGCAAGCCGACCCTGGCGGACGCCGAGATTGTCTGGTGTGGAGGAAAACAAACTCGCTGCCTTCAATAATACGATCGGTAACAAAACAATCATTGCGAGCATAACGTAGTTTCGACGGCGCGTCGATTTGCCGCGAGTTGCCATAGCGAATCAATCTTTGTGTAAAGCTGTTGAGGTGGAAATGAAGAGCATAGATAATAGGAAAAAACAAAAAGCAGTGAAACGATAAGTAAAGAAAAAGGACAGGCATAATTAGTTGAAGGGCGATTGGGGATTTCGTAAGTTTGGAGGGCTTCTGTGGATTTCTAGTTAGGATTTACGGAGGATTTGCGATGACGGTGGCTAGAGGTGAATTGGTTAATTTGGAGGTTACGCGGTATTGCCATTGCATTTCGCGGTGTGTGCGGCGGGCTTTTCTGTGCGGGGAAGGGTTCGAGCAACGCAAGCAATGGATCGAGGAGCGAATGGAGGCACTGGCCAGGAATTTTGCTGTCTCGGTTTGTGGCTTTGCGATTATGGATAACCACTTGCACGTGTTGGTTCGTTTGGACCAAGCTGGTTCATGAAGGCTTTGAAAGAGCCGCTGGCTCGGCTGGCCAACAAGGAAAACGACTGCAAAGGGACTTTTTGGGAGAACGGAATCTCGATTCAAACCGCTCGGCAGCCTTGGCCAACGCGTTATCAGTCCATTCCGAGACACCAGCCAGTTGGGCCATTTTGTCGGCGGGTATCCGAGTCGTTGGTATTGTCATTGTTTATCTTCGGATGGCGCCTTCTGGCCTTGATTAATGTACAGCTTGACGTTGTGGGTGGCGCGGCCGCCGGCGACGATGTCGACGAGACCATCGCCCGTCAAGTCGGCGGCTACCAGATCCTCGGTTGCCATTCCCCCATCATCGATCACGATTTTTCGCCATCGCGAACCGCCATCGACCGCGTCGAACACAAACACGCCTGGGCCTTTTGGGGAACCCGAGCCTGGATCGCTGTGTCCAACGATCAGCTCGTCGTCCGCATCGCCATCCAAATTGGCTGTCCACAGCGCATGGCCTCGGCCCATTGTTTGGTCCAGAACGACTCGCTCGTAGTCACCTTTCTGTTTGCGACTGAGGTAAACCACGACGTCCGTTCCGTGCATCGGTTCAATCGTGGCGAGATAATCTCGACCGTCGGCCAATCGTCCGCTTTTGATTTCGCCAGCGCCACTTGTTTCGGGTGAATCGCCAATACCGCCGGGAACGAGAATGGATGATCGCCATTGGCCATTCTCGAAAACAATCCGGTGCACTCCTTCTTGACTGGCAGTTAGCGTTTCAGACAACCCGTTACCGTCAGAATCAACGTGCCAATGGTTGTGCAGCCGATTCAAGGAATGGTCCATGATTGTCGCGCGCCATTGGTCGGAAGCGGGTTGGGCTGGAATCTCGAAAGCTAGTAAGCGCACGCCGTCGCCTGTGGTCTTGTTCAAAGGAGATGCGACTAGTTGCGGTTTCCCTTTTCCCAAGACATCAGCGAATCGGATGCGGTGCAGCAAAGGCTCGACGCCAATCGGGTGAACGGTCCAGCGGTCTTCCAGCGACTTGCCTCGCGACAGCCACTGCAGCGTCCCTACCTTCGTCCAACCCGCGCCAAGCGCAAAATCAATTTGTCCATCGCCGTCGATATCGTGGGGCGCGATACAGACATTATCTGGTTCCGTTTGGGCGTCAATGATAATGTGTTTCTCCCAATTCGGATTCGAATACCAAACTACGCTTTGTTCGGAGATCGCGACAATATCCTGACGCTTATCCCCATCGACGTCGGCCAGTGTTACTCCGTAACAGGTTTCGCCGACGTGGGGATCAATCGTTCGTGATTCAAATCGGGGAAAATCGGTGGGCGGCTTTTCGGTAGCCGGATTGGGAGCAAGCAACTGGGCAAACGACCGTCGATCGACTCCATCCGGAAGTTGAGACGTTTCTTCGTTTTGCCACCACAGTTGACCGGAATGTAACGGATCTCGCATATCATCGATTGACAGCACGACGACCGCATCGACTCCCTCTTCGCCCACCCACTGCGGTGTCGATAGTTTTGGAAAGTCAATTCCTGGATGGTACGCCGAGCAGTCTTCCTCCAGATACGCCAGCCGATTAGGCCGCGCGTCCTGAGCGCTACACATGGTACTTGCCGCGACGACAATCAAGAAAGCAACTGTAGGCGTTCGCACGGGTGACCTCCAGATTACAGTACTGCAAAGCATAATCGATCCTCGACGGCATTCTACCGCACCCGGCGTCGCAATTAATCCACCGAAGTCGTAGCCTTGCGGGTTACCGCCGCCACTGGACCGACACGTGCAGACAGGGTGGTGAATTCGTTACATCCGGACCAATCCCTACGGGCCAGGAGAGCGATTCGCACAAGTCGAGCTTGTCCATTTGACTGAAGTAGATACCAACCTTTACTTGAAGGCACGTCTTCATACAAAATCTTTCAGGTAGTCGTTGGGCATGTTTATCAAGGGCAGATACATACCGGACCCTGGCTCCGGCTGCTCTGACAAAAGCTTGCAGCCCTCTAAAGCGATTGGAGCCATTCAACACAGCAGCGGGATGAACGGCTTTTTTCGTCGAGCCAGAGCGCAAAACATTATCGGCCAGTTCGGGGCGTCAATCGTTACGGTTGCCTTGTGTTGGCAATTTGCCGATTCCGGACGACTGATTGCCTGGTTGATCGCGCACCAGATCTCAATTGTGATCATGGTTATCACTTTTACGTCGCGCTGGACAACCAGCCGCTTGACCGAAACCGGCATTCCTAAATTTGCCACGTCGTCAATGGTCCTGGCAATGACGCTTTGCGGCAGCGTCATGTTGATTGACATCCATGCCAGCGAAAATATCGCGTTTATTCTGGCCGCCTTGATTGTCGTTTACGCGGTTGCCGCCGGGGCGATGATAACGCTCGGTCCACTTGAAAAGATGGCTCGATACTCGTTGTTTGGATTGTTATTGCCCGGGGCGCTGGTATCGTTGTACGTTGGACATTATGCGATCGGTTTTGGCACGCTGCTTTTTCTTGCAGTCATTGCCCTGGCAGGTGTCTCCGAGATGAGCCTTGCTTATCAGGAACTCGTGGTCTTGCGAACCAATAGTGCCAACGCGGCTGCGGTATCGAATCATCTTGCACGCCACGATTCGTTGACCGGCCTGTTTAGCCGAATTGGGATCGCCGACGAGTTTGTCAGCACCGATAACGATTTTCGTTCGGCGATGTTTATTGATCTGGACCGTTTTAAACTGGTCAATGATCAGGCCGGCCATCAGACCGGCGACATGATTCTAAAACAAGTAGCTGTCCGATTGACGAGCGCGATCCCCCCTGGCGCCATTGCCGGTCGACTGGGGGGTGATGAGTTTATGATCCTTCAGCAGACATGTGAAATCGATTGCCTTCGTGAATTCGCCGGCAGGGTTATTGATTTGCTGGAATCGCCATTCGTTTTGAGCGACGGTAACTTTTCGATCTCGGCAAGTATCGGAATATCGATCATCGAGGAAAACGCGACCCTGGAAACCTTTTTCTACGAGTCCGACAATGCGATGTATCAGGCAAAACGTGAAGGACGTGGAACGGTTGTCTTTTTCTCGGACAAGCTGAGACAACATCTCAAATTACGTACCGAACTGGAAATCGAGCTTAGAACCATCATCGACAACAACGAATTCCCCGTGCATGGACAACCCGTTTATGACCTGGAAACGGGCCGGATGCGGGCCGTCGAATTGTTGGCCCGGCCGCAGTTGACCGACGGGACTTTACCGAGCCCTTCGGTATTCATCCCGCTTTTGGAAGAACTGGGACTGATTCACGAGGCAACTCGCATCCTTCTCAAACAGGCCGCTGAACTAAAAGCTGCCTGGCAAGGGAGTGTCTCGTTACGTGATGTCGCGATCGCCATAAATATTTCGCCACAAAGCCTGGCCTGCGATTGGTTGATAACCGACACATGCGAACAAATGACTCGCAACGGACTTCACCCGGGCGACTTGATTTTCGAAATCACCGAACACGCCCTGATCAGTGACGTGCATCAATCCGAGATCACCTTGAGGGCGTTGTGTGAATTGGGAATAACGATTGCGCTGGACGATTTCGGAACGGGCTATTCTTCGCTCGACCGCTTGCTGCGAATGCCGATTTCATATGTCAAGATCGACAAATCCATCGTACAAAAAATCGGCACCTGTGAACGAAACAAACGACTCCTGTGTGCCATCGTGGAAGTGGCCAGGAGCCTGGGCCAGGACATCGTGGCCGAAGGAATCGAAACAGAATTGCATCTAATGGCGATCAAGCAGGCGGGCGTCTTGTGCGGCCAGGGATACTATTTGGGCCGGCCCATGCCCCTGTGCGAATTGCCCTTGTTGGCGGGGGCCAGCTATCCGACCGAGGGAGCGGATTGTCCGGCAAGTCCCCCCGCGCCCGTAATCTGGTGACCGAACAACAGCGTTAGTTGATTGTTGGACAGGAAGTAGGCCGTAACCAGCGCAGCGAAGTTACGGCAATTTGCAGTATCAACAACGTTGCTCTTCGTCCCAACAGCGCGTCGCTCGTTACCACCAGCAAAAAATCACAAACGGGTGTCGACCTGCGACCTATCCACTGCCGCCCATTTTTCTCGCGGGGAATGACTGATATCATGATATCAGCCATTCCCGGTACGACATGGAGGTGAATGATGCCCGATCAAAGTTTGCTGGTTCGATCGGTTCCCGCGAACCTGAAACGCTGGATCAAGGACCAGGCACATAACCACAGGCCAGGAGTGCTTAAAAGTGATCCAAAAAAAGTGGGTCGAACAATCCTCCAACTGCATCCTCAACAACAAGTCAAATGCACCCCGCAAAGCTTCTTGACTTTCTTCAATTCAACGTTCGACACAAACTACGAGTAAGAAAACAAGGCAACAGTTTACGGTTTTCAAGATATTAGTTGAAAAATTCTTTATTCACCTTTTTCTCAAGGGCCAAATTGCGTGCTTTCGGCGTCCACTAAACTCGGTCCCTATGAGATCATCGCGCCGATTGGCGCGGGGGGGATGGGTGAGGTCTATCGCGCCAAGGACACGCGGCTGGATCGTGAGGTGGCGGTCAAGGTGTTGTCAGAGCGTCTGGCGAACAACGCCGACGCATTGGCGCGCTTCGAGCGGGAGGCAAAGTCCGTCGCCGCACTTTCGCATCCCAACATCCTCGCGATTCATGACGTCGGACATGAGGGCGGCATCGATTTCGTCGTCACCGAGTTACTAGAGGGTGAGACCCTGCGCGAGCGGCTGCGCCGGTCGGCGGTCCCCTGGCGCAAAGCCGTCGAATACGGAATTGCGGTTGCCGACGGTTTGGCGGCGGCGCATGCCAAAGGAATCATTCACCGTGACATTAAACCGGAGAACCTCTTCCTAACCAAAGACGGCGTAGTAAAGATTCTCGATTTTGGCTTGGCTCGCGTCGCGCGTGTCGCCAACACGCCGGCCGAATTGTTGGGGGACACCCCTACGTTGACACTCGATACCCGGCCGGGGACAGTGCTGGGAACCGTCAACTATATGTCGCCGGAACAAATCAGCGGCCGCGCGACCGACGCCCGCACCGACATTTTCTCTTTCGGCTGTGTACTATATGAACTGATTTCAGGCCGCAGAGCCTTTGGCGGCAAGAGCGTCGCGGAGATCACGACGGCCCTCCTTCGAGATGAGCCGACAACGCTTTCGGATTCGGGCCAGATGGTTCCCGTCGAGTTGGATCGCGTGATCATGCGCTGCCACGAGAAAAAGCCCGAACAGCGAATTCAATCGGCGCGTGACCTGAGCTTCGCGTTGCGAGACCTGCTATCCGACAGTGGGCCCTCGAAGCCTGCAGGTGCGCACCACGGGCTTCGATCGCGGACTATGTTCGGGGTACAGCTTGCCGTGGGCGTGGTCGCGATCGTGGCGTTACTCCTGGCATTGAACGTGGGTGGATGGCGGAAGCCGCCGATTAGCGGCCCCCAGGTAGGTGCCATTACGTCGCTCGCCGTGTTGCCGTTGGAAAATATATCTCGTGACCCCGAGCAGGAGTACTTTGTCGATGGAATGACCGAGGCCTTGATTTCAGACCTGGCCAAGATCGGGGGCTTGAAAGTGATATCCCGGACCTCGGTAATGCGCTACAAAGCCACGACCAAGTCGCTTCCGGAAATCGCGCGCGAGTTGAACGTGGACGCGGTGGTGGAAGGCTCGGTGTTGCAGGTGGGCGACCGAGTTCGGATCACCGCCCAGCTCATCCAGGCGGCCACGGACGAGCACCTCTGGGGCGAAAGTTATGATCGGGATTTGCGCGACGTCCTGCGCTTGCAGAGCGAAGTGGCCCGAACGATCGCTCAAGAGGTCAAGGTCACGCTCACCCCGCAAGAGCAGGCCCGAATGGTTGAGCCTCGCCCCATCAACCGCGACGCGTACCAAGCCTACCTGAAGGGCCGATTTTATTGGAACAATCGCACCTCCGACGATCTCAAGAAAGCGGTCGAGTACTTCGAGCAGGCCATCGCGTTGGCCCCGGACTGGCCCCTCGGGTACGCGGGGCTGGCGGGTGCTTACGCGGTGATGCCGCAATATTCCTCCATGCGGTCCAGTGAAGCGATGCCGAAAGCAAAGGCGGCCGCCGTCAAAGCCTTGGAAATGGACGAGTCTCTGGGCGAGGCCCACGCAACTATGGGGCTGATCGCGAACAACTACGACTGGGATTGGCCTACCGCCGAACGGGAGTACAAACGTGCCATCGCGCTAAGCCCCAATTACGCGACGGCGCATCACTGGTACGCGTTGTACCTCATGCACATGGGTCGTTTCGACGAGTCCCTCAAGGAAATGACCAAAGCACAGGAGCTCGACCCGCTTTCACTGATCATCGGCAGCGTCGTCGGCATGGTGCAGCGGAACGCGGGGCATTTGGACCAGGCCGAGATCGAGCTCCGCAAGACGCTCGAACTCGGTCCCGATTTCTCCATGGCCCACATCAATTTGGCCATAACCTTGTTTCTGCAAGGAAGGTCTGCGCAGGCGATCACGGAAGCCCGCGAAGCGGTCCGCCTCTCCAACAACGCTCATCATCACGCCGGCTTCCTCGGCTACATGTGCGCCAAGGCCGGACAGCCCGAAGAGGCCCGGAAGATCCTCGACGAACTTGTCGCCCGTTCGGCGGACGCGTACGTCGCTCCGACACATCTTGCTCTCGTCCATGCAGGGCTTGACGAGAGAGACCGGATGTTCGACTGGTTGGAAAAGGCCTACCAAGAGCGCGATGCATTGCTCCCGAACACGCTGATCAACCCCTTTCTGGCGGACATGCGCAGCGACCCCCGTTTCGCCGACCTCGTTCGCCGCGTCGGCTTGCCGCCGTTGAATCCGATTCCGCCCGCGACCTCATCGAGCAAGCCGCACTCCGAAAAGATCATGCTGGCGGTCTTGCCGTTCGAGAACCTCAGCCGCGACCCAGAGCAGGTTTACTTCAGCGATGGGTTGACTGACGAGATGATTGCCCGAATGAGCCGACTCAATCCCAAGAAGCTGGGAGTGATCGCGCGCACGTCCGCGATGCACTACAAGAACACCGCGCAGACCATCGACGCGATTGGGCGTGCGTTGGGCGTCACCTTCATTCTCGAGGGGAACGTTCGCCGAGAGGGTGATCGCGTGCGGATCAATGCCCAGCTCATTCAGGTGAGCGACCAAACACAACTTTGGGCGGAGAGCTACGAGCGCGATCTCAAAGATATTTTCGCCTTGCAAGACGAAGTCGCCCAACGCATCGCCGGATCGCTGACCGTTGAACTGCTATCCGGAGCCGATTCAACGTCCCCCCCCACCCGACCTATTAATGTCGAAGCGTATCAGGCCTACCTGAAGGGCCGGTTCTTTTGGAACCAGCGCACGCCCGACGGCCTTCAGAACGCGGTCGAGTACTTCGAGCAGGCGATCGCGCTGGCCCCGGACTGGCCGCTCGCGTACGCTGGACTCGCGGACGCTTACCTGGTGATGCCGTTTTGGGCACCCGTGCGATCCAGCGAAGCGATGCCCAAGGCGAAGGCGGCCGCCGCAACGGCCCTGGAACTCGACGAGTCGCTGGCCGAGGCACACGTTTCTCGCGCGTACATCGCGACCATTTACGATTGGGATTTCCCCACAGCCGAACGGGAGTATGAGCGCGCGATTGCGCTAAGCCCCAATTATGCGACGGGGCATTACTGGTACGCGCTCCATCTCATGTTTACCAGCCGATGGGACGCGGCGATGAATGAGATCAACAAAGCCCAAGCGCTCGATCCTCTCTCGCTCATCATTGGTGCAACCGTTGGTGGGGTGCACTACCGAGCGGGGGATTTCATTCAGGCGGAGAACGTCCAACGCAAGACGCTCGAACTCGGTCCCGATTTCCCGGTTGCCTACGATGAGCTAGCCAGAACCTTGACTTTGCAAGGACGGCTCGCGGAAGCCATCACGCAGGCCCAGGAGGCCGTCCGGCTATCCAACAACAGCGCTCGGTTCGTCGCCGTCCTCGGCTGTCTGCGCGGTAGGGCAGGTCAGCTTTCGGAGGCTCGGAGCATCCTTAAAGAACTCGTCTCCCGGTCGAATGACGAGTACGTCGCGGCGATCCATCTTGCTTTGGTCTACGCAGGACTCGACGAGCGTGACCAAATGTTCGACTGCTTGGAAAGGGCTTACCTGGAGCACGAAGTATTACTCCTTTCCACGTTGACCGATCCGCTTCTGGCGCCCCTGCGCAGCGATCCCCGTTTCGTTGACCTCGTCCGCCGCCTGGGCTTGCCGCCGTTAATACCGATTCCGTCGGCGACCTCATCAAGCAAGCCGCCTTCGGAGAAGTAAGCAGTAAGTAGGCCGTAACCAGCGCAGCGAAGTTACGGCAATTTGCAGTATCAACAAGGTTGCTCTTCGTCCCAACAGCGCGTCGCTCGTTACCACCAGCAAAAAATCACCAACGGGTGTCGACCTGCGACCTATCCACTGCCGCCCATTTTTCTCGCTGGGAATGACTGATATCATGATATCAGCTATTCCCGGAATGACATGGAGGTGAATGATGCCCGATCAAAGTTTGCTGGTTCGATCGGTTCCCGCGAACCTGAAACGCTGGATCAAGGACCAGTCGCATAACCATAACATCAATCAAAACAAGTTCGTGATTTCTGCCCTCCGCAACTTGATGCTCGATGGCCAGGATCAACCTCTGTTCACTGAACAAATCGCACACGAAGTGAATCGTTCGATCGATTCATTCCCGTTTGGCTTTATCGATCTGTTTGCCGGAATCGGCGGTTTCCGGTTGGGATTGGAAAAGATTGGCGGTCATTGCGTGTTCACGTCCGAGTGGGACAAGTACTCGCAGCAGACCTATGCCGCCTGGTTTGGCGACAAGCCGTTTGGCGACATCAATGAAATTGCCCCATCGGATATTCCCGATCACGACGTACTCGCTGCAGGGTTTCCTTGCCAGCCATTCTCGATCGCCGGTGTTTCCAAAAAAAGAAGCCTTGGCGTCGCCGACGGGTTCCAATGCAAGAAACAGGGAAATCTGTTTTTCAGGATTTGTGAAATCGTCGACGAGAAAAAGAGCCCGGTACTGATTCTGGAGAATGTAAAAAACCTGAAGTCCCATGACAAAAAACGGACCTGGCTGGTCATCGAAAGCGAACTACGGAATCTTGGCTATCATGTCTTTCATAAAGTGATCGACGCCGCACATTGGGTCCCCCAGCATCGTGAACGGATCTTTATCGTCTGTTTCAACAAACAGGTTTTCCCGGAACGACCGGATTTTCAGTTTCCAGTTGAACCGGAACAAAAACCAATGCTTTCGGAAATCATCGAGAAAACCGTCGACGAAAAATACACGCTGACCGATCATTTGTGGACCTATCTTCAAAATTACAAAAAAAAACACGAGGCGAAGGGTAATGGGTTCGGATTCGGATTGATAGAAGATTTTTCCGGCACGACTAGAACTCTGAGTGCCCGCTACTACAAAGATGGTTCGGAGGTTTTGCTGTCGCAGGGGAGTCGCCGCAACCCGCGCCGGCTATCGATCGTGGAAGCTGCCCGGCTGATGGGCTTTGGCGAGCTCGTGCAGACTCGCGATGACGTACCGGTTTCCGACACACAGGCCTACAAGCAATTCGGCAATTCCGTTGTTCCCGCCGTCGTCTCCGCCGTCGGCCAGGAGTGCTTAAAAGTGATCCACAAAAAGTGGGTCGAACAATCCTCCAACTGCATCCTCAACAACAAGTCAAATGCACCCCGCCAACGAAAGCGACTCGCGAAATAGACGAGGTTTGGTCCTTTACGTGGTTGTGAACAGGAGCAAACGACGGAAACGGAGAAATTCCACGTCACTCTGTTTTCTCCGTTGCCTCCTGTTCCATCTGGCATGCGACTCAGCCTCAGGAATCGTGAGAAAGTTTTGTCTGACGCGTTCCTATGCCAGGATTCCGTTGACGACGTTGCCATGAACGTCGGTCAGCCGGTACTGTCGGCCCTGGTAGCGGTACGTGAGGCGGGTGTGGTCGATGCCACAGAGGTGCATGATTGTCGCTTGCATATCGTGGACATGAACGGGATCGGCCGTAATGTTCCAGGCAAAATCGTCAGTCGCTCCGTACACCGTTCCCGGCTTGATACCACCACCTGCCAGCCACCAACTATACGCCTTGCCAAAATGATCGCGGCCGTTGGGCTTGGCCGGATCTCCTTGTCCAAACGGCGTGCGTCCAAACTCGCCACCCCATACAACAAGCGTATCGTCCAGCATCCCTCGCTCTTTCAAGTCCAATACCAGCGCCGCCGACGGGGCGTCGGTGTCCTTGCACTGCTCTTCCAGTTGCGTGTACAAGTTACCGTGTTGATCCCAGCCCGAATGCATCAATTGCACAAAGCGAACACCCCGTTCGAGCAAGCGCCGCGCGATCAGGCAATTGTTGGCGTACGTTCCCTTGACCAAAGCGTCCGGCCCATAGCGCTCGATCGTACTTTTTGATTCATTGGAAAAGTCGACCAGGTCCGGCACACTGGTCTGCATTTTAAAAGCCATTTCGTACTGGGCGATGCGTGTGTCAATTTCCGGATCGCCATAATCGGCTAAATGCGCAGCATTCAACGCGGCGATATCGTCGAGCTGCGCCCGTCGCGAAATCACACTGACCCCTGGCGGATTCGCCAGATAGGGAACAAGGTCACCCGAATTTCGAAAGCGGACACCTTGAAATCGACTGGGTAAAAATCCGCTCCCCCAGTAATAATCAAAAAATAGCTGGCCGCACGTTTTGCCCCGATCACTTGACGTCATCGCCACAAACGCCGGCAGGTTTTCGGTTTCGCTTCCCAGTCCGTACGTCAGCCAGGCACCCATACTCGGTCGACCGGGAATTTGCGAACCGGTCATGAAATAAGTGACGCCCGGCGCATGGTTAACCGCTTCGGTGTGCAGGCTGCGGACCAGACAAAGATCGTCCGCCAACGCGCCGATATTCGGAATCAGCTCGCTCATTTCAATTCCGGCGTTGCCATATTTTTTGAATGGCTTGATCGCCGGAACGCATGGCCATTTTCCGTAACCGCTGGACATGGTCGATAGCCGCGTCGTGCCGCGCACGGAATCGGGAATATCCTTACCGGCAAAATCGACCATCTGTGGCTTGGGATCAAACAGATCGACATGCGACGGACCACCCCCTTGCCACATGACGACAACTCGTTTCGCGCGTGGTGCGTGGTGCGGCAACTCGAGCAAGCCACCTTCGGGCGAATGCGACACGGTGGCAGGCTGGCAAGCGAGAGACGACTTGCCCAACAGCGACGCAAGCGCGGCAGTTCCCACTCCGCCGGCAGCGCTACCAAACCACTGACGTCGCGTGACGCGGGCAATATTCTGTTGATGAAGTTCCGACAATGACATGGTAGTTTGATTCCATCATTCTCTGGTGAGTGCTTCGTCCAAATTCAAAATCGCCAGACAAACGGTGGTCATGGCGGCGTGTTCGGCGCTGTTGAGAGTCTTGTCATTCAGGGAGGCCCCAACGCTCAGTAGCTGCCCCGCGCTTTCCGGATCCGCACTGAATATTTCAAATTGTCTTTCGTAGGCTCGGCGCAAAATCGTCAAATCGTTTTCTGTCGGAGTTCGGCAAAGGACCAGGCGGAATGCGAGTGTCAAACGACCATCGAGATCGCTTGAGCCATAAAGACTTTTTCCCGCCAGAAAGCGGGCCGCTTCGACCCACGTTGGATCGTTCAATGTCGTCAGCGCATGAAGCGGTGTGCTGGTGGTGCTTGAGCGCACGCGACATGCCTGGCGGCTGGAGGAATCAAACATGTTGGCCGGGCCGACCGTTCGTCGCCAAAAAGTGTAAAGGCTCCTTCGATACAAGTCCGACCCTGTCGATTTTGGATAAGTGAAATCCCGTTCCCTGGTGATCGCCAGCGATTCCCAGACGGCGTCAGGCTGGTACGGATAAACGGGCGGGCCACCGATTCGCGCATCGAGCAAGCCCGATGCGGCAAGTGCCCAGTCGCGCAAGATCATTGTCGGCATGCGGTTTCGGCTGGAGCGGGCAAACAACCGATTCTCGCTATCGCGTGCCAGTAGTTCCCTGGTGACGCGACTTGATTGGCGATACGTGGCACTCGTAACGATCAGCCGGTGCATGTGCTTCATGCTCCACTGATGCGATTCAAACTCCAGTGCCAGCCAATCCAGCAACTCGCGATGGACCGGGTACTCGCTTTGCAATCCAAAGTCTTCCGAAGTTTTGACGAGTCCCGTTCCAAAAAAGTACTGCCACATTCGATTGACCTGCACCCGGGCGGTAAGCGGGTTCTCCGGTGCAACCAGCCACTGGGCAAATCCCAGCCGATTGGCGGGCACGTTGGCGGGCAGGGGAGGCAAGAAAGCGGGAATGGCAAAGGAGACTTTTTCAAGGGGCGACAAATACTCGCCTCGATTCAGGATGTGTGTTTCACGCGGTTGATCATCGCTCATCACCATGACCCGCGGAATCTGATCGTTGCCGTAGTCCGTTAACTGTTGCTTTATCGCGTCAAGATTTACGACGGCTGGCAGTTTGCTGTCGAGTGCGGATCGGACCTTGTCATCAAAGTGTTGACGCAAGCCGGGCTCAAGCTCTTTTACCTCGTCTTCGGATCGATCACTTGCCGGCTTCAAGAGAATCGCCGTCAGCGACTCTGAAAGTCCAGCTTTTGCAAAATCGAAACCGCTTGAATCAAAGGCAATTCGCCACCCTGCATACGCGGCATCCAATTCAATATTTGCAGCAGGGGTTGCTGCGACGATGTTTGCTTCGAAATCAGCGATCTTTTGCTGGTTGACAGCGGTGGGCAGTTCCAGAAACGGTTTGTCGACTCGAATTCGTGCCGAAAATTGTTGCGGTGTTCCGACTTCCGGGACCCGGTTGAACAAGTCCATCAATCCGTAATAGTCGCGTTGGGTGGTCGGGTCATATTTGTGGTCGTGACATTGTGCGCAGGCAATCGTCAGGCCCAGCCAGTTGGTCGCCGTTGTGTCGACCCGGTCGAACAGGATCACGAATCGTTGTTCCTCGGCGATCGCGCCACCTTCGCCGTTGAGCAGATGATTGCGGTTAAATCCGCTGGCGATTTTTTGATCGGTCGTGGCATCCGGCAAGAGATCGCCGGCCAATTGCCATAGGGTGAATTGATCGAAAGGCAGGTCGTCATTGAGTGCCCTGACGACCCAGTCGCGCCACATCCACTGCCACGTATCTCCGTCCTGTTGAAAGCCGTTACTGTCGGCGTAGCGCGCCGCGTCCAGCCAGGGGAGTGACATTCGTTCCCCATAATGGGGGCTGGCAAGAAATCGATCAACCCGTTTTTCGTAAGCGAGCGGGTCAGGATCGGCAACAAACTGATCGACTTCATCAAGCGTCGGTGGCACGCCAACCAAATCGATGGCAAGCCGTTTGATAAGTGTCGCCCGATCGGCTTCGGGCGATGGCTCAAGTCCCTCCGCTTCAAGTTTCGCCAAAACAAACCGATCGATAGGATTTCGAAGCCATTCGCTGCCGTTCACAACGGGCTCGGCTGGACGATCCGGTGGTTCAAACGCCCAGTGACCGGAATACACGGCTCCTTCATCAATCCAGCGCGACAGCATTTTCTTTTGCTCGTCCGTCAATCGCCGATTCGAGTCCGCCGGTGGCATTAACGAATCGGGATCGTCCGAGTTGATTCGCTCGTTGAGGCTGCTTGCCGATGCGTCGTGCGGCACAATCGCACTATGGTCGATCGCATCCTGACGAACATCGAGCCGCAATTCCGCTTGACGCTTGTTGCCATCCTGTCCATGACAAAAGAAACAGTTCTCGGCGAGAATCGGCCGAATGTCCCGACCGTAATTGATTTCATCTTGCGCCGTGCACGCTTGCGCAAGAGCGGCAACCGCAAAAAAAATCAACCGAATAGGGCTGGAGCAACAAATCATCTTCGCTCGCTCATTTGGCAAACAGTGATGTCGTAAAGTTGGCAACTTGAAAACCCGAACGGGTTCCAGTGTAGCGCGAATGTCCGTTCATTTCAACAATTCCCGCAGTTCAGCTTCGTCCGCCAGATTTGTAAGCTTAAACAGTCGGCCAAATTGGTTTTTTCGCGCGCACAATGTCCCAAAACATGGCAATTGGACAAATTCGCACACATTCACACTCTTAAAACCGTCGACCTGCATGGCAAAGTCATGATTGAGGTGCTTGTTGAGAGTGAGTAGCATTAAGCTATTCAATACTGCCGTTAACGTCCGCAGACATTGCGGCAGTTCCTTGACCGTCAATGTCGGGCATCGAACGAATCACATTCCACGGAGTACCGCATGAGTTTTGAGTTCGGATTTGACTTTTGCAATCGGTTCCGCTGCTGGACCAAACGCGTTTCGGCGATGGCCCTGATGATAGTGCTCAGCATCATGCCGTTCAATCTTGCGGCGCAAGAACCCATTCAGTTCAATCGCGACATTCGGCCGATCCTCGCCGACAAGTGTTTTGCTTGCCATGGTCGGGATGCTGATCATCGTGAAGCGGACTTGAGATTGGACACAGCCGAGGGCACCGTGTCCGATGAAAACGGGTTCGCTGCCGTTGTCCCCCATGACCTGGAGAGGAGTGAACTTTGGAATCGCGTTAACTCGGACGATGACGATGAACGGATGCCTCCGGCCGAAAGCCACAAGGTAGTGACTGCTGCCGAAAAGTTATTGCTTAAGCGCTGGATTGAAGAAGGAGCACCGTATCAACGGCATTGGTCGTTCGAACCGCAAGCCGCGGCTGCAATTCCAGATATGGTCGTTGCCGGTTCTAATCCCATCGATGCTTTTATTGTCGATCGGCTTCAGCGCGAAGGACTGGCTTTGGCGGACGAGGCCGACAAGCATATGCTCGTTCGTCGCCTCGCGTTTGCGCTAACCGGCTTGCCACCCATTCCTGCCGAAGTCGAAGCGTACCTGGCGGACAATTCGCCCGACGCTTACGAAAAACTTGTCGAGCGATACTTGAGCTCCGTGCACTTTGGCGAAGAGATGGCGCGACATTGGCTGGACGTGGCTCGCTATGCCGACACGCACGGTTTGCACCTGGATAACGAACGGCAAATGTGGGCTTACCGGGATTGGGTTGTCCGTAGTTTCAACTCCAACAAACCGTTCGATGAATTTACCGTTGAACAACTTGCCGGTGACTTGCTGCCGGAACCCGCCACAGACCAGTTGACCGCTACCGGTTTTAATCGATGCAACGTGACGTCCAGCGAAGGGGGCTCCATCGACGCCGAGTTGCTGTATCGATACGCCGTCGATCGAACAAGCACCACCGCACAGACCTGGTTGGGATTAACGGCTGGCTGCGCCGTTTGTCACGATCACAAGTTCGATCCGATTTCGCAGCGGGAGTTTTATTCGCTCTATGCGTTTTTCAATTCTGCGGCGGATCCGGCCATGGATGGAAACGCTCTTCTGACCGCTCCTGTCTTGAAACTGGATAGCGAAGGGGATCGCACGAAGTTGAGCGACCTGGATCAACAACTTGCCGAACTGCAACAGCAGATCGACGAACAGGCCGCTCAAATCTCATACGTCGATCCCGCCGAAATCCAGCCCCCTCCCGAAGTCGTCACTGTGGAATCGCTTTGGATGGAAGACGACTTTCCAGCAGGGGGACAGGCCCAGGCGAGTCCGGGTCACCCAACGACTTTCGTTTCTGTTACCGATGGCGCGACGGTATTCAGCGGCGACCGCGCTCTGAAACGATCAGATCCGGGCTTGTCACAAGACGTTTGGGATCGGGCCACCACACCTCTGGTTGTTCCATCCAATGCCATCATCTTTGCGCACGTATTCCTGACCGCGGACAGCTTGCCACAGACCCTCATGCTGCAGTTTTATAAAAACGGCTGGTTGCATCGCGCTGTGTGGGGAGACTATGACGTCATTCCCTGGGGTGCTCCCAACACGACCGAAAAAGTTTCGATGGGTCCCATTCCCGATTCGGGCAAGTGGATTCGTCTGGAAATTCCGGTCGAAAAAATCGGCCTGTCCGCTGGCGACTTATTGACCGGTTTTGCCACCACTCAATTTGGCGGAACGGTGTTGTGGGACAAGATCGGCATTGCAGGCAAAAGTGACCCGGCAAACGATCTGCAATATTCGTTTGTC
The DNA here is from genome assembly GCA_031414755.1 of Pirellulaceae bacterium. Classification (GTDB taxonomy): domain Bacteria; phylum Planctomycetota; class Planctomycetia; order Pirellulales; family Pirellulaceae; genus CAJQPP01. The sequence continues at coordinate 7,727 of JANNWJ010000055.1, read as the reverse complement.
GCCTGGTGGAAACAGGCGAAGGACAAGGACACACCTGGATTGTCTGTTGAATTAAATGCCGTCGCCAAAGCCGGTCCTGATTCGAATCCGGAAACGACCGTTCGTGCACAACTGCTTGCCTGGTATTTGCATTCCGTTTGTGTTGCCACGCAACCGCAATTCGCTGAATTCGACAAACAAGTCGCTCGCCTCAAAGCCCAACGTGATGCAATCGAAAACACGATTCCCAGCACTTTTATTTATCGGAACACGCCGCAACCGCGCGAAAGTTTTGTGATGATGCGCGGTCAATACGACAAACCGGGCGACAAAGTCGAACCCGGCACTCCCTCGATCTTGCCTCCGCTGAAACGGTCGGATGAAAAAGCCCAACCGAATCGTTTGGATTTGGCGAACTGGATCATAGCCCCGGAAAACCCGTTGACCGCCCGGGTTGCCGTCAACCGAATTTGGCAACAGTTTTTTGGAACGGGACTTGTCAAAACCAGCGGCGATTTTGGAACGCAAGGTGAACCGCCCAGCCATCCGGAACTGCTGGACTGGATGGCGGTCGATTTTCGCGAGTCGGGATGGGATGTCAAAGCGCTGGTCCGACGAATCGTGACATCGCGGACGTTTCGCCAAAGCTCGCGCATTACGAATGAACTGTACACACGCGATCCCGAAAACCGGTTATTCGCGCGAAGTCCGCGATTGCGTTTGGATGCCGAACAAATACGAGACAATGCCTTGTTTGTAAGTGGCTTGATCAACCTGGAAATCGGTGGCATCGGCGTCAAGCCTTATCAACCATCCAATATTTGGGAACCGGTGGGTTTTGCCGGTTCCAACACCCGATTTTATCAACAGGATAGCGGATCGGCGCTCTACCGCCGAAGCCTTTACACGTTCTACAAACGTACGGCACCTCCTCCGTTTATGATGAACTTCGATGCCCCCAATCGCGAACAAAGTTGCACGCGGCGCGAGCGAAGCAACACGCCGTTGCAGGCACTGCAATTGATGAACGATGTTCAGCATGTCGAAGCGGCCCGGGCACTTGCCCAGCGAATGCTCACCGAGGGAGGCACATCGGCCGAAGCACGATTCACCTTCGCTTTTCAAACCGTTCTGTCGCGACAACCGGACTCGCAGGAAATCGGGATCTTGCAGGAACAACTCGATCATCACATCGAACGATACCAGCAAAGTCCCGATGACGCGGCAAAACTCATCATGCAAGGTGAATCGAAACCAGCCACGGATTTGGCAGCGCCGGAACTGGCCGCTTACACGCTGGTCGCCAGTACGATTCTCAATCTCGACGAAACACTCAACAGGAACTGACGCGATGCGATCCCTCTTTGATCAAATGCTAATGCAAAACCGCCGAAGTTTTTTTGGCAACGCCGGCCTCCGTCTCGGTGGTCTGGCGATGAGCATGATGGCGGGCAAGTCCCTGTTGGGAAATGTTAGCCAGGCAAACGAAGTCGATCGAGTGCATCCGCCACTGCCTGGCTTGCCGCATTTTCCCCCGAAAGCCAAAGCCATCATCTATCTGCACATGAACGGCGGCCCTTCGCAACTGGATACATGGGATTACAAGCCCGGCCTGCAGGAATTTTTCGACAAGGATATTCCGGTCAGCGTGCAAGGTGGTCAGCGGTTGTCAACCATGACCAGTGGCCAGACGCGGTTTCCTGTGGCCCCATCCAAATTCCGGTTCGAACAGTCCGGGAAATCCGGCATTTGGGTAAACAGGGAACTGTTGCCTTTCACTTCGGAAATCGTCGACGATATTTCGTTGATCAAAACCGTTCACACCAACGCCATCAATCACGACCCGGCCTGCACGTTTGTGATGACCGGTTCCGAGATTCCCGGCAAGGCCAGCATTGGGTCGTGGTTGGCGTACGGTCTGGGAAGCGAAAACAACGACCTTCCGGCGTTCGTTGTATTCACGCCGCAGTTTCCAGCGGACAGTAACGGGCAAGCAATCTATAACCGGATGTGGGGAAGTGGCTTTTTATCGACGCGCTTTAACGGCGTGGCGCTTCGCGGTTCGGGCGACCCGGTTTTGTACTTGCAAAATCCGGACGGCGTATCGCGTTCCGACCGACGTATCATGCTCGACGCGCTTGATCGACTGAATCAGGGAACACTGGAAGACTTTGGCGATCCGGAGACCGTTACCCGCATCGCGCAGTACGAGATGGCCTTTCGAATGCAGGCCAGCGTTCCTGACTTGACTGACATTTCACAGGAGACGGAGGCGACCCTTTCGATGTACGGGCCCGACGCCAAAGTTCCCGGCACCTTTGCCCACAGCGCTTTGTTATCGCGCCGCCTGGTCGAACGAGGCGTGCGGGCTGTGCAAATTCTCCACCGTGGCTGGGATCAACATGGTAGTCTGCCGTATCAGCTTGGCAATCAATGTCGGCAAACGGATCAAGCGACAGCCGCGCTGGTCAAGGATCTCAAACAGCGCGGCTTGCTCGACAGTACGCTTGTTGTTTGGGGCGGGGAGTTTGGCAGGACCGTATATTCCCAGGGAACGTTAACCAAAGACGACTACGGCCGCGACCATCATCCCCGCAACTTTTGCATGTGGATGGCGGGCGGCGGCATCAAGCCCGGCTACGTGCATGGCGAAACGGACGACTTCAGTTACAACATCGTCGCGAACCCCGTTCACGTCAACGATCTGAACGCCACGATCCTGCATTGCCTCGGTATCGACCACGAACGCTTTTCCTTCAAGTTCCAGGGTCTCGACCAGCGCCTGACCGGCGTCGAAAAGCAAACCGTGATTCGCGAAGTTCTGGCTTAGGCAACGCCAGCCGAAAGAACGGGAGCGAAAGAACGGGGACAGGTCCAGTTGTTCGGTTTCGTTGGGGTGCAAAAGGATGCGACGCCTTGCTCGCAATTATTCAAACTGCAGAATGCGTTGCGCGACAAGTGTTTTCTTGTTGAAACGTATTTGCTTTTTCGCTGCGTGGACTGATTTCGAACTGGCTAAGCGATTATGAGGTCGAAAGTGCACATGATTATGATCCCAATGTCAGTACTTAGGTTGATTCAAAAATACCATGGAGCCCCTTTGCGCCGAACAAGTCTGCTTTTTGTGGTTTTGTCATTCGCTGCTACTGCGTTGATTGGAACGGCTAACGCGATGCCAGTGTCGACGCGGTCTGATCTGACCCAGGAAAACACGCCACTTCCACCCTTGCCGAGTTCATACACAACGCGCGAAATCGAAGGCTGGACCGTGCTGGTCAGCGAACAACTATTGGAACAGGATAAAGAGGCGACCGGGCGGGCGCTGGAGCTTCTCACAATACAGCTCCAGGAAATCAACCAGGTCGTTCCTGCCGCCGTCGTCGTGGAACTGCACAAGGTGCCGCTCTGGATTTCCCCCGAGTATCCCAACGTGATCCCGCGCGCCGAATATCACCCTGATGCCGGATGGCTGCGCGAGAACAACCGCGATCCGGCCATGGAAAAAGCAGTCGAGTTCACCAACGTCCGCATCTTCGAACGCGAAATGCTGCGCATGCCCAATTTCGCGCTTCATGAACTGGCCCACGCTTACCACGACCGGGTCTTGCCCGACGGCTTCGGCAACGAAGCAATCAAGGGCGCTTTCGATCGGGCCAAAGCCGAGGGCCTGTACGACGACGTCGAACAACGATTCGGCGACGGGCGTTCGGCCAACGTCCGGGCCTATGCGATCACCAACCCCCAGGAGTATTTTGCCGAGTGCAGCGAAGCGTTCTTTTCAACCAATGACTTTTTCCCGTTCACCCGCGACCAGCTCGCCCAATTCGACCCCGGCATGTTCGAGGTGTTGAAAGAAGTCTGGGGTGAAGCCGATGCAGCGGCCAAACCAGTCGCCACAGACCCGCGTGCCCAAGCTGATTATTCCGCCTGGAAACACAGCGGTTCGCTTTTCATTCTCACGACCCCGGAAGGTGCCGATCTGCCCGCCTCGGCAATGCTCGAAAATTTTCCGCTGCTCGTGCGCTTGCAAAAAAACTGGCAATCGGCAGGGTCTGACGCCGATTTGCGCAGTCCTCGGAGCAAATCGGGGTCTGACCCTCTCTCTTCAGCAAACGGCGACGATATCCGCTTCACTTCCGCCGACGGCCAACCACTCGTCTACCAAGTCGAAGAATGGGACGCCGCCAACGGCACGGCCAGTATCTGGGTCCGCATCCCTCGGATCACCGGCAACTCCCGACAGGAAATCAAACTCCATTGGGGCAACCCCAACGCTGTCAGCGAATCGAGCGGCGCGGCCGTCTTTAACGCCTCCAACGGCAACGCCAGCGTCCTCCACATGAACGAACCCGTGACAGACGAAGTCGGCTCGATCGTTCCCAAAGACGAACGGACCACGGCGACCCGCGGGATGATCGGAGCCGCGCGGCATCTGGCCGGCGGCCAGGGAATCTTCGGCGGCGAAGATATTAAGGCGTACCCGTCCGGCGTCGGACCGATGAGCACCGAAGCCTGGTTCCGCGCCGACAAGGCCAACGGAAATGTCCTGGCCTGGGGCAAAGAGCAACGGCCGGGCAAAGTCATGATGCAGTTCGAAAGCCCGCCGAGCCTCGCGATCCGCTGCTATTTTGCCGATGTCGAAGCCGCGACGCCGCTGGCCCTCGACCAGTGGTATCACGTCGTCCACACCTACCAGGAAAAAGACTCTCGGGTCTACGTTAACGGGCGGCTCGACGGCGTTTCCGATCCCCTGCTCGACATTCCCCCGACGTCCAGTCTCTGGATAGGCGGCTGGTACGGGAACTATGACTTCCACGGCGACGTCGACGAAGTCCGCATTTCCAATGTCGTTCGTACTCCCGACTGGATCCGCCTGCAATACGAAAACCAGAAAACGCTGCAGACCGCTGTCGGCCACGTCGTCCAGCCCGGCACGGAATTCTCGGTCTCGGAAAAAGCGTTGCAGGTTTCCGAAGGCCAAACCGCCACTGTCTCGGCCCGTGCCGGCGGTGCCCAAAAAGTCTACTGGCTCCTTGTACAATACGGCCAGGAAACCATTGTTGCCGTAGACCAGTTCAGCTTCGACTTTCACGCCGGACGCGTCACCGGCGACACCACGGCGACTTTGCAATTCCGAGCGCTCTTTCCCAAGCCGCCAGGGTCTGACCCTCTCTCTTCGCCGGCCTCTTCCGACGAAGTCAAAACCCTCGACATCCCCATCACGATCCGGGAATCAATCCCCGAACCGATCGTCTCTCTCACCGCCCCAACCGAATGGGACGGCCGCACGACCATCGAAGTCGTCCCGCAAATCGCCAACTTGAAACAGATGCAGGCTGCCGGAGCTGGCGAGCTGAAATACACGTGGGTCGTTTCCGGCCTGGCCGCAATCCGCGAAGTCCTCCCCGACCGGCTGGTCCTGACTCGCGCGCAAAATAGTGGCCCTATGACCGTCACGCTGACGCTCGGCAATGGCGGAGCCGAAACCACTGCCGCCACTTCGATCATCGTTCGCGAACCGGCCACTGACCCGTGGGTCGGGCGGACTCCCGACCCCGATGAAAAACCAGTCGACCACCAGTTCTATCCCCGCGACGACCGGAACGAAGGAACGCTGTTCTGCAACGGTACTTTGCCGGAATCCGCCGATTCCATCGTATTGAAAGTTTTTGCCGACGACAAACCGTTCAAGACCGAAACGCAAACACCCGGCGCAGACCGAAAATACGCATTCGTCGTCAAGCTTCAGCCAGGGTTGATCAAATACCGCGTCGAGCTCGTCGCCGTCCAAGCGAAAAAGGAAACCGTTCTGCACACTGCCATCAACCTCGTCTGCGGCGATGCTTATCTGATTGACGGCCAGTCCAATGCCCTCGCGACTGATTGGGGACCGGAAAAATACGAATACTCCAGCGAGTGGATCCGCAGCTTTGGCAGCAACGGCGGCGACATCAGTCGCGGTTGGGGCGACGCCGTTCGTCGCGAGGGTGGTCACTTTCAGATTGGTTGCTGGGGAATGGACTTGGCCAAAAGCCTGGTCGAAAACCACAAAATTCCAATCTGCATCATCAATGGTGCGGTTGGCGGGACGCTTATCGAAGCCCACCAGCGGAGCGTCGACAACCCCACCGATCCCGAAACGATCTATGGCCGGATGCTCAACCGGGTCCAGCAAGCCCGACTGACGCACGGCATTCGTGGCGTCTTTTGGCATCAAGGCGAAAACAATCAGGGAGCCCAGGGAGCGACCGGCAAATACGGCTGGGAAACGTATGAGCAATATTTTGTCGAAATGGCTGGAGCCTGGCAGCAGGACTTTCCCAACATCCAGCACTACTATGTTTTCCAGATCTGGCCGAACGCCTGCGGCATGGGAGGCAACCCCAACAGCGACCGTCTGCGCGATGTGCAACGCCGCTTGCCGCACCTCTATTCGAACATGACCCCGATTGCGACGCTCGGGATCAAGCCCGAAGGAGGCTGCCACTATCCACCCGCCGGTTACGCGGAGCTCGCACGACAACTCCTTCCCGTCGTCGAACAATTCAACTACGGCAAAATCTATGCGCAGCCCGTCACTTCACCCAACCTGCAGCGAGCCTCGTACACCAGCGACCGCCACGACGAAATCGCGCTCGAGTTCGACCAACCGATGTCGTGGGACAACGCGCTCATCAGTCAGTTCTATCTCGACGGCGCGCCTGAAAAAATCGCCTCTGGCTCCGTCACCGGAAAAACCATCACCCTCAAACTCTCCGCCTCCTCTACCGCCACCACGATCACGTATCTCCATGACAAATCCTGGTCCCCTCAAAACCTCCTCCTCAGCCGCACCTCCCTCGCCGCATTGACGTTTTTCGGAGTGCCGGTGGAGTGATATGATGTCATACTTTATTGTACCGAAGTTAGAACCAAGCTCAGGTACCTTCGGGTAGTTTTGCCAAAATGAGCTGCGTCCCATTAATCGCCGACATTAATCGCCGACGACAAAAATCAGCTTGAAAGACCTCGACGCGGCTGTCAAGATAATGCCTGTCTTTTTTGTCTAACGTCCTTTTTGTCTTCTATCTTCCAATACGACAGCAAGCATGAATACGAAAACAACAAATGCAATAGTTGGCGCAATGGTTGCGATGTCATTGATGGCGAATGCGGTAATGGCCCAGCAAGCCGAGTCAGGTAGGCCGCCGCAGGAGTTCAAAGGGCCGGTGAAAGTTTTCATACTTGCCGGGCAGTCGAACATGGAAGGACATGCCGGTGTAACAACGCTCGACCGACTGGGTGAGCATCCGACTTTTGGATATCAGTTGAAGAAGATCCGGAACGATGATGGCTCATTCGTTGTGCGCGATGACGTGTTCGTCTCGTATCAGAAAGCTGACGAAAAAATCCAGCGACCGCTGTCGGTGGGAATGGGTGCCTGGGGGGCGGATTGGTTCGGGCCGGAGCTGATGTTCGGCATCGAGATGGGCGATCACTTTGAAGAGCCGGTTCTGCTAATCAAGACGTGCTGGGGTGGGCACAGTCTGTATGGGAATTTCCGGCCGCCCAGTGCCGGCAAACCGGCCTATGAGACCGACTGCAAGCCCGAGGAGAGTGGTGCGTCTTATCAAAAAATGGTGAAAGAGGTGCGCGAGTGCCTAGCCAATCTCGACGCCGATTTCCCACAGTTGAAGGGTGCAAAAACCGAAATCTGCGGGTTCGTTTGGTTCCAGGGCTGGAACGACATGTGTCAGCCTGGCGATAAG
>JANNWJ010000054.1:0-1608 GCA_031414755.1 Pirellulaceae bacterium | reverse complement strand
TGTCCTGGTTCAACGGCAACAGGAATTTTTGTTGTCTGGGTTAACGGATAAAAAAGGGGAATCAAGTACAAGTTTCAAGCATTAGGTTTAGCGCATTGGAGCCAAAGTTGGAAGTGAAGGGAGTGACTGTTGCCAGCCACCCACTTCCAGCTTTGGCACTTGCAGCGGCGCTCGGGTTGCTCCTCAGCATTGCCCTATCCTCCGTGCAAGTTCTTGTGTTGTAATCTCCTGTTGATGGTTATGCAACTTGTTTTTCACTGGATCGTTTGGCCTGTCGCCGGGCCCGGGCTTCTTCGAGTTTACGATCGCGTTCCTGAGCGATCACTTCGCTCAAACCTGCCAGGCAATCGGCTGGAGTGATGTAACCGATCGCGCTGTGCAAGCGCACCGTGTTGTAATATTCGACGTATCGCGTTACCCGTTTCTCGGCCTCTTCCTTTGTCGCCGGACAGGTCAAACGAATGCATTCCTGTTTGATCGAACCATGCCATCGCTCGAGCTTGCCGTTGCTCTGCGGATAGTACGGACTGGTGCGGACGTGCGTCAGGTTGTAAGTGCGAATGAACTCCTTGAAGTCTTTGGCGATGAACTGCGGACCGTTATCGCTGATGATTCGCGGCTTCACGCCCGGGTGTTTTTCAAGTGCGCGAGTGATCACGATTTCGACATCTTGTTCGGTCATCGACTCGCGAATTTCCCAATGCACGATGTAACGACTGAATCCATCGAGGACCGAAATCAGAAAATAGAACGATCCGCCGAGGTTCAGATAACTGATGTCGGTGTGCCATTCCTGGTGGATTTTTCCGGGTTGAACGTAACCTGTACCTTTCTTGCCAGGCTTGATGAACTTGCGATCCATGCGGCCAGCGGTCTTGAGCACCCGGTAGGTGGTAGTCGGACTGACGGCAACGATGTCGTCATCGAGCATCATGAACGTTAGGCGGCGGTAACCTTCCAGCGGATGGCGTTCATGGAAGTCGCGGATGGCCTGTTTCTCCCACTCATCGAGCCACCAGTCTCGCGGGATTTTTCCATTGTGCTCGTTGGCTCTGCCGTAACGTTTTTTCCACGAATGGTATTTGCTGGATTGCAGTCCGGCCCAGCCCAGCAAGAAGCTGCATGGCAGTTCGGTGCGTTCCGTCCAGTAATTCATGTAATCGACGATCGAATCGCGAACGTCGTGGGGGACCCAGACTCCTTTCAGAGGCCCCCATTGGCTTTTTTTGCCTTGACGTTCTCCTCCATCAATTCGGCGATGACTTCGTTTTTGTCAACTAGCTTTTCTTCAAGCCGTTTGATCTTCTGGTCTTTCAAGTCGGCGATCTTTTCGGCGGCGCGTTTGGACGCCACAGGCCGATCGGATTTCTCGAAAGCCCGCTCCAGTTGCTCCAGCGCCATGGCGACCCACTGATAAATCTGGGTCGGCTGGAGGCCCAGCTCCTCGGCGAGAGAGGAGATCGGGGTTTTGTCTTTGAGATGCCGCCTGACGATCTCGGCCTTCTGCTGCGCAGTGAATTTTCTTCGATTTCTGGACATGGAATACCTCCTGGGATTGGATTATGTTAACCCAATTCAGAAAATTCCAGTTCCTTGAGGGGCAGGACA
>JANNWJ010000053.1:0-67155 GCA_031414755.1 Pirellulaceae bacterium | reverse complement strand
ATTGAGTGGAATAATTTCCGACATGGCTGGTTCAATACCGATACGGTGGAATGTTTGCGTTCAAACAGCCTGTTGGCAGTGGGGCGTGTACCTGCCTGCACACGAGGCGGCAGGCGCTGATCCGGGCTCATAATGTTACTCTGGCCGGGGGAGCATCGGCAAGTGGATAAATCCGGGGAAAACCGTGGTTTTACGCCCTTGCAAGTATGATGTGCCGACTGTTTTACATGTCCGTTACAGTTTCACATGAATCGGGGGACTAGAATTGGTCGACGCCTTGTTCATGGTCAGCGGGTATCACAACGCTCGCCCAATGCGAAACGGTTAACTGGATCTGCTATATGACTGCACTTGCCATCCTCGCAATCGAAGACGACGACGCAATTCGGCAGGGGATCGTTGATGCCCTTCAGTTCAACGGTTACGTGGTCAGCGAAGCCGCCGATGGAGTCACCGGTTTGCGCAAGGCGATCAACACCGACTACGACTTGTTGTTGCTCGATCTTGCGTTGCCGGGCACGCCCGGACTGGAAATACTTCGCGCGGTCCGCCAATCGCGACCGACACAGCCGGTGATTATTTTAACGGCCAAGGGGGACGAGTCCGATCGCGTTGCCGGCCTGAAAAACGGAGCCGACGATTATGTTGTCAAGCCGTTCAGCGTGCGCGAGTTGCTGGCGCGGGTTCAGGCGGTACTGCGCCGCAGCCCGTCGCGACCCAGCGATGTTTCACAAGTCACGTTCGCCGGTGGAACGATTGATTTCGACCGACGCGAGGTCCGTTGTGATAACAAAGTGCGGGTAGAACTGAGCGAACGGGAATCGGAAGTCCTGCGTTATCTGACAATCAACTCCGGTCGTGCCATTTCGCGCGACGAACTCCTTTCCAGCGTATGGCGGATCAGCCCGCAAGGCGTATCGACTCGCACTATCGATATGCACATTGCCCGAATTCGCGAAAAACTCGGTGACGATTCGACGACTCCAAAAATCCTGCTGACCGTTCGCAGCAAGGGCTACATGTGGGGTCAGTAAACTTTACCTGAATTTTACCGGAACATTACTGATAGACAACGCCACTGATTGAATATGAAATCACCCTTGCACATTTGGCTCTTGTACGCGGCTTGCCTGGCGATGGCTGTTCCTGCGCTGGGATGGTTGAGTTGGCAGGCAATCGAGCTGGATCGGGCACGGGAGGCGGACCGGGCGCAAACGGAGCTTGCCCGGCAGGAAGCCGAGCTGCAGGAACGGATCAGCAGCGCGCTATGGCGGATGGACGGGATGTTGACTCCGCTGATCGCCCAGGAAGCCGCCCGGCCTTACTACTTGTATGAATCGTTTTACCGAAACCCGTCGAACTCGCCACAACAAACCAACGACGATCCCGCACCATCGCCATTGCTGTTTACGCCGTCGGAATTTGTTAACCTGCATTTTCAGTTGGGGCCCGGCAACACACTTACGTCACCGCAGCGACCCGTCGGAGTTGATTGCGATCAGGCAATGGTCTGTTGCGGACTGACGACGGAAGCGATCAGGGATAACGGTACCAAACTGGACGACATTCGGAGAGTCCTGGATTACGATTTATTGCTTGACAAATGTCCCTCGGCAAAACTTCCGCCGTATCAGTCCATTAATCCTGCGGCGCAACAGGATCCGGTCGCGATACAGGACAAGTTGGCGCTGCCGCCGCAGTCGATGTACCTCGATCCGATCCTTGAGAACCTTCAGAACGGAGCGGAAGGCAATGAGCAAGGAAACCAGATCGGTATGGCGAACAATGCGCCACGACAAACTCTCCCGACCGACGCGCCAGTTCAAAAACAAATTGCCCAACAATCGCGAAATGCGTCTCGTGGCAATGATGAATTCAACAAGCGATTTCAGTCGCTTGATCAGCAAACGCAAAGCCAGTGGGCCGACAATAACTTTAACTATGGCGGCAATGCGATATTGACCCCCAGCCTGCTGGTCAACGAAGGACTCATGCGCCCCTTGTGGCTCGATGATCGCCTGATCCTGGCAAGGCGCGTGGAGAGTGATGATCAAGTACTGATTCAGGGGTGCTGGCTGGACTGGGAGCGCATCCAGACGACGCTTCGCGAGGAAGTCAGCGACTTGCTTCCTGATGTCAGGTTTCGTCCGCTAAAGGACGTGACCCAAATTCGCCTGGGTCAAGCGCTGGCTGCCTTGCCCGTTCAACTGGAGATTGATCGCGACAAGATCAATTCGCAATTGCGGCTCGATCCGGCAAGCTTGCTTCCGCTGCCCAGGGGTGGTGGCATCATGAGTGCGCTCATTTTCGCCTGGAGTTGCCTCGGACTCGTGGCAATCGCCGGCGCATTTCTGCTCAACGGATTAATTCAACTGAGTGAACGGCGCGGCGCATTTGTCTCGGCAGTCACGCACGAATTGCGAACGCCGTTGACGACGTTTCGCATGTACGCCGAAATGCTTGCCGAACGCATGGTTCCATCGCCGGAGAAACAACAACAGTACGCGCAGACCATGCGTGTCGAAGCCGACCGCCTGTCGCATCTGGTCGAAAACGTACTGCAATTCGCCCGCCTCGAACGAAGCAATCGTCGCGCCAGGCAGGAATTGACATCGTGGGAACTCTTGCTGGATCGCTTTCTCGATCGACTGCAGCGGCGGGCCGAACAAAGCGCCATGCTATTGATTGTTAAGATCGAAGGACTGGATCGGATTCGCAAATTCCCAACCGACCCGATAATCCTCGAACAAATCCTTTTCAATTTGGTCGACAACGCCAGTAAATACGCGCGCGGATCCGATGACAATCGCATTGAATTAACGGTCCGCTTCCTTGAGCAGCGAATGCTCGTTTCGATTCGCGATTACGGTCCAGGCATTTCTGGCAACAATCGTCGCCGGATGTTTTTGCCCTTTAGAAAATCCGATCAACTGGCTGCCGACACGGCGCAGGGTGTCGGGCTTGGACTGGCCTTGTGTCGTCGCATGGCTCGCGCCCTGCGAGGCAAGTTGATGGCGACATCTCCGGGGCCCGGCCTCGAAATGACACTGGACGTTCCAGCATAGATTGCGCGACTGCAACGCAAGCATTGCGCGAAGTTCCTATTGCCGGAAATCGCCCGTTATCGTCCAATCTGCGACATGCACTTTGGCGAAAATGAAAAGCAACACATTCGGAACGCTTGCTCAGAAATTTATGACGCAAGCCGGTCCGTTCGTATCCTGACGCATCTTTCGTGGCCGGAAACGGTTCGTCGCGAGTTTTTCAGGAACAAGGCCCGGGAACTTCCCAGGGTCGAGTACGCGCCGGTGGACTCGTCCGTCGTCCTGTTACGCATGAAGTCGATCCGGTCGAATCTGAAATCGCCGGAATTCGTTTCAAAATGGCTTTTAAATATTGTCCGCCAAATCGAAACCAGCGCCCGCATGCTGGAAAATTGCGGGACACCGAAGTTTACCGAGTTGTCAATCGAGCTTTATGGCGCGCCAACGCATTCACTTGTGGACGCGGAGAACACTCCCCTCGGACTGGCCCTGCAGTTTGATTCGCTGTTCGAAGAATGCGGCAGGCTTGATCTCGGTGCACCACCCAACGCCAGTGCCAGCGCCGAGAAAGTCGCAACGGACGTGCGCGCGGCAGCCATCAAGATGTTTGGCGACAACGCCCCGGACGTCGTTCTGGTTGACGAACTTTCTGCCAACGCACTTGCCAGCCCCCAGGTCATTCGCATTCGTCGCGACGCCATGTTCACTGACCGGGATGTGGGTCAGCTGATCCATCACGAAGCGAGTATCCATGTGGGAACGTCGCTCAACGGATTGAGCCAGACTCATTTGCCGATCCTGGCGGCATCTCATCCAGGAACCACGACGACCCAGGAAGGGCTGGCCGTTTTCGCCGAGTTCATCACCGGCTCGATCGATCTTGACCGCTTTCGCCGCCTCGCCGATCGGGTGATTGCAATCCAGATGGCGGTCGAGGGGGCGGACTTTCTCGATGTCTATCATTACTATCTCAACCGAACGGACGATGAAACCCAGTCGTTCGAAAACGCGCGACGGGTATTCCGTGGCGGTGTTATGACGGGCGGCGCACCCTTTACCAAAGACATTGTCTACCTGTACGGGCTGTTGCGCGTGCATAACTTTCTGCGCGCGATGGTAGCCGCCGGGCGATCCGATTGTTTGCGTTTGTTGTTCTGTGGCAAACTGGATATTAACGACTTGCCCGTCCTGGCAGAGCTGTCAGCAGCCGGTATGTGCTTGCCGCCCAAATACGTACCGGCCTGGGCGACCGACGTCCGCTTCCTCCTCTGTTATCTGGCGTATTCCTTGTTTCTCAACAAGATCGATCTCGGCCAGGTGCGAAAGCATTACAAAACCATGTTGCAAGACATGCCGCAGTTGACGATTTGATTGACGGTCGGCCAACTCTCTACTCGACCAGTTCCCAACTCAGCGGCGTGCCACGAGCGATAAACCGGGCAGCCTGTCGCCCAAGAATCTCGTTCAAGTGCCGTGGCGGGAGCCCGTCACCAGGCCGAATTACCCGCACATTGGCGTTGGTAAACGGATCGCCGGCGGCGATATCAGCAACCGCGAACAAGCTCCGCCGAAACGCCAGACTCGCTTGCTCGCGTTCGGTCCGCTCATAACTGATCCGGCCCAGTGCCGCTTCGGCAACTCGCACCGCGTCGACCATCGCCCGAAACTCGCCGGGCTCCAGTGAAAACGCGCTGTCCGGCCCGGGGCGATTGCGTGAAAGTGTAAAGTGCTTTTCGATGATCCGCGCACCGAGTGCCACTGCTGCCACCGGCACCGCAGTTCCCATCGTGTGATCCGACAATCCGGTCATGACATCAAACCGTTTGCCAAGATCGGCAATCGTCCGCAAATTCATTTCGGACGGTGGCGCAGGGTAAGCACTGGTGCACTTGAGCAGCGCCAACGGAACACCCGCGCGCTGCACAACTTCGACCGCCTGCCCAATCTCGTCCAGTGTCGCCATTCCTGTCGACATAATCATCGGCCGACCCTGACTTGCCACATACTCGATCAACGGGATATCAACCAGTTCGAACGAAGCGATCTTGTAAGCAGGCGGATTCAGTGTTTCCAGAAAATCGACAGCCGACCGGTCAAAAGGAGACGAAAAGCAATCCATATCGAGCGCGTTTGCCAGTTCGAACAATTCGGCGTGCCACTCCCATGGCGTCGCCGCTTCGGCATAAAGTTCATGCAGTCGCCGCCCTTCCCAAAGTGTTCCCGCCCCAATGCGAAAGTGCTTTGTGTCGCAATCGATCGTCATCGTATCGGGCGTGTACGTCTGCAGTTTGACCGCATCTGCCCCCGACTCACGCATCGCATGAATCAATTCCCGCGCCAGAACAATTTCCTGATGATGGTTGGCCGACATCTCGGCAATGATGTACGTTGGTTCATCACCAGCAATCAGTCGTTTATTGATCTCAAACGCTTTCATCGAATGCACGTCCTGCAAAGTCCTCCATGTGCCCTGTGCCACTGCTGGTTTGCCCAGCAGTGCCCTCCCTTACCGCAAGTGTCACCGAACCGGTTTCGAACTTCAAGGTTGGGTGGAAACCGTTGGTCAGAAGTGGTCGGGGTAGGCCGGCAACGAGGAGTCTTTGCGACGACGTTCCGGCGTGGTTGTCGGCGTGATCAGCCCTGCAACTCCCGCACACGAAACAAGGCCTCGGCGCGAACCCAATCATCTTCGGTGTCGATATCCTGCACCCGGTAGCGCGGCAAAATCACGGCTGCCGATCGAGCCGAGAAAATGCCCTCTCGCTGCATGAACGCCTCGCTCCTTCCAAAATAGAACTGGCCAGCGTCGTGCAATGCTTCCGGCAAGTCTTGCGAACGGGTCAATTCATACTCGGGCCAAAACATGGTAGTTCGATCCCTTTCAATCCGCAGTGCCCGAAAAATCGGAAAACCAAACGATGTTACCGGAAATGCGAACTCCAGCATGGCGTCACTTTGCAGTCTCGCAAACGCCTTGTGCAAATCGTCCATTTCGATCATTGGGGCGGTCGCGTAGATGCAGCAAACGAATTCGGGTTCGATTCCCGTTTCCTTCAGCCACTCAATCGCGTGACGAATCACTGGCAGGGTCGGGGTGAAATCGTCCGACAGCGGAGCTGGCCGCATGAACGGAACCTCTGCTCCGTGCTGCCTTGCGATTTCGGCAATCCGAAGACTATCGGTCGAAACGATGACTTGATCGAACAAGCCGGATTGGAGCGCCACATCGATCGAACGGGCAATCATTGGTCGACCGCAAAACAATCGAATGTTCTTGTCCGGTATTCGTTTACTTCCCGCCCGGGCGGGGATGATGGCAACGTTCAAAGGCGATTCCAGTCGACGGTTGTGAACCGCTTATTCTTGCGCGAATGTTGCAAGTTCTCAATCCACCAACGGAACTTGACCGCGAAGCGGGCTTATTGTTTGTCGCCACTCAACCCGGCCGCTTGCATCATGGAACTGGCAACGGCGCGACCCAGCGGGGCACTTTCAAGACCGTTAAACGTCGCCGCTTTCCCCTTTAGCCATTCGTCGTAGATGCCGTCGGCATTTTGTGTAACCAGTTCCGACAAGTCACAAGTCTCGACCTCTGGAAAATCATGTAGCACATCGGCCGCCCATTGATTCTGCAGGCGCATTCGACCCTGGACCATGCCAAGTGGCTGATTTCCGGCATACGGTTCGGCAAGTCCTTGCGGCATGGGAGTCGAATTAATCCAAACAAGTTTCGCGCCGGTTTTCTCAAGTGCCTTGACTGCGTTGCGCAAGTTGTCTTTCCAGACGGATTCCGATTCGTTGATATCCTGAAGACCAAAATTGAAGGCGACAACGTCCCAGCACCGGTCCGTGCGATTCGGATTGGAAACCCAGCGATGAATATCGCGGCAGTTTTCCGCGCCGCCGCAATTGGTTGGCGGGTGGTGAATATTCATTTTACCGGCGAGCGCTTCACGAAGCGCCGGATCGTAACCGATGGAAATCTGGTCGCCAATGATTAAGCCGTTTGGCAATCCGGCATCGAATCTGGCAAACGGATCGCCAATGTGCTGAAAACGAATGGAGCTTGCGACCAGCGATTCCCCCTCAAAGGCACCTTCGACGAACACTTCCGTCTCGTGCGGATGAAGGTCGGTAACTTTCGCACCCAGCATCAATCCCTTGCGCGGTCCAAGCGTGACTGGAAATATCTCTGACTTGACTTTCATCAGAAACTGCCCCGGCTCACGACCGGCCAGCAAAACTCCCTGGATTGAAAATGGACTCGCCGGGAATGGTTGCGGTGACAGTGTGTACTTCTCAAACGTGCGAACGGGTTTCGAAAACGCCTGGTCCATTTGTTGTTGATCGTCGAATTCGGCCATCACGTATACCGGATCGGACAAGGGATAAGTGCTGTGCCGATTGTTTTGGGGATTGCCGTCCGGCGCAGAGACAAGCAACTGAACAGCTAGTGTTTTTTGTTCAAAGTCGATTTCGGGCAACGTCAACTTCATCAACAGCGGAATTCCGTTGGGAATAACTATGCGGTAGTCGCGATCAAGGCCTCGCATGGTGAACGAATATTTCTGATGTTCGAAAACCAGGCCATCAACGCGCACCAGCGAAGCAGCAGCGCTGTCGGGTTCGGCTTGCCCAAAGACCGCTGAACACTCAACGGAGGCGACAATCAAAGCCATCAGCAACAGCGGGTGCTTGACGATTTCGTTCATGGGTTTCCTTTCGACATTAGATGAATGGCCTGTTCCAGCATATCGATAAAAACGACACTCTTGAACGTGCCGATCCGTTCGCTAGTGGCAAATACGCCATTCCGCATGCCACTTTCCGTAGCGATCGCCACATTCGCCATGGCTTTCCTCGACAGCAGCGCCTGCCCGGTGCCTTCAATCGACCCGCTTTTCGGGATAAGATGACTTCCTGGCGTGCACAACCACGTTTGAAATATCGCCCCTCGTCGAATTTTTCGCAAGGCAGAATTGAAATGACGCGTTCTTTATTGATTGCCGTCTCGCTCGGCTTTTTTGGCAGTTTATTATCAGGCGGAATCATTTTGGCTCAGGAACTGCATTACCCCAAAACACGAACGGTTGAAGCGATCGATGAATACCACGGTATCAAGGTACCTGACCGGTTCCAGTGGCTCGAAAACGACACTCGCGTCGATGAGGAAGTAGCTCAATGGGTCGCGGACGAAAACAAGGTCACGTTTGCATACCTTGAGACGCTTCCCTACCGACGCGAAATCGAAGAACGCTTGACCGAGTTGTGGAACTACGAAAAGTTCAGCCCACCATTTCGCGTCTCTGACAAATACTACTACACCAAAAATGATGGCCTGCAAAACCAAAATGTCCTGTATCGAATGGAAACTCTTGACAGCGAGCCGGTTCTTGTTCTGGATCCCAACACGTGGTCCGCGGACGGTACTGTGGCACTTGGCGGCCTGGAGTTCAGTGACGACGGGCGATATATGGCCTACGGAATTCAGGATGGGGGTTCCGACTGGCGAAAATGGCGCGTCGTCGATAACGAATCAGGCACACTGCTCGATGATGAACTTAACTGGATCAAATTCGGTGGAATCTCGTGGCTTCCAAACAACTCGGGCCTCTATTACAGCCGCTTTCCCGAACCCGACGAGGGGGACGAATTCCAAAGCACCAATCTCAACAGCAAGGTTTACTTTCACAAACTCGGAACATCCCAGGATGCTGACGTTCTGATTCACGAAGATTCCGCCAACCCGGAATGGGGCTTTGCACCTGACGTCACCGAAGATGGCGACTACCTGATCATAAGTGTTATGAAGGGAACCGACGACCGAAACCAGTTCTACTACAAATCGCTGGCTGATAAAGATTCCGAACTGGTCAAGATGATCGATGACTTTTCCAATGAGTATTCCTTCATTGGAAATTACGGCAGCGTGTTTTATTTCAAATCCGACCTCAACGCGCCCAACGGGACCGTGATTTCTATCAACGTTCATCACCCTGAAATCGTCAACACCATCATTCCGGAAGCCGAAGAAGCCCTGACCGGTGTCGGGCTCGTTAATCACACTTTTGTTGCCGACTACCTCAAGGACGCAAAAACGCAAATCAAAATGTTTGATCGCGACGGCAAGTTCGTTCGCGAGGTCAAATTCCCGGGCATCGGTACCGCCGCAGGATTCGGCGGACGCAAGGACCATACTGAAACGTTTTATTCGTTCAGCAGCTTTGCCACACCACCAGGTATTTATCGCTACGACATGACGACCGGCGAAAGCACGCTGATGCGACAAGCCGCCGTTGACTTTGACCCCAACGAATACGAAGTCAGCCAGGTGTTTTACGACAGCAAGGACGGGACATCTGTGCCCATGTTCATCGCTCACAAAAAGGGGATTGAACTCAATGGCCAAAACCCGACGTTGTTGTACGGTTACGGCGGTTTTAATATCTCGCTGACACCCGGCTTTAGCGTGACCCGCTTGCAGTGGATGGAAATGGGGGGGGTGTTCGCCATGCCAAACCTGCGCGGCGGTGGTGAATACGGTCAGAAATGGCACAAGGACGGAATCAAGACAAAAAAGCAAAATGTATTTGACGACTTTATCGCCGCAGCAGAATGGCTTATCGAGAACAAATACACTTCGGCTGAACATCTGGGCATTCAGGGGGGGAGCAACGGGGGCTTGCTCGTTGGCGCATGCATGACACAACGACCCGATTTGTATGGTGCTTGCCTGCCCGCTGTTGGCGTGATGGACATGCTCAAGTTCCAGAACTGGACCGCCGGCCGCTACTGGGTCGACGATTACGGCGCCTCGACCGCCAGCAAGGAAGAGTTCGATGCCTTGTTGGCCTATTCGCCATATCATAACTTGCAAGACGGGACCGAATACCCGCCGACCATGGTGACTACCGCCGACACCGATGACCGGGTTGTGCCAGGGCACAGTTTCAAGTTCGCTGCCCGATTGCAACAAGCACACACAGGGGACAACCCGGTGCTTATTCGCATCGAAACCCGCGCGGGACACGGCAGCGGCAAACCAACAGCCATGATCATCGAAGAAGCTGCTGATCAATGGGCGTTCCTGGCAAAACACCTCGGACTTGCGCCGAAGTTTGGTGAAAAATAACTTTTTTTAACATTAATTGTTTCAACTGAAAAAAAACCCGGGCGACTGTCCGGGTTTTCTTTTGTCCCGTACCTTTGACCGAACAAAAACAGCCTCTGCCCGTTGACGCTATTTCCCTCGCCATGCTGCGCGAGCAATTTTGGCTGCGCTCGCAGCGGCAGCGGATTTTGGAACAGGAGCACGCCGGGCACGACCAAATGGAGCAACGGACACGCTGGCAACAGCGGCTGACGGATTCCACTGCCTTGCGGGAATCGCGCCGACAAAGTCTACCAACGCCAAAACTCGACACGGAACTACCCATTGTCGCCCGTGCCGATGAAATCGCCGACTCCATCGCCAACCACCAGGTGCTGGTGCTTAGCGGCGAAACCGGGTCGGGAAAATCGACGCAACTCCCGCAGATCTGTTTGCAAATGGGATTGGGCGTCGCGGGCTTTATCGGTCACACCCAGCCACGCCGTATTGCGGCACGCAGTGTCGCAGCACGAATCGCCGAGCAGTTGCAAACACGAGTCGGTGAAATCGTTGGCTACAAAATCCGTTTCGGTGACCAAACGAGTCCGCAAACACTCATCAAGCTCATGACCGACGGGATCCTGCTGGCCGAGACCGGTTCCGATCGCTTTCTCAATCAATATGAAGTTATCATTATCGATGAGGCGCACGAGCGATCACTCAACATTGACTTCCTGCTCGGATACTTGCGGCGACTATTGCCAAAACGTCCCGATCTAAAACTCATCATCACCTCGGCAACCATCGATACCGCCAGGTTCGCAGAGCATTTTACGATCGATCCGGCCAATCCTGTACCGGTCATTGATGTCAAAGGGCGGACTTTTCCGGTCGACATCGAGTACCGCCCCGTGGGAAGCGATCGCGATAGCGACGTTGATGATCAAGGGATCGAACAAGCGACGATTGATGCGGTCCTCGATTTGGGAAATCGCGATCGAGGGGACATGTTGGTGTTCTTGCCGACGGAACAGGCGATTCGGTCACTGGCACAAAAACTTCGGGCCCGGTTTTTGGACTCCGATCGTGGCGGACGTACCGAAATCCTGCCGCTTTATGCGCGATTGACGACGGAACAGCAGAATTCCATTTTCAAACCGGGTGCGGCAAGGCGAATTATTCTTGCGACCAACGTTGCCGAATCGTCAATCACCGTTCCCCGCATTCGCTACGTTGTCGATCAGGGGCTGGCACGAATCAGTCGTTACGCACCGCGAAGTAAAGTCCAGCGTTTGCCAATCGAAGCCATTTCGCAAGCCTCCGCCGACCAGCGCGCCGGCCGATGCGGTCGTGTCGGGGCCGGGGTCTGCATTCGCCTGTTTGGCGAAGACGATTACAATCAGCGACCACGATTCACGACACCGGAAATTCGCCGCACCAATTTGGCGTCGGTCATTCTGCAAACTGTGGCCCTGCATCTCGGTGCCATCGACGAGTTTCCTTTTATTGATCCCCCCGGCAGCGATGCCATTCGCGATGGATATAAAACACTTCACGAGATCGGTGCGGTCGATGAAGCACGACGATTGACGCCGCTGGGTAAACAACTGGCCCGTTTGCCGGTCGATCCCCGAGTGGGGCGTATGTTGTTTGCGGCCAGCGCCAACGGATGCCTGGAAGATGTCCTGGCCATTGCTTCGGCGCTGGAAGTGCAGGACCCGCGCGTTCGGACCCCCGAGCGACAAGCGGCAGCGGACCAGGCACACAGCCAATGGCTTGACGACGATTCGGATTTCATCGCAGTGCTGAATCTGTGGAATTGGCTGCACGCCCGGCGCGAGTCGTTGTCCAACAGCCAGTTCCGCCGCGCTTGCGCCCAAAACCATTTGTCATTCATGCTGGTTCAACAATGGATTGATGTGCACCGGCAATTGAAGTCCCTTTGCCGCGAACAACGATTGCACCTGGCGAGCGACCGGGACAACTATACATCGATTCATCAAGCGTTGCTCACCGGTTTGCTGTCGGGCGTGGCGATGTTATCGGATCGCCGTGAGTACGTCGGGGCAGGGGGGATCAAGTTTGTTCTTTGGCCCGGTTCCGGCGTCGCCAAAGGCAAATCAAAACCGGAGTGGGTCCTCGTTGCGGAAATCGTCGAGACCTCCCAACGATACGGGCGGGTGGTTGCGCGGATTGATCCCGCATGGATCGAGGGGCTGGCCACACACATCATTCGTCGTAGTTATTCCGATCCGCACTGGAGCAAGAAACAGCAGTCGGCCATGGCTCTGGAAAAAGTCTCGTTATTTGGATTGCCGGTGGTGGCCGGTCGGCCAGTTCGTTTCGGTCCGATCGATCCGCAGCATGCCCGTCAACTGTTTATCGAAAAAGGACTTGTGGAAGGGGAGATGCGTGTCGATCCTCCCTTTCTGAAACACAACCGGCAAGTGCTGGAGGAAATTCAATCGATCGCCGCCAAGACCCGGCAACGTACTTTTGTTATCGATGATTATGCCGTGCGAAACTTCTATGAACGGCGCTTGCCGGCAGAAGCGGTCGATGGTGCCCGCCTCGCCGAACTGGTGCGCGCCGCGCCAGAGCTTGACGCGCAACTGCGCCTGACACTGAATGACTTGATCAACGACGAATCGGCAACGACTGCCAAAACCGAATTTCCCGACACGATCGAGATTGGTGAATTGCGGTTGCCGGTCAAGTATAACTTTGCGCCCGGAACCATCGACGACGGCGTCAACGTGCGCGTTCCCGTCGAAGCGATTTCGCAAATCCATGAGAATCATCTGGGCTGGTCGGTTCCCGGCCTGCTTCAGTCGCGTATCGTTGCCTTGATTCGCAGCTTGCCCAAACAGATTCGCCGCAACCTCGTCCCCGCTCCCGACACGGCCGCACAGATCGCAGGCGAAATCGAATTTGGGGCGGGTCCGTTTTACGAAGTGATTGCACGGCATTTGTCGGTGATCGCAGCCGAGCCCATCACTGCGGAAATGTTTCGTCTCGATAAACTGGACGACACGCACAAGTTGAACCTTCAGGCGATTGATGAAAAGGGAGAAGTCGTCGGCCAGGGCCGAAGCCTGAACGATCTCAAGTCGAAATTGCCACAAACCGCCGGAAACGCAGCGATCTCTGGTGTGGTCGATACAACCTGGCAACAGGACGACTTGCGCGACTGGACGTGGAGTGAGTTTCCCGAACAGATTGTTGTGCGACGGGGGATGGCTGACGTTCCCCTGTTTCCAACGATTGTGGATCAGGGGGATCATGTCCAGCTCCGCTTGTACGATCATCGGGGCGCATCGGAGCAATCGACCCGACAGGGACTGGCGACACTGTACCGCCTCGCGCATCGCAAGGCGATTCGTTCTCAAGTCAAATGGCTGCCACTCGATTCGCTGTGGCGTGCCGGTTTCGAACGAATCCTGCGGCAACACCAGAATGAGTCGAATGTCTCCGCTACGAAATCCGCATCTCGATACGAAGAGTTTGACGAACAGCTTGCACAATTGATTTCGGTGATGGCGTTTGTCGATCGCAAGCCAATACCGCGTACCACCGAGGCATTCCTGGCAAGAAATGCGGACGCTAACGAACAGTTCGGACTGGCCATCCAGACAGTCGCAGGGTGGCTGCCCCCTTTGCTTGAATTGTCACACAAAGTCACCTTATTGATGCCCGATCTGGAGCGTCGCCACAGCCATGCGGCTGAGGATATTAAATCGCAATTGGACTATCTATTTGGACATGGGCCATTATGTGTCATCCCGCCTCAATGGCTCGAACATTACCCGCGATACCTGCAAGCGATTCTTGCCCGCCTCGATCGATTGCAGAGTGGGGGTGCCGACAAGGATCGTCTGCAAACTGCTGAACTTCGCGAGTACACAATCCGATTTGCTCAGGCCCGACAAACGCTGTTACAGGTCGGTGGGATGGATTCGGAACTCGAATACTATGGCTGGATGATTCAGGAATACCGTGTCTCGCTGTTCGCCCAGCAACTCGGAACCAGCGAAACCGTATCGCCCCAACGCCTGGAAAAACAATGGAAAAAAATTGGCAAATAGGTCGTTAAGCTCCGCCAAAATAATACTATTAAGGAACTTGGGCCATTTCGCCTCCTGAACGGGTGCATGCTCCAGTAATCTTCGCCCGTGCGCGAGTCAAAGAACTGTATCATCAAACTTGTTGTAGAGCGGCGAAGGTGTCGATGAGGCCGGTGCCGGTGGCGCTATCGCTGCCGGGGCCGGCAGCGATGGGGACGCCGACGTTGCTGGCCGCGTTGGCCGAGCCGTTGACGACGTCGCGAGAAGTGCGTCTCAAGATGGCGATGAGGTCGGAAGGACTCAGACTCGGGTCTTTTTGCAGGAGGAGCGCGCAAGCACCCGCCAGTTGCGGAGCTGCCGCTGAGGTGCCACTGAATACGCCCCAACCGTCACTTTTGGATGTGCCATCATGTGCGGCGTTGCCTTTATCGATTTTGCATTCGGGTTGAATGGGGAGCATGATGTAATCGGCGTTATTGGCTGCCATCCCGACCAGACCGCAACAGTCGGGAACGCTGCGACCGGGATAGATTTTGCTGGTAAACGCACTGGCATAATCGGAGGCCAACATCGCGCCGTTTGAATCAACAAAAACTCCGCCTGCCGAAATGAGGTCGGGCATCATGCCAGGGAACGCGACGTGCCCATTTCCTGCCGAAAAAACGACGACGATACCGTCCTCAATCGCTGCCTGAATTTCCGCTTCCAGAGCGCGGAGCGAGTTTGGCAAGGTGGTAAAATGCGTGCCGCCGACGGGTCGGTTGGCCAAATCGTATCCAAGGCTGACGGAAATGACCTGGGGATTTTGCCGCAGCGCTTCCTGAAATCCCTCGAGGATCGAGGCGCCCGGGCCTCCTTCGTCGTTGTCGGTCTTGATACCAATAAACTGGATGTCTGGTGCCACCGCAAATAAATTCGCCGATTCTCCCGTTCCGTGACCATTCAAATCCGCATTGACATGACTTGCGCCTGGCGCAAGGACAACCGAACTGTTGTAGCCCATCTCCTGGAACCAGGGGAGTGAATGATTGAAGCCGCTGTCGATCATCGCCACCCGAACACCCCGTCCAGTGATCCCCTGGCGGTGGGCCTTGGCAGCACCCAGCAACATCGATACATCACCAGGAACACGCAAGTGATGATAGTCCACCTGAGGCGGGACGGCGGATGGAGGAAAGGCAAACCGCTGGTTCATGAAAATATGTGGCCACTGGATATAGGCCTCGTCGATCAACGGAATCACCCCTGGGTCAGGTGACCACGGAGCGCCTGGCCCGGGGAAATACAACGAACGTGCTGAAACGCCTGGGGCAATATCCTTTTGCATTTTCATCGTCGAAAGTTTCGTGCCAAACAGCTTTTCGTACGACTTGCGATCGCCACGAACAACAACGGAATACCGACCGCGCGAACTCAAGCGAAACCCGTTAGCCTGCAAGACTTGCATCGCCTTGCGAACCGCGCGCTCGTCGGGCTCGAAGGCCTTTCTTGTTTCGGCGTTCAAATAGCCACCCATGGCAACGATGCCGGGTGCATTCACCCCCTGCCGAAACGTAACGGCAATGGATAGTTCTTCAAAAGGCTTTTCGGTTACTTTGGATTTTGATCGCAATGTCGAACGCTTGACGCCAGCCTTTCGAGTTGTCTTGCGAGCGGTCGAACTCGTTCGCGACTTTGCTTTCTTGCGTGCCATGGATATCTCCCGGGATTCGGTTAAGGGTTGGATCGCGTTTGTTTTTCCATGCGAATAGGGGGGGGCTCGACAGAAATGGATTCAATCAAGTCCTTGAGGTCGTCCGGAACGGGGAGTTCGCCGTCGAATATAAAACCTGGCGGCGAGCCGAAGTCCCGAGCACCGGCGCGCTTGGCCGCCTGAAGACGGGGATTGACATTAAAGAGTTTTTCGAATTGATCGGGTTCCATGGCAAAACTGATGCTTGTCTTACCAGAACTTCGCAACGACAGGCCGAGTCGGTTCGCGCGGTCGATCGCTGATTGAATTTTTTCGCGCGACCGGGCCGATCGCATCAACAAACAGCTCAAAATAATGGGGTGTTTGAGGTCAGTCATTTTTAATCGATTCAAAAGTTCAGATTCACGATTTTAAACTCCCCGATCCAGGAAAGTCAAATTTCCGAACAAGGCACACCAATTCCTCGCTTACGCTTCTGGTTGGGAAAATCAGCCGTTTTGGCGCTAGCCCCGGTTTTTTGTGACAGAACCGTGGCTGGCGCCAAAACGGCTGACCCAAATTACAAGCATTAACGCTGCACCAGGCGAATGGAACAGCGTTCATGCGCGCGATCGTACTTACGTATTCACCAACATTTTGACCAAATTCGGGATGCCGGCGCCTTGGTGGCAAGCGTTGCGGCCCAGGTCGTTGCAGTTGGCGAGGAGGATTTGTTTGACTCTATCGGGTTCGCCCTTGAATTCCTGTCGGACGGACAAAAAGGCGGCAATCAGTCCGGAAATGTGCGGACACGCCATGCTGGTACCACTATCCGCCACATAGAGCCGATGATTTTCGTTGGTCAGTTTGCTTCCTCGTTTGGGAATCTTGAAATGGGCGTGGCACGAATAAATCTTTTCGCCAGGAGCGACCACATCCGGTTTTTGCCGGCCATCGCTGGTTGGGCCTCGTGACGAGAAGTGTGAAACTCCATAGAGGTTGGGTTTGTCCGCATGCACTGAGCCGACGGCAATGCACTGTTCCAGGTTCGCTGGATCGCCGATCGACAGGGATGTGTTCAGGTCAAAGTTGCCATCGTCGGTTTTGACTTCGATTTGTCCTTCATTTCCCGCAGCAACACAAACCACGACACCTTGTCGCCATAGACCTCGCAACTCGGTGCAAATCGGCGAAAACCCGCAACCAAATGTCCAGGGATCATACGAGCCACCAAGACTGAGGTTGACCCCGTGGATCTTCAGTCCAAATGAGTTGGCGTTCGTTTGCCAAATATGATCTATCGCTTTAATGATCCAGGCATCCTCCCCTTGACCGAAATCATCCAGTACCTTGTAAACCACCAGTGACGCTTCCGGCGCCATTCCCGCATAGTGATGGCGGCCCGCAGAACCGCTCCCGGCGATAATTCCGGCAACATGCGTTCCGTGGCCATCACGATCGCCATGGCTTTTTTTCGTAATCGACAAAGGCAAATCCCCGCGGCGCGTGCAGTCCCAGACCTGTTCGAAATTGCAGTTCTTGAAATGCGGATGATCCCATCGACATCCTGTGTCCAGGACGGCCCACGTGACTCCGCGACCAGTCGCACCATAACTGATAGCAGCCGCATCCACGCCGAGCGCTGCGCGCGAACGCTCTGTCAAGGCTTTCTTGGGAGAGCTGCGCCATACCCTGAAAACGTTAAGTTTGACGTGAGCAGACGTAAGTGTTTGAATTTCCCTGGGAGTCAATCGGGCTGCGACATATTTTCTTAATTTGATAATCGCCGCATCATTCATGGCGTCCGGTGAGGTTGCGGCAACGATTTTTTTCAATTCCGTCGCCAGGTTTGCTCCACGCCCCTCCAGATTTTGAAGTTCCGTTGGCAGTTTACTCTCGCGATCCTGCATTTCCTCAGTCTCTTCGTCCATGGCCCAGTAGCCGGGTTCAAGGACTTCAATCAGGACGGGCTGCCGTTCTTCGAAAGCGAATCGTTCAGCAACATCGCGAGCAACCAGGAATCGAGCGGTTGGGTCGTGCCTGGCAGCCCGATAAACCACGTTGCGAACCTTGGGATGTGCCAGATAGCCACCGGAATGATGTGGATTCCAGCCCTTGAACAGCCCAAACTCGGTGTTGCCGACCAAATGATCCTGGATTTCAACACCACGACAAGGTTCAAAGTCATCGCGCAGCGCCACATCCAATGCTACCGGGTCGAACCCGTCCGCAAAATTGTGCCATGCGCGCACGCCATCCGGAATCGTCAAAGTCCGAAGGCGTTTGCGAATCTCATCCTGGATTTCTTGCAAACCCAATGGCGAGCCCAACGTTACAAACAAAACCGCTTCCGCTCGTTGGCTTGTTGAAAGTTCCGCTAATACTTCATAACCAATGACCGAACCGAGGCTATGAGTTACCAGGACAAACGGTTCGCCTGATTTCGGGATTTTGTCGATCAGGCGTTGTTTGATTTGCTTTCGCTTTTGTTCGTCGAAAAAATATTGAGCGGCGTCCCGAACAAACCACCACATGAACTGTTCAGCAATTGAGCCGCGCCATCGACCGTGTACAGGAAGTACCCTGGCCCCGAACCGGCGGACCGATTTATTTGCGGGAACAACCGCAATCGATTCCAAAAGGGACTGGGTGAATTGCAACGCATCCCGGTTGTCGGGATCAATTTTCGCTGCCGCCAAAATCGAAGCAGGTTCAAACGACGGCGACAGGATTGATTGTGTGGACAAACTCGTTGCAGTCGTCTTGCCATGCAAAACGTCGGACCAATAGGCCGAGAGAGTCTTGTTGTCAGCAACAGGTCGGCCGAACAACGCCAGATCCCATTCACGCTTCCAAACTGTCTCGGGAGGATGCTTGCTGATTCCATGGACGTAAATAACGACAACATCGTCAGCTTTTGCCAATCGCTTGCCGCGTAGGGTTTTACGATTCTTGATCGGAGCGGGCGCATTCGATCGATGTAATTTCGATGTCCGGCGTTTTTTTGGAACAAGTGGTTTCCTGGCCATACCGGGTATCCCTTCAATGCGCGAGCCGACTATAAATTAGTACAACTCGCACTATGATTAAACGTCAGACAATCGGCTACAGTTTTTTCATTCGGGAAGGGTTAGTTCCGTGAATTTGCGCAAAGGGTTTTGTTCCCTGATTCTGCTTTCGGTGGGGTTTCCGTTTGACACAATGGCCTGTGCACAGCAGGTTGAAACGGGAGACCGATTCGCCTGGATTATCACCCATCATCCATCTGCGGCCAGCTTTCGCGGTTTGCATGTTGTTGATCAAAACATTATTTGGGCCAGTGGTTCCGGGGGAAATGTGATTCGCAGTGTCGATGGCGGGACCTCCTGGGATTCCGTTGGCCCGTCCGATTCCGATGCGCTCGATTTTCGGGACGTTTATGCGTGGAGCGACCAGGCAGCTGTAATCACCAGTGCAGGAACGCCCGCGAGAATCTACCGGACCGACGATGGTGGCACTTCCTGGACGATTGTTCACCAGGACGATCGCGAAGCGGCCTTTTTCGATGCCCTGGCATTTGCGAACAAGGATGATGGCCTGGTCTTTAGCGACCCGGTCGATGGCCGGCTGTTGCTGATACAATCTCACGACGGCGGAACATCCTGGAGCGAAGTGGACAGGGCTCATCAACCTGAAACGCTTGAGAATGAAGCGGGCTTTGCCGCCAGCGGCACTTGTCTTTGCATGATCGATGATCTCACTTTCATCGGGCTTGGAGGAAAACGAGGCGAACAGCAGCCTGGGATGGCTCGAATACTCAAAAGCGACAGCGGCGGAGAAACATGGACAGCACATGAGTCCGGGCTTGTATCGGGTGAAGCGAGCGGCGTATTCTCGATCGCGTTTGCCAATCGCGACCACGGCGTTGCCGTAGGGGGAAACTACACTCAAGCGGATAATTCTGCCAGTTGCGCATCGTTCACCAGTGACGGCGGAGAGCACTGGCAAGTTCCAGCGACGGGACCTCGCGGTTATCGATCGTGTGTCGCGTTAAGACCAAGTGCAAGTGGCCAGATATTTGTTTGCATCGGACCGGGCGGCAGCGACATTTCAAGCGACTCCGGGAAGACCTGGCAAGCGCTTGATGACGAAGGCTTTCACGCAATTGCATTCTCTCCAAACGGATCACTAGCGGTCGCGACCGGAGCGGGAGGAAAAATCGGCATTTGGAAAGCGCGCGAATGAGGGCGTGGAGTTTTGACAGGATTTACAGGATCAACAGGATAAGGTTCTGACAGATTGAAAAAACAAAGTTCGCGTTCAGAAATCGTGTCTCCAGTTTCGCAGTCAGACCAGCGCCCTCCGATCATGTAAAATCATGTCGATCCTGTCCACGTTTTCCCTTCGTTTGTTCTCTGCTGAAAACATGAATGATGAACTTTCAGGATCGGTCATTGGCTGCGCTTACACTGTTTACAACCAGCTCGGATTTGGGTTCCTCGAATCGGTTTACGAAAAGGCACTTTCAATTGAGTTGAAACGAGCTGGGATCATCCACGAGCGCCAGTCGCCGGTTCAGGTCTTCTACGAAAACGAGGTTGTGGGCGACTTTGTCGTAGACCTGCTGGTTGAAAACAAATTGGTTGTTGAACTCAAGGCTGTCACTCACATCATTACGACACACGAAATTCAACTCGTAAACTATTTGGCGGCAACGAGGTTGGACGTCGGTCTGTTGATTAACTTCGGTGTCGAGAAAGTAGAAGTGCGGCGGAAATATCGCACGTTTGTGAAGAAGTAATATTGCAGTCAGACAAGCGACCTCCAATCATGTCGATCCTGTCCACTTTCTTCGCGCGAATCATATTGCCCTGAGCCCTAAAAATCGACTGGCTCCACGATATTTCCGTTGGCGGAAACGAGAACCTTGTCGAT
This sequence comes from Pirellulaceae bacterium, assembly GCA_031414755.1. Lineage (GTDB taxonomy): Bacteria > Planctomycetota > Planctomycetia > Pirellulales > Pirellulaceae > CAJQPP01. Next base: position 46,371 of record JANNWJ010000053.1, on the reverse strand, counting down.
CGAAGCCTTCGCATCGGAATCAAGTTCTTCGTAGGGCCTTTCAAAAAACAGTTGCGCCCAGATATCGCGAGGTTCCATTCCTTCCGCTGACAAGTCCACGAAAACAAAGGGGGCTTTTCGTTGCGAGCGCAATTGAGCCGTAACTTTATTGTCGCCGATCATGCCCGTTGCAATCAGTAATAACGGTGGTTCGCTATTGGACAGGACGTCAAACGATGCCGTTTCGATTTCGAAGCGCGTCTTGCCCAAATCAAAATGTCCACCTGGCAAGAATGTTACAACGCGCTTGACAGACTTGACCTCGGCCTTGTCGCTGGATTCCGGTTGCGATCCGTCTGCCGCTTCGTCCCCGGATTTATCACCAGCTTCGTCGGCAATGGGCTGTTCGCCGGGCACGTCATCCGGATTTTCAGCGGTCGGTTCAGGCCGTTCACTTGTTATGTCCAGCGACCATTTTGCGGGAACGATCGTTGTTCCCAGATCGATATATTCGCCTGGAGAAAAGTCGGAAACGTTGATCGTCATTATTTTACTGTTGGGGTCGGCGACCTTGATTGATTCGCCGAACAAGCTTGCCGTCATGGCGCTTTTGTTGTCATCAACGAAGGCAAAATCCATTGCGAACGGCACGGGTGCGGTCAAGGATTGATGCGCATGAGTCTTGATAGAGCCCGTCAACTGCCAGGCAAGTTTTTCATCGGGAAAGGCAATTGATGGCTTCGAATCGACGTCAACGAAATCGCTCTTGACCGTAATTTGTCCGAGATTGTCGACCTCTCCCTGGACCATTCTGAAACCGCGGAACTCGACCCGTTCGATTTTGAGCCGGTCATCGGTCACCGGATTTACGATTTCAATATTTTGTATATTGACCAGATCGATACGGATTTCTTTCAGGTCACCCGCCCCTTCCTGTCGCATTTCGTGCTGAAATTCCTCCAGCCCTTCCCTGAATCCACCGCCCAACTCATCGATGTCTTCGACGAACCAGTTAAAGTCAATTTCCGGCTCGCTGTTTTGAATCTCGGGTTCTTCATAGTCCGTGTAAACCGTTGCTCCATCGACGGACGCTTCTTCGATCACAAACCGTTCAGTGCGCATCAAGTCGAATATCCCGTTAAAGGCGAACTTGACGCCGCGGAACTCGTTCCAGTGCTTGCCGTCTTCCGCCATGAATTCCAGTTTGTCGATTTCAAAGCCCGACGAGATTGATCCTCGAAGTCCTTCAACCCGTGCGGTACCGTCCGCTTCGATTGCCCTTTCGATCATGGCAAGCGGGAACGACGTGTGCATCATGGCGAAGTAGCTGCCGACACACAAAATGACCAGCATAATAACCGATACGAGACAGCCAATGCCGACACAGCCGCAGCCCTTGCTCTTGCTGGCCCCGCTGGAATATTGGTTAATGTTGTCAGGTTTGGTCGGCTTGAATTCCATAGAAGCAGTTTCCAGCTCATTCGGGGAAAAACAATCTTGACGATTCCGGGCTGAGTCCAATGCCATGGGGGACGTTTCCGTCGCCAACCGTCGCGCGCGTAACCGCCCCGGGCATTATCGCAATGTTGCTATTCGAATCCATTCTCAGCTTCTTGGCGAGGCGGATTGAAATTTCGGTAAATTGCCGGCAAATTGCCCTGAATTTTGTAGCGCGTGACGACGATCACTTCTTCCACAACGGATTTTCCGGGTCGCCACCACTTTCGACAAAGATCAACAAATCCAGGATTTCGGCCTTGCTGCACGTATTTAACAGACCGGCTGGCATCATTGAAACTTTGGATTCAATCTCTTCCTCAATATCATCGATTGCAATTGTGATGGGCTCACCTTTATCGAGTGGGTTGGCAAGCAGGCGAATTGAGTCGCCGGTTCGTTCGGCAACCACACCGGTAAACACGCGTCCTTCAACATCCTGAACGATCCAGGTTCGAAACTTCTCGTTAATTTCAGTGGAGGGTTCGACAAGGCTTTTGAGTATGCCTTCTCGATTGAGTTCGCCGCGCGTGAGTTTTTCGCGAACTTCGATCAAATTCGGACCGATGTCACCCCCCTCACTCTTACCCAACTGATGACACTGAACACATGAAAGTTCGGTAAACAAGGCGCGGCCCTGTTCGAAGGATCGTGACTGATCCGCTTGCGCGAGATCGGAATTGAAATCGGCAAGCACCCATTCACGGACAAATGGTCGCATGGCGATTTCGGCGTCGATCGTTGGAGCAAAGGCTTCCACCGGGGCCTCGCTCATGTCACTGACGACGTGCATCACGCCGTACATACGCCGCCAGTGGCCCGGATACGTGCAAACATAGGGATACTGACCGACTTGTTCCGGTGCCCGAATTTCCATCTGTTGCACCTGGCCTGGTTGCAACAGTTTCGTTGCGAAAAGGACTTCCGGCATATTTGGGATAAAGGCCTGACCGGATGTCCCTGATTCATTGACCATCAATTCCGCAGCAATGCCGACCTTGGCATAGGCGCCCGGCGTCGTGATAACAACGTTATGCGGCATGATGTCGGTGTTATCCAGCACCAATTGAAATGGTTTGCCTGCCTCTACAAAGAACTGGTTACGGTCGTATTGCATTCGATGCGGCAAGGGACGCAAGACAACGACGTTGACACCGAGTTCCTTTAGTTTTTCGCGGAACCGCGACGCATTTTCCACAGGCAAGGCTGTCGCCAGTTTTCGAGCCAGCGAAATCTCATCGAGTGCCGTTGGCATCGTTCGCTGGCTGGTGTTCAGTTTTTCGAGGTGTGCAATCATGTCGCCGACAAGGGCTTCGATTTGACTATCGATCCAGCTTCGTCTGGGCAATCGGGAGAGGCCGCGAACTGCTTCAGCGCGACTGGTGTTTTGCAGCACCAGGCCGGCCAGGGCAGCGAACGTCGATTGTTCTCCTGCCGACAAATGGACGGTCGCACCAATTGCTGCGTTGCGAATTGCCGCCACCGGATCACCTGACATTGGGAGTTCGGCACTGGCATCGGGTGCCGGAATGTCTGTTTGGATGAAGACCTCCTGTTGGTCAGCGTTGAGAACTCGCAACGTGAATCCGTCGAGTCGCTTGCCAAATTCGCTTTCAACGCGATTCCAGATCACCACCCGCTCGATGGGAAAATCGCTCCCCAGGTCGACTTGCCACCATGGATTCGGCTTATCCTCAATCGTGTGTGTCTGGCTTCCTTCGCTAAAAACCGGATTAGAGTCCCCATCAATGGCTTGCTCCGGCGTTCCATCGTGGTTTGTCGTCGATTGCGTGGTAGTGCCACCAGTCGCAACGTTGCGGCCATCAGCAAATACCTGAACTTCGGCGAGGGTCAACGTTTTTGAATCGCCAGGCAACTCGATTCGAACGTATCGACCACTGGTTCGGGATGCTTGATCAATCGCTTGCGAAACTGATTTGGGGAGTTCGCTGAACAAGCCGGCAATCCGAGGTGCCAGATCTGCCTTGAGTGCCGGTACGTCAACTAGCGCAGTCGCGGCGACCAGATCGCGGAAACGCAACGGCGATTGTTGGGCACTTTCCCAAAGTTCGTCAATCGACTGATTCGCCTGCATCAAAGTGGCAAAGGCGATTTGACGGGTGATCGGCTTTCGTCCCTCGCTGGCCAACTGGTGAAGCTGGGTCACGTATTTTGACAAGTCGGTGGAATCCACTTCCGCCGAATGGGGCGACCGTCCGTCGCCGTTCAAAAACAAATGCGTCAAGTCAGCAAGAACGGGTTCCGAATTCACGGCGTCGCTGGCATCCAGTCGGGCAATGGCGGTCAACAACTCAGCCCGAGCATCGGTTCCCGCAGCGCGAGCGAGGCTCTCGGCGGCTTCCATGCGAGCTTCGTGAAGGATACCCGGCCTGGTGAGCAGCTCGTTGTTGACAAGTTTGCTGCGGGCCATCGACGCAAGTTCCGCCGGCGACAATCGGTCCATCAGGAACCGCAATCCGGCCTCATTGTCGTCAGCCAATGACTTGCCGGCAACGATGGCAGCTCGCCAGGCAGGTTCACTGCTGCGCAATGTCTCGTTCAGGCAGTAATCAATGAACTTGTCTGTCGGATGCTTCAGGACTTGCAGTGCGATTTCGGCGGCCTCGGCATTCTGAATAAAACTCAACGCTCGAACGGCCTCAAGGCGAACGCGCGGATACGGGTCGTTGACAGCAACGCGCAACAAGCTCAAGACATCCCTGATCTGGTGCCGCGAATAGCACAGGACGCGAACAGCGGCGGCACGAGCGCGCGGCTCGCTGGAACGAGACACCCTTTGCAACAACGCTTCACTAACCGCATTATGCTGGCGGGTTAACCAAAGCGCTTCCAGCAAATGATGCTCGACAGCCGGGTCGTTTGCGTCGAGATCCGCTACCCATTTATCAACGGCAGCCAGGACTTCGGCCGAATTGCGGCCACTCAATTCCAGTCGGGTACGGTAATGCGTTCGCGAGTTGGGCGATTTTAGCTGATCAAGCAACTGGGCAACTGACAGCGTTGTAAGATCGAGCACCGTGTCGAGGGGGCGATCGTTGTACGAAACCCGATAGATTCGGCCATGGATCTTGTCGCGGTTCGGATCGCGCAAATTGTGTTGCATGTGACCGATGATCGGGTTCTGCCAATCGACAAAATAGATCGCTCCGTCGGGACCCATTTCGATATCAACCGGTCGAAAGTTCGGATCGCTGGAACGAACAACGGGCTTGACTTCGGTCGCCGCAAAACCCGATTCGTCGTCATGAATCTGATACCGGAGCAGTCCCTGGAATCCGATCACGTTTGCGATCAAATAATTTCCCTGGAACTCTTCGGGAAAATGCCCGCCGGAAATTAATTCCGTGGCACCCGCCGGACGCACCGACTGCTGAAAAAACCGGAAGTAGGAACTGTGCTTTTGCGGGTAATCGAGTCGACCGGAAAAGGGTGCCGCATAATAATTCTCGTTGCCTGTTCCGTCGGTGACAAAGTCCTGTCCCCATTCGTCAAACACGTGCCCGTGCGGGTTTGCAAATCCGTAAGAGATATACGACTCGATCGTTTGCCGCCGCGGTTCGTAGCGAAAGACTCCCGCGTTCACCTGCCGCAGTGGCGGGCCCCACGGATTTTCGATTTGTGAATGGTGAAAAGTGCCTTCCTGAAAATACAGTGCGCCATCAGGCCCCATGGTGAAACTGTTGGACGTGTGATGCGTGTCGGCCGAATCAATGCCGTGCAGAATCCGCATCCGCACGTCGGCGACGTCATCGCCATCGGTGTCTTTCAAAAACCACAGATCAGGAGCCTGCGCGATAATGACGCCCCCGTTCCAGAATTCGAACCCGGTAGGGTTAGTCAATCCGTCAGCGAAAACCTTGACCTTGTCGGCGGCACCATCATTATCCGTATCGGAAAAAATCAACAGCTTGTCATCCATCTTTTCAGCCAGCGGTTGCCAATGCGGATAGGTGGGCCAAGCCGCAACCCATAACCGGCCGCGCGTATCAAATGACATTTGCACAGGACTGGCAAGTTCCGGGAATTGTTCTTCCGAAGCAAACAGATTCACGGACATGCCCGGATGGACTTCCATTTTACTGATCGCTTCGACGCCGCCCAAAAATAAATGCTCGCCATTGGGGCCTTCCCCTGGTTTATTGGAGATAACCGGGATTAACGGCGGCGCATTCGCGTCGTCGGGTGTGTAGTCCTTTCCTTGCGCGACGGCATGGATACTTCGATCGCGCTCGGCAGTCATGTAATCAAGGATTTCCATTTCCCGGGCAGCGACTTCCCGATTGGTCTGGCCATCCGTGAACGCCAGGTCCGCCCGGCCCCCAAAAATGGAATAGCCATCGGTCGTTCGGTAACGATGAAACCAGTGCCAGTTTTTTTCGACAACGGCAGCCCGAAGGGATGCCAGGTATTCGGCGCTCATCTCCGGTTCCGGACCAAAAAGTTCGTTGGTGATCAACCCGGCAATAACCCGATTGCCGGAACGATTCAAATGGACACCATTGATGGTAAACTGGTTTGAAGTCGTCGACGCCCATTTCTGAAGCGTGGGTTGAAACAAATCAACAAAGAACACTTGTTCCGTATCTGCCACCTTGCGCATCGCCTCGGTGTACATTGCCAGACGCCGGTTGGTTTCGCTGAAGTCCGGTCCTTGTTTGTTGATAGCCGGGATCGCTACAGGCTCTTTTGAACCGGACTTTTCTGCAATGTTTTCGCAAGCAATCGGCGATACCAGCACGATCGTTGGCGATGTCGTGCCATTGTACTTTTGCGTACGCGTCTGAATGACGAATCGAGTTAACTGTTGTTGAAAGTTCTCGAGCCCCGCTTCATCGGCAAACGATTCGTTGTAACCGAACATGGCAATGACCACATCGGTTTTACAGCGCTTTAGCCATTCGGCGGGGGCACCAAAATCCTGGCTGCGCAGGCGGGTTTCCAGCTCATCTCCTGAAAACCCCAGTTCGCGAAAAACAACTTGCTTGCCCGGGAATCGCGCTTGAGTCAATGTTTCGAGCCAACCGTCGTGTTGCATCCGGTCGGCCATCGTATTGCCGATAATGCTGATATGCGCCCCTGCTTTTAATTCAAGCTTTTGCCCATGGGTTCCGGCTGGAACGAACAGCAACAAAGTGACTAGCGAAAGGCAAAAAGCGACCAAGGGGACAAAGCGATTGGCGAGCATGGCGTTCCTGTGTGCTGAACGGTTACACATTGACGGGACTTGAGGTATTGCGTCGCCATTGTAACCCGAATCAATATTCCTTGCGATCAATCAATCCATGTGCCAATGGAATGGCTCGCGGGCGTTCTCGCCCGCTCACTCGGCAAATGCGGGCGAGGAGGTCCGCGATCCGAAAACACCTGCCGTGAAACGTAATACCAACAAACGACTAATCGGAGATCAGACTCATGAACTCGGCTCTTGTGGACTGATTGTCCTTGAAGATTCCTCGCAAGGCACTGGTGACGGTGCGAGTGCCCGGTTTTTTGACTCCCCGAATCGCCATACAGGAATGTTCGGCACTTATGACGACGGCGACACCACTGGTTTCCAGGTGGGCGTCGATGAGTTCAGCGATCTGCTGCGTCATTCGCTCCTGGACTTGTGGGCGGCGGGCGATTTCCTCGACAACACGCGCCAGTTTGCTCAGGCCCGTCACCTTGCCATTGGGGATGTAAGCGACATGGGCAACGCCGCTGAACGGGAGCAAATGATGTTCGCACATGCTGGTGAACGGGATGTCGCGCACCAGAACCATTTCGTCGTAAGACTCTGGAAAGATAACTTTCAGGTGCCGTTCCGGATCCAAATGCAAACCGGCGAACATCTCCATATACATGTGAGCCACGCGTCGCGGTGTTTCGACAAGGCCCGGCCGGTCGGGATCTTCGCCGACTGCGCGCAGAATAGTCTTGACGGCTTCCTTGATTGCCTCCAGATCGACACTTTTTTCGATTTCCGACAACATGATGTCCTTGTAGTTATTGATGGCAACTCTCCCGTTGATTTACGATTCGATCATCGGCAGGCCGGCGGTAACCGAACTTGAGACGCAAGAGTAACCCATCGCAAGCTGTTTTTCGATGGTTGGTCGTTTTTTTGCAATCGAAACACCATGCCCGCCGAGGTTTTCCTGAAAAACGCTTCCTGAAGAGGTGCGGATCCCCCGTTTCGTCGGAAATAATGAACCTTGCCGGAAAAAAACGGGCGTGAGCGGACTTGAGGTGGTTCGAACACGAACAACATGGACTCGAGTTCGTCAGCCAAATGAATTTTGCTTTTTTTTGAATTTTCAAAACATTAGTGCCGATAGCCTATTGACTGTTTTGATTATAAGTCCTTTAATTTTCGGCGATGAGTTCAACGCATTTCGGGCGGCGTTTCCCCGGTTGAATTCATGACCGCCCGACAGGCAAGTCACGGTTGTGATGGTCAGGATTTTTCCGACCCTTGCCCGACCACGGTCAAAACAGAATGGTCCTGAACTGTCACGAAAGGATGGTTCGCTATGGATGGTTCGACTGAAAATCCGTCATCCGGTTGCTCCGGAGTTGATGCCGGAGTTGGCGCTTTAGTCAAATTGCGTTCCGATAAATGCTCCGTTTTCTCGCCTTGCATGGCACCGGGTGGTCCCCCAGGTTCGCAATGATATCCTGAAAAACCAGTCGTTTCGCGTTGTTTTATTGCGATCCTGTTGGTTTTCGGGGTTACTGCCTCGCCCAAACGTCTGTCCATCGACTCGATGGTCGTCTTCCACAAACACGCTCCAACATTGGCATTTCGCCATTGGCGGGCGTATTCAATTCAAGTCTTCGACACCAACTCTTGCTATAGCACTTTTTTCCGGCGATTCGCTGGGAAAAGCTTTTGGCAGCCCTTACTCCAAACCCTTTCAACAACCTGGACTCAACATAATGAAAATTGGCATCACCTATGATCTTCGTGATGATTACATTGCCGCCGGATACAGCGAAACGGAAACCGCTGAGTTCGATCGTCCCGACACCATCGCCGCGATTGATTCTGCCTTGCAGTTGCTCGGTCATGACACAGACCGAATCGGCAACGTCTGGCAACTGACCGGTCGACTGTCGGCTGGCGACCGTTGGGACCTTGTCTTCAATATTTGTGAAGGACTTTACGGAATTGGCCGGGAAGCGCAAGTGCCCGCCCTGCTGGATGCGTTTGAAATCCCCTACACCTTTTCCGATGCCGCTGTTCTGGCAGTCAGTTTGCACAAGGGATTCACCAAGTCAGTAGTCGCCGAAGCGGGGGTTCCCACCCCTCGCTTTATGGTTGTCGAAAACCTGTCACAACTCGATTCGTTGTCGTTGTGCTACCCGCTGTTTGCAAAGCCCGTTGCTGAAGGAACGGGAAAGGGAATCAATGGTCGTTCGATCATTACCAGTCATGCTCAACTGGAAACCGTCTGCCACTGGTTGCTCGAGGAGTTCAAACAACCGGTACTGGTTGAAGAGTACTTGCCTGGTCGCGAGTTGACCGTAGGGATTTTGGGCACCGGCGCTGCGGCACGGGTACTGGGAACGATGGAAATCACCTTACTTCCAAGCGCCGAACAAGGTGTCTATTCATATACCAATAAGGAATACTCGGAAGAGTTATGTACGTACCGACTTGTCCGGCCGGAAGACGACGAGGAAGTCCGTCTGGCGGAACAAGCTGCCTTGCAAGCCTGGGTGGCCCTTGGGTGCCGCGACGGCGGTCGAGTCGATATGCGGTCCAATGCATGGAACCAGCCTTGCTTCCTGGAAGCGAATCCGCTGGCGGGCCTGCACCCGACTCACTCCGACTTGCCTATGATCGGCATGTTCCTTGGCATGTCATATACGGAACTTCTCCGTGAAATCGTCGAATCGGCGTCTGCCCGGGTCCGACGCAATTCCGGAAAGCTCCCTGCTCCCCACTTTTCGTTTGGCCGCCAGTCAGTTTCGGCTGGTGTCGGAAAATAGCGTGAAGTTGCTGGCCCGTGGCGTTTGCAGCGACCTTTATGTTTCCAGGTTGAGCGACCGTCAATAACCGCCCGGCAATGAACCCGCCTGCTTTTGATCCACTTCATGAACGTGTTGATTCTTTACAACAGTCCTTCGCAGGATGCCCTCGCCGACGAGCAGGACGTCCTGGCGCAAGTCCTTGCCGTTGAACAAGCCCTCCATGACCTCGGGCATTCCGTTTCGAAATTTGCATGCAGTCTCGACTTGAGTGCGACCCGAACTGAAATTGTCCGGCGTGCCCCCGACGCGATATTCAACCTGGTCGAGTCACTCGCTCAGACGGATCGCCTGGCTCCGATGATCACACTGTTGCTGGATGCACTGGGCGTTCCCTACACAGGATCGATGGCCATTCCGCTGCAACAGGCTTGTGGCAAGATCACGACCAAGGAACTGCTTCGGTCCGCCGGGTTGCCGACCGCCGACTGGATGATCGGTCCGAAATTCCCTTCCAGGCAGGCAAGCGCCATTTCCTCCGGTACTTTGGGAGAAAACGAAGCGGACCACGTTATCGTTAAACCGATTTGGGAACACGCATCATTCGGCATGGACGATTCCTCGGTCTTTGTTGCGCACTCCCTACAAGAGATCACCGCTGCTTTGCTCAAACGGGAAGAGGAGACCGGGCGACCCTGGTTTGCCGAGCGGTTCATCGATGGGCGCGAGTTCAACATTTCCGTCGTGCAGGGTACTGGCAACAGTCCCGCCTGCCAGGTTTTGCCGCACGCAGAAATTTTGTTCGTTGACTTTCCCGACAACAGTCCGCACATCGTCGGTCACAGCGCGAAATGGGATGACGGGTCTTTCCAATATCATCAGACTCCTCGTCGATTTGACTTCCCGACCAATGACAACACCTTGCTGAATGAGCTGTCAACGTTGACGATTGAATGCTGGAATCTGTTCGAGTTGTCGGGCTACGCTCGGGTGGATTTCCGGGTGGATAGCGATGGCCGGCCCTGGATTCTGGAGATCAACGCCAATCCATGCCTGACGCCCGATGCCGGATTTGCCGTCGCCGCCGACCGGGCCGGACTTAAGTTCACGGCACTTGTCGAACGAATCTTGCATGCCGCCAGTTACTCGGCAAGTTGACCGTCGCATAAAACTTCCAATGACAACACCTGCAATGTCACAAATCGTATATCGCCAGGTCATTCAAGCAAGCGACAGCGCTTCTGTCCGGGCGTTGGCGGAGTCAACCGGCTTTTTTCGCACTGATGAAATTGACGTCGCTGTCGAACTTGTTGATGAACGATTGCGCGACGGTGACAAATCGACCTACCGATTTCTGTTCGCCGAGATTGACGGTGCCGTGGCAGGCTACACCTGTTTCGGCGAGATTCCGTGTACCATCGGCAGTTACGACTTGTACTGGATCGTCGTCGATCAAACGCGTCAGGGGGCGGGGATCGGTCGAAAACTGATGATGCAGACGGAATCGGTCATTGCCGCGTTGGGAGGGCGACGCATTTACGTCGAAACGTCCAGCACACCTCGCTATCTCCCCACCCGCACCTTTTACGATCGTTGCGATTACACCCATGCCGCCGAGTTGCCCGACTTCTATGCTCCTGGCGACGGCAAAGTGATCTACGTCAAAGCGAATTTGAATACGGCAACGGATTGAATTCTGCTGTCGCAAGGTAGGCCGGCAACGAGGAGGCTTGGCGACGACGTTCCGGCAATTTTCTTTCTGCGTCGTGCAACATCTTCAGATGCCGGAACTGCGCCGAGCCTGGTTCCGGCCTACGCAAACCGAACGCCGGAACTGCGCCGAGCCTGGTTCCGGCCTACGACTACGACCCCTTTTCCATGACGATGCGCTAATTGTCGTCGGGATGTTTCGGCGTCAGATCATCGAGTACGCGCTGCCTTTGGTCCGTCATTTCCTGCAAGCGTTGCTGCTGCGCCTCAATCAAGAGGAGTCTCTCTCTCGAAAGTTGTTCTTGATGCTGGAGTCGGTCAAGGGACCTTAATTCCTCGGGAACATTCGCCAGCCCTTGCAGAAGCACCAAAGACTTTGACAGCCGGGCAGCTTTCTCGGCCCGTTCGAGGGCAATTTGTCGCAACTCATCAGTCGCTTGATCGGGCGAATCGGAATTCGACAATTGCATTTGACGAAGCTGGATTTCTGCGGCAAGTAGCTCGCGTTGGGCCTCCCGATACTCCCCCATGCTGCCTGCTGCCTGCTGATACAACGTCCTGGCTTGGTCATTGGCGGCCTTGTGCAAGCTCACCTGTTCTTGCATTTTATTGACGACTTCCAAAAACAACGGGTTGGCGGTCTTTGCTGCATTGTATTCCTGAACAGCCTGTTGCCGGGCATCCAGTCCTGCCAGGTCGATCATTAATTGCACCCGTTGTGTTTGCAAAGTGCGCACAATTTCCGCGAACGACTCGCTGGAAATCCCATTTTCAAAATGCTGCCTCTCAACCTCCGTGATCTCCTGTCCGAGACGGTCAATCTTTTCCTGATGGACGACCTGTTCCTTCTCCAGACTCTGCAATTCCCTGGCCAGGTTTCCCTGCGCAGCCACCAGCTCCGCTTTACGGTTTTCGACCTCGTTGACGGATTGAACGGCAAATAGTTGGGGCGTTATCGCGACCAGCGAAACGAACAGCAAGACAGCGAGAGTGATTAAATGTTTAGGGGGCATCAATATTTCTCCAAAGTTTTCAATTAAAGTTCGGTTGACTGTTTCAGGAATTCCTGAGCGCGGCTGGCTCCCGCCGTGTCAGGATATCGCTCAATAATCTGTTGCATTTCCGCCTCGACAAAATCATTTCCCGCGCCCCAGGTACTGGCCGCTTCGCTGGACAAATACATTGTCAATGCATCTCGTTCGGCTGGTTTTTGCAGGGCCACTGCACCCATTGATTCGGCCTGGCGAAGTTCGGACAACTTTGCCAACTGTTCCCGGGACTCGAGTTCCCAGGCGAGTTCCGCAATCTGTTCCGACAACCAGTCAATTTCGTTACCAACCTGGGCAGGGGGATGCTCCACGACATTCTGTTGCGCTATTTCCAGTTTCCCTGGTTTCATTTCAGGCCAAACCAGCCAGCAAGCGATCCCGATCAGACTTGCTGCAATAGCAATCGCCGCGACGAGTTGCCAGGAACCGATCGACGAAGTGTGCAGCCGAACCGGCTCGAACTCGTCCGGTATCTGTTTGAGTTCGTCATGCAAGCCTGGCGGGACGGGTACGTCACGCAACAGGGCATCCAGTTCGCGGTCTTCCAGATTCAATGAACCAACTCCTGTTTCTAGTTTGTAATGTCAATTTGTCGTTCGAGGAGCTCCTTGAGCCGTTGTCGACCGCGATGCAATCGCGAAAGGACGGTGCCACGGGGCCAGCCCAGGATTTCCGCCGCTTCGTCTACAGAAACACCCTCCATCGAAACCAGTAAAATCGGCAATCGGTGATCGTCACTCAATTGTTCAATCGCCAGTTGCACTTGTTCTCGTCGGTCAACGACATCCTTTTCACCACTAGCGGCCGGCTGTTCGGCAGCGCTGCTTTCATCGAATATTGAAAATTTCAGCCGCGTCTTGCGCCGCAGTTGTTTCAGGTACTGACGATGCAGGATCCCAAACATCCAACTTTGCAATCGCGACCGGTCACGCAATGATTCCAGCCCTTGCCACGCTTGCAAATACGTTTCCTGTACCAGTTCGGTCGCCCATTCCCGCTCGCCCGTCAATCGCCAGGCAACGCGAAACATGGCGTCCGCATTTTCATCAACGGCCAACTCGAACAGTCGGTGAAGCTGGTCATCTCGGGTCATTATGCAGCAAGTGACAAGTCGTTGTTTTCAATGAAGTACCGTTTACCGCGTTCGGATTCCCGAATTTCGAAAAGTTATCTGATGTCTTACCGGCAAGCACACTTTCGTTGCCATTCGATGACGTTTTACAACTGTCAAACTTCGCGTACCGTGTGATAAGGAATCGTGAAACACGCTGGCATTGAGGTAAATCCAGGCGATAATGCCCGGGGCGGGTGCGGGGCGCCTTGCCCAAACCAGACAATCCGTGCCGGCCGTAATTCCACAGCATTCGTTGTCGTAGAGATTGACCTTCGGGACAAGCCATGATTATTGGTCGTCGGGATTTCGTGAACTCGTTGGCAATCGGGGGATTGGGGACTGCCCTGCTCCCGATCAACGCGCACGGAATACAGGACGCCGCACTGGACTTTCGAACACGGATCATGGGTGACAATGACCAAATAAACTGGACTGCGTTCCGGCAAGAGTTCGTGCTGGACCCGCAGACCGCCTATCTGAATACTGGCAGTGTCGGGTGTTCGCCCCGCTGGATTCTGGAACAGATTCATCAGGCGAGTCTTAAGCTCGAACAGAATCCCTTTCAAAATGTTTGGGGTGAAGTAGTGGCGCGAAACCTGGAAATCGTTCGCGAAAAAATCGCCGATTTCTGGTCGATCACGCCGGCCGAACTTGCGCTGACCGAGAACACGACTTCTGGACTTGCTGCTGTCGCTGGCGGAATTCCGTGGCGGGCCGGTGACGAAGTCATTTTGACGAACCATGAGCACTTGTCCTGTATGGCCGTCTGGAAGTATTTTGAAAAACGATTTGAACTCAGGCTCAAGTACGTCGAAATTCCGCTTTCTCAATACTCGGATGATGAGTTCCTGTCTCGGCTGGAAGATCAATTGACTGATCGCACAAGACTTTGCTGCATGAGCCACGTGGATTCGATCAGTGGAATTGAGTTGCCGTTCAAACGGGCAAGCCAACTGTTGCGGCCACGGGAGATCCTGCTCGTTTGTGATGCCGCACAGTCGGTCGGCATGCTGGATTTTGATTTCCGTTCACTCGGTTGCGATGTGTTGGCCAGTAGCGGCCACAAGTGGTTGATGGGTCCGAAGGGACTCGGGATCCTTTTCATTGATCGCGACGTTCAAACAAGAATCAAGCCGTTCCCGGTCGACTGGAGCTATGCAGCGTTAACACCTTGCACCGGAACACGAAATATCGCGCACTTGCTCGGCTATGCGTTTGTACTGGAAATGCAATCGGTGTTGACGCGATCGGGAATCGCCTCGCGGGTTCGCCATTTGTCACAAGGGCTGCACGATCGGCTCCTGAAACTGGATTCGCTTCAGCCACTCATCTCCGGCGGGGCCCGCAATACGACAGGCCTTTGCACGTTCAAGCTCCCCGATTCGGTAAACAGTTTGGCAATTGCCCGTCGACTTTCGAGTGAGTTTCAGATCGAAGTCAAACCCGTTCCGCCGACATACGAACTGGCGACTGACATGTCAGATCGCGCTGTCGACTACAATGCGTTGCGGTTTTCGACCCACGTTTACAATTCGGAACAAGAATATGAACGGGTCGCCGATGCAATTTGGTCAGTGCTTCAAAAATAACAATTGGACTCAACGCCATGTTTTTTTTCAGGATTATTCGATTGGGCTGGCAGATCCCGTTTTTGGTAATGAATATTGCTATCGCCGCTGCCGTTCAGGCCGATGAACCGGAATCGCTTTGGCTGGAAGCCGAACACTTTACCGGCATAAAAGGGTATTGCTGGCCGATGGGAGACGATTCGCGCGAGATGCGCAAGACGAACGGCTATTGGGGGCTCTCCGGTCCGGGATGGGCGGCCGAATGGAACCAGGGGGGTGAAAGCGGATTTATGTCGATCGCCGCAGGTTCTGACGAGCAACAGGCTGTTGCCAGTCGTAGCGTGAGTATTCCTCGTGCAGGAACCTGGTACGTGTGGGTTCGCTATGCCGATTGGCGCGAACAAAGCGAACAATTCGAAATCGGAATTCGCCAGGATGGCCAGGCCGAAAAGTTATCGTCGTTTGGCAAGTTGGCGCGAATCGAGGAAGACAACGAGATGAAGCTGTATTGGGACTGGGCCTTCGCCTGGGACCGTGCAACCGTTGAGCTAACAAATCAGGAAGCTGAAATCCGTATCATCGCTTCCCAAATTCAACCTGTCCCGCGACAAATCGATGTTGTTGTCATCACGACCGATTCGAACTTTCGGCCACGTACCAAGGAACAGCCGACGACGGAAACGAGAAAACTGCTTGAATCGTTGCGCACGGGTGGTATGCGGGAACTTCGGCCGCTTGCCCGACGAAACTTGTTCGGAGCGATCAATGCCGAGTTCGCTAACGACCACCAACAGGCGAACATGGCTACTTTCAATTTCCCGGAGCTCTGGCGAACGCGGACTTTCAGGGACAGCGGTTTCATCTACTTGTGGAATATGACCCACACCGATGCGCTGACTACATGGCTGGGTGATTCGCCCGACCGGGTCAAGTTTCCTTACAACATCATCGATCCGGAAACTCGAATGGAATTCGAATCGGTTTACGGGGGACGAGACGACGTTCCGATTTTTTCCGATCCGCGAATCACACCGACCTTTCACGGGGTGGGAGCAGGAATATTTGCAACGGACCCGACAACGGGCGAAGTCCTGCCGACCGGCCAGCGATTTGCGAACTGGCTTGATCAACATCCGGATAGGAGTTGGGGCATGATGATGAACTACCATCCGGGGGCAAAAGTTGGTCCTGCCGGCGTTGCGATGTTTGAAAAGTACCGTGCTCGCTACGCGGGTTCGATCGCGGGAGAAAGTCTGGGCTACTTTTATCCGGAGGCCCCGGCGATGCAGGCAGCGACGGCATCCTCGCAAACACGTCGGCAACTGGTGGAGGCCTTTGAACCCCTTTCGCTGGCAGCCAACGCTGAAAAGTACCGTGCGGTTTATGATCGCGATCTCGATTCGAATCCGTATGCTGATGTAATCGCCTGTCACTCGGTGGGGAGCATGGCATTTGCTCCCGTTTGTTTCCGCTGGGGGGCCCGGACCGTCGGTTATGAATCCGCAGCGTCGACTTCCGGCCTGTTGGGGATGCGCTGGGCCTGCATGCGTGGAGCGGCTCGGCAGAACGAGGGCTTGACGGCCACTTATCGCAGTTGCAATTTCGGTGATTCGTCCACCATTTTCAGCCAGGGCTCCAGTTTCTCGGGTCCTCAAAATATTCTTGACAACTACTATTCGGTTTATTCCGGCGCCGGGATGACATGGTACAAGTTCGATATCTGGTACCAATACATGGCGGGTTCATCCATGTTTTATCACGAGCAGGGATTCGATGAATTCTGGAAGCCTGGCGGGACGACCGCTGCCGGCAAGAAGCCGGTGCAATTGTCTCCCAAGGGAAAACTGGTCGATCGATTTTTGCGCGTAACAACCGAGCATCCTGATCGCGGATCGCCGGTGACGCCCGTCGCCTTTTTAATGGACTATGCCCACGGCTGGGAGCCGGCAAGTTTTTGGCCGAACTCGTTTGTCAACTGGCATCAACAACCCGACCGGTTTCTGCATTCGGATCACGAACAGATGTTGCAGCAATGGCTGTGGGCCGCCTGGCATCCGATCGGTCCGGAGAGTGAAAAACCGATCACGGGAGTGAATGAAGTCTTCGTCCCGGGCATCTTTGGTGACATCTTCGATTGCGTTTTTGCAACTACCGATGTCGACCGCTGGAAAACAATCGATACCTATCCCGTCGTCATCGCGTTGGGAGAAATCGAGCTGACCGCGGCAGAAGGCCAACGGCTGAACGAGTACGTTAATCGGGGGGGAACGCTACTCGTTTCCGCCCGGCAATTGACGGGACCTGGCGCCGAACTGCTGAACTTGCCGCCGACTTCCGAAAAGCGCAGGGCAAACACATTTCGCTGGACGTGGAATTCCACTAGCAATGATTTGCAATCGTGCGCGATGTTCGACTGCATTCCTGTTCAACTTGAATCGGCAGCGGGTGCCTGGCAAAGTCTTGCCGAAACGGAAGCAGGCGATTCGTTTTGTGCCTGTGCCGATCGGGAGGCTGGCAGAATCATTGTCCTGTCCGTTCCCCATGGGCTTACCATTTCACGTGCCCTTCATCCGGTCAGCGCCTTGCTCCTGGCTCATTTGAGTCGGCAACAGATGCCGATTGAAGTGGATGGCGAAGTACAATGGCTGGTGAATCGGGGTGATGGGGCGTGGTACGTGACGCTCCTGAACCCCGCCGGGCAAGGTAAACCGCAACAGGGAATTCTGCCCACCGATTATCGCCAAAACAAAACGGTAACCCTGCGCACCTGCTTTGCCCTTCAATCGGTCAGCGATTGGCTGGCACCCGACGAGTCGTTTCCGACCGATCAGGACAACGCCCAGCAAGTCACGATCACCGTGCCGGCCGGCGGCGTTCGAATTATGCAGCTCAAATAGACACGATCAGGAAGGACATGGAGCTGGCTGAGGGTGTGTCTTCAAATGATTGATAAGCGGCATTCTGAGCCGACGGCGCTAGCCGCGGTTAAACTACGACGACCGTTTTACTGGCAAGGGCCCGTGGCGAGCGCCATCGGCACACATTAAGTCTCGGTACAATTTAACGCGGAATCCGGTCGAGGGTTGGCAGCTTGCGACCACTCGTCCACGGGACGCCTGCCTCATCCAGTGCGGACTTGAGTGCTTCAAAATCGTCTTCGATCACAGCCCGTACTTCGTCGGCAACCGTGGCGAATTCGTCTCGGGCGATTTCGAATTGCTGGCGATGGGTACCGGTCGGGCCATAGGAATTTCCAAAAGTCCCGAACAAGGCATTTGACAATCGACTGGAGATCGAGGGCGCCTCGTTTTCGAACCGGTTACCGCGGGTAGGATCGCCCGACAGCTTTTCGCGGGCGTCCATCAATTTCAATTCGACCTGACGAGTTTGATCCAGCAGCGTTAGCGGTGCGCGGCGTCCGTCGGAAATCAACGTCTTGATCTCCTTGATGGAATCCAGCGCTTCGCCGATCGTCACCTGCAATGGAGTCATCGCCTGTTGTAATGCCGCAGCCTCCATTTGGAACGCGACGATCTCGTGGCGATCTGTGCCGGGAAGAGTCGGGTCGATAATCGTTTCAACAACAAACTCGACTGGTTCGCACAACTTTTTCGTTTCATCGCCATGGCGTTGATACGCGGTCACCGAATAGGTGCCCGGCGCGACCGAAACTCCAGACCCTCCGTCACTGCTAAACGGCGCGTAACTCAAGTTCCAGACAGTGCGATGCAGGCCGCTTGATTTGTCGCCGGCAATCCGGTCGACCACGTTTCCGTTGCTGTCGGCGATCTCAAACAACACGACTGGATCGTCTTCGCGGTCTTCCTTGTGCAGCGCTTCCCAACCCGGATACGTGTCGTCGTCATCGGCACTCTTCGATTCGCGTTCGTGACGCAATTCTTTTTCGGTCTTTAGCGTATCTTTCAGGTGATAAGTGAAGACTGCACCGTACGGTGGATTCCCGGCGACAAAGTAACTGTCCCCTTGTGATCCGCGTGTTCCACCAAGCTTGTCGTCCGGGTTGTACAACCAGGCGTTTTTAATGGGGAACATGTGCAAGTCTG
Source organism: Pirellulaceae bacterium (assembly GCA_031414755.1). Classification (GTDB taxonomy): domain Bacteria; phylum Planctomycetota; class Planctomycetia; order Pirellulales; family Pirellulaceae; genus CAJQPP01. The sequence continues at coordinate 27,416 of JANNWJ010000053.1, read as the reverse complement.
ACTTGAGCACTTCTTCCGACAAAGTCCGCAGGGGGCTGTAGTCATCAAGCACATAGAAACCGCGCCCGAATGTCGCCACGACAACATCGTTTTCACGTCGCTGAATTTCGACGTCGCGAACGGGGATCGTTGGAAGTCCGGCCAGCTTGATCCAGTTTTCGCCACCGTTGACCGAAGTGAACGCCCCATATTCTGTTCCGAGAAACAACAATCCTGCTTGTTCGTGATCCTGGTTGATTCGCCAGACAAGATGACGTTCGGGCAGATCGCCGACAATACTTTTCCAGGTTTGGCCGCGATCGGTACTCTTCAGGACGTAAGGTTTGTAATCGCCCGACTTGTGATTGTCAACGCATACGTACACGGTGTTGGCGTCAAATCGATCGGCTTTGATATCGTTGACAAAAAAGAACTCGGGGACACCGAACAACTGATCGATCTTTCGCCAGTTCTCACCGCCGTCTTCTGTCACTTGAATCAATCCATCATCGGTACCGCAATAAATCAGCCCTTCCGCGACAGGTGACTCGCTGACGGAAGTAATATTGCCGTGCTGGCTCATCGCCATCAAATCCCAGGTCGCGTCAATGCTCCAAACGCGTCCCATCATTGGCAGCGTGAATCGATCACGTCCGCGCGACAAGTCGCCACTGACCGCCGTCCAGTTGTCGCCGCGATCATCGCTGCTTTGCAACTTGCTCGAACCAAAATACAATCGTGTGTGCGAGTGCGGGCTGATGTGGATGGGTGAATCCCAGTTGAATCGCAAGTTGTCTTCGCCCTTGTCCGGTTGCGGCCGAATATCGACTGTTTCGCCCGTGGCACGGTCGAAACGTCGCAGGTAACCTTCCTGGGATTCGCCGTAGATCGTGTTCGGGTCTTCGGGGTCGATCGCGCAGTCGTGACCGTCGCCACCGATAGTGATTCGCCAATCCGCGTTGCGAATGCCGTTATTGGTCAGTGTTCGCGACGGTCCGTATTGCGAGTTGTTGTCTTGCGTTCCGCCGGTCACATGGTAGACGGGGAAATCGTAATCCACGTCGACTTTGTAAAACTGCGTCAACGGCAGATTCTCGGTGAATTTGAATGTCGCCCCATAATCACTGCTTCGGTAAAGTCCGCCGTCGCAACCGACCAGCACAAAGTCGGGATCGTTTGGATGAAAAGCTACCGCGTGGTTATCGACATGTTTGTTTTCGTTTCCAACTCCATCAAAAGTCTTTCCACCATCTTCGGTTCGCCCGAGCACCACATTGGCGTGGTAGACCACATCAAAGCGATGCGGGTCGGCGTAAAGTTCCTGATAATAGTGCGGTCCCGTTCCGCCCGCGACATAGTCACTTTGCTTTGTCCAGCTTGCACCATAATCGTCGCTTCGAAAAAAGCCCCCTTCGCGACCTGGAAGTTCAATCGCCGCGTAAACAACATTGTTTTTCTGGGGAGACACGGCTAAACCGATTTTGCCTTTATCGCCGCCAGGTATTCCGTTTGTTAGCTCCGTCCATGTCTCGCCCCCATCCACCGATTTGTGAATCCCGGATTCCGGTCCACCGTTTAACAATGCTGCGACCGTTCGATGTCGTTGGTGCAGCGCAGCGTAAAGAACGTTCGGGTTCGCATGATCCATCACCAGGTCAGTAGCACCTGTCCATGGACCCTTGGCCAGCACTTGCTTCCAGGTTTCGCCGCCGTCGCTTGATTTGTAAACGCCACGCTCGCCACCACTACTCCAAAGCGGTCCTTGCGACGCAACAAAAATCACGTTGGCATCGCGCGGGTCGACGACGATTCGTGAGACGTGTTCTGTCTCTTTCAGTCCCTTGTTCGTAAAGGATGCGCCACCATCGTGGCTGACATAAACACCATCACCAAACCCGATATGTCGACCACCGACATTCTCTCCGGTTCCAACCCAAACGGTGCTGGCGTTCTTTGGATCCAGTGCAACGCAGCCAATGGAATACGAGGTGTAGCTGTCAAAGATCGGTGTCCAGGTCGTGCCGGCGTTTTTTGTTTTCCAAACCCCACCGGAAGCTACGGCAACGTACCAGGTGTTAGGTCGTGCAGGGTCGATGGCGATATCCGAGATTCGACCGGACATCAGTGCCGGCCCAATGCTGCGAAACGCCAGCGAGCCGATCAGGCTGCTATCTATTTTTTTGGGCGTTTCGCTTTCCTTGGCGCCCGATTCGCTGTCGCTGGTTTCGGGGGCGTCCTGTGCCACGACGACTGCAAGACCAAGGAACAGCAGAATAAACGAACCCGCAAGCGGGGCGGTCAGAGTGCGAAGCATTTTTGAATCCGGTTTTTGGTGCAGGACTTGTGTGAGTTTCTCGATCCGGTGTCCATTCTGAACAGCGGGCGGACCAAAGTCTACGTTATCAATTTCGACTTTTGTACAGACACCGGTTGCTGGTACGATCTTGCACAAAATACCGGCTGTGTTGCTCCGCTTTCGGTTTTTTGGCCCCCAGCCGATTGACCGATATTCCTTTTTTCAAATCACACTTGTCCCCATGTTTCAACGAATCATTGCGGCTTGTCCGCAGAACCGCCAATTCCAACGACGAATCGTCGAGTGTGACCTAATCGAAATCGTCAATGACGTCTCCATCAGGCAACGGAAATGATCAACAACGCACGCGTAAAAAAAGGCGGGCTTGTACATTGATTGTGCAAGCCCGCCCGGGAACTATTGGAATTATTAACAACGGCGCGTTACTTGTCGCCGTCAAGTTTGCCACTGAGTTCTTCCAGCTTTTGGCGAAGCGACTCAATTTCTGCTTTCAGGTCATCGGCTGATTCCGTGCTACCTTCGGTTCGAAATTCGATGACCCCCGGACCGACGGTCTCGAAATCAAAACCGTTCACTGACTTCATTTCAGGATCAAGTTTGAGCAGGATACCCTTCTCGCCCAAAGACTCTATATTCATTCCTTCGGCCATTTCGCGCTTCTTCGGAGTCAGCGACACATTCTCTTTTTTGCCGCTTCTCAGCAGGGTTAATGCCAGTTCCTTTTCCGCTTCGCCTGCCGCCTGAACGGCTTCGATCAACTGGCCGATTTCCGTCAAGTTCACATCGCCGGCCTGAATGATAATGTCATGTACTTCAAGCTTTCCATCGGCGGGTGAATCAGTAACGATGCTTTCGACAACCAGACCTGATTCAATTCCCAACTGTTTTTTCAATGTGTCGTTCAATTCGCCACAACTAACGCCAACCATGAACCCGCTGACATGGGTATTCAGAAGTGCCTGTAAATGTTCTCCATCCACGCCTGCAGGAAGCATATGCAACAAGTGGCCCGCCACGCCTGGGCCAGCATGCCATTCGCCGTCAGCACCGTCAATGTGCAATTCGACTTCCTGTTTTCCATCCGGGCCGACAAGGATTGCGCGGAACAAGCCCGTTTTCGGACTACCTTCGGTTTGTTCACCGGATTCCTGCGTCCATACAAAAGTGTTTTCGCCATCTTTTTTCAGTTTCATCACTTTAGCTTTGCCATCGGCGTCCGAAATGACGATTTGGCCACCCTCGACAACCACGACCTTGTGTTTGGTTTGGTCCGTTTTTGCGGACTCTTCGCTTGTGTCTTGAGCGATCAGTGGCGACGCCACCAAGCCGGCCATTGCTGCAACAAAAGGCAGCCACATATTTCTTCGAGATGAACGCATTGAAATACTCCCTGATATCATGTTTTTGAAAGAATGGACAAACTTTACTGACTCACTGAAATCGCGACCGCACCTTGAATTGCTTAACCGGAACGACAAAGGACCGTCCGTCCGGCGCACTTCCAGTGATGTAGCGGGTGTTGGGCTGTACGTCCATGCCAGCGTTTTGCAACTGCTGAAGAAATAACGGGTCCAGCTCACCCTCGGACTGCGCCAAAAAGTCACTCATCGAATCCGAATGTTCGTATAAGGGAACTTGCTGGTCACCCATTTCGAGCATATAGGGCTTGTTGTTAACGGCAATGGTTTCGTGGTTCGGGTCGATTAATGTCGAACTTCCGTTGCCATCGCCGCCGATGGTCATCATGCGGACCGAAATCGTCACTGCAATCAGGGCGACGGCCGCCATCGCCAGCCACCAGGGTTTTATCGCATGCGCTGACGAACGCGTTACGCTGTTTGCCCAGGACGACTTGTATCCGTGCGGGCAAGTGATCACGCCACCATTCTGCGCGGAAATCGCCGAACACCAGACTTGCTCTTCGATAAACGCCAAAGTGATCTTGCGCCACAACTCCGGCTCGCGATCGGCGGCCAGTAACAACTCGGCCCGGTCCGAATCGCTGAGCTGGTTGTCAACCAGACGATAGATGGATTGTTCTTGCGACAAGTAATCATTCATTTCATGTTTTCCCTTCAGCGACTGTGAAGTGGATTAAGGTTTCTGGCAACCAGTTGTTGCCGCAACGCCTTTTTGGCGCGGATTAAACGGTATTCAATCGTCCCGGTCGAAGCCCCAAGGTGCCGGGCCAGATCGGTGTAACTCCAGTTCTCTGTGTACTTCAAAACAAGGATCTCGCGATCCTGTTCACGCAATGCCGTCAGCGCCTCTCGTACCGCCTGATTCAATTCCGTTTGCACCAGCCAATCCAGTGCGTCCGGCGTTTCCAACCTCGCCACTCCAGCCCCGAATTCCAGGCGCTCACGCAACCGGCGGCGACGCCCTACGCGGCGATGGTGATTGATCGAATAGCGAACCGCCAGTCGATACAACCATGGAGCCACTTTTTGCGGATCGGTGGGTTTTGCCGTTTGTCGCAAGACCGCCATCGAAACGTCCTGAAACAGGTCATCAACAATATGCACGTCGTTGATTCGACTGCGCAGGACCGAACGAATCCATCGTCCGTTCTGGTCAAGGGCCGCCGGCCAATTGATCGCCGTTCCACTTTCGGGTGAAGTCATCGTCTTTGCCTGACAGGATTCGCATGCGATTAACGACAAGATAGTCGCCGCACCCCGCTTTCTCCGGGTAGAATTTATCAGAATTCAACGAAATTCTGCCGGCACGGCAAGCTTCAATGAGGCCGCATTCGGATGAACGCGGAAAGCTGTGGCGATCCGGCGACTCGGCACCCAGCAGTCCGAGGCTAACAAATGCCGACGCGCTGCGGCTTGAACGGGGCCTGATCTCGAAGTAGGCCGGCAACGAGGAGGCTTTGCGACGATGTTCCGGCATTTGCGGCTGGACAAGCCAGGGAGTGGCACTCGGAATGAAGACAAACTTGACTGATTAATGATCCCAATGGTGATCGTGGTGAAAGTCGTCGTGGAAGTCGTGATGCCCGTAGTGAAAAAAGACGTTAGGTTGCGGTTGGCGATAGATGATATACGGCTGGGGTTGATAGTACTGCTCAACAACTACCGGTCGTTGCTGGACAACGGGGTAGGGTTGCGTTGACATCCGCGCTTGTTGCATGGCGTTGATCACCGGTTCCGAGACCCCTTGTTGATGCAAGCCGATGATGTCGTGGACCCCGGGGCGTTGTTGAACACCGTTGCTCTGAATCTGGTTAATGATCACTTGCTGGCTGACGCCATTTTGGCTCATGACAACTACGTCCTGAAACGAAACGCCCTGGCGGTAGAGTGCCGCTTGTTGCTGCTGATACTGGTAGCCGCGGTAATTCTGCTGATCGCGCTGGTTACCCAGCAACCCGCCGGCGATTGCACCGACCGCTCCGCCGATCAAGGCACCTTCGGTCGTCTCATCATTCTGGTGTCCAATGATCCCACCGATCACGGCACCGGCTGCTCCACCGCCAACCATACCACGTCCGGTTTCCGTTTGGGCGCAAACCGCCGGGCTGACTAATAACAACAATACAACGCCAAGCAGGATCGAACGGGTCGACATCATTGCACTTACCTGTTGAATAGAGTTCGTAGTGCAAGCTGACTTGCGGCATCAGACTTGCGGCATTCCATGGCTCCTACAAATCGCAGGATTACCTTTTTCTATCAACTTGTATCGGCATCTTTTCGTTCGGTATAAAGTCAGGTTCGCTAGCAGGCGAACAGCCGATGCTTGCAGTATCCTAGCCGTGAAAACGATATCCGACACCGCGAACGGTTTCGATCATGTCCGATCGAGTTCCCAACTTTTTGCGAAGGGAGCGGATGTGGACGTCGATCGTCCGCTCCATAACCAGGGCGTCGCCCCCGAGGGCGGAATCGATCAACTCGCTGCGATCAAAAGCCCGTCCTGGTTGCCGGATCATCGTATCGATCAACCGGAATTCGCTGGGAGTGAGATCAAGCATCTGGTCGTCCAGTAGAACACGATGCTTGAGTCGATCGACCGTAATACCGTTGCTGGATACGAGATCGGTTGCTCCATCCTTGTCACGGGTTCGTCGCTGCATGGCCTGAATACGTTGCAACAAGACCTTGACACTGAATGGTTTGGTCACATAGTCGTCTGCTCCGGCAGCAAATCCACCAATTTGATCGGCTTCGGCGCTTCTTGCCGTAAGCATAATGATTGGGACTTGCCGAGTTTCGTCGGCATCGCGAAGTCGCCGGCAAACTTCCATCCCATCGATTCCGGGAATCATTAAATCGAGAACCACGACATCTGGCAAGAAGCGACGGGCTTGCATGTACCCCTGGTTGCCATCGCTGGCGGAAAGCACTTCATAGCCCGCTTGTTTCAGGTTGTATTGCAACACCGACGTCAGCGCCTGATCATCTTCGATTAACAACACCTTGCTTTTGATCATTCGATCGCCGTGTTAGTGGTCGTCCGCAGCGGGCGGGTAAAGTAATCGTTGTGATTGTGTCGAACGATTTCGCCATCAACGAGATAGATCACGTCCTCGGCAATATTTTCTGCATGGTCGGCGATCCGTTCAATATGCCGGGCGGCCGAAAAACAATGCAAAGCCGAGTCGACCATGGTGGAATCCCGTTGCATTAACCCGCGCAACTCAATGATCACCGCCAGGTTGAGTTCGTCGACCCGCCTGTCCATCTGGATCACTTGTTTGGCAAGCGTCGTATCGGACTGGACAAAGGCATCCAGCGCCAGCTTCACCATCGTGATCGAGCGTTGCGCCATTTCGGGCAATCCGTCGGGGATGGGGAAATTCTCCCGTTGATGAACGCACTTTGCGCGTTCGGCGATGTTGCAGGCAAGGTCGGCAATTCGTTCGAGGTCCGAGTTGATTTTGAGAACGGTTGTCGTTCGGCGCAAATCGCTGGCAACGGGCTGGTGCAAGGCCAGTATCTTGAGGCATTCTTCCTCGATGCGGACTTCCGCGTGATCGACCTGGTCGTCGGCTTTAATGACTTCGCCAACCAGTTCCACTCGACGATCACAAAGCGCACGAGTTGACTTGTCGGACATTTGCTCCACCAACCCGAACTGGGTCATTAGGCGGTTATGGATTTCCTGAAAATCGCGATACAGGTATCTGGACATTGGTGTTTATCCGAATTTGCCGGTGACGTAGTCTTCCGTTTGTTTCTTGAGGGGCTTGGTAAATACCTGATCGGTTTCCCCTTCTTCCACGATTTTGCCTTCGAAAAAGAAGGCGGTCCGATCGCTGCATCGCGCAGCTTGATGCATGTTGTGTGTGACGATCACAATCGCGTATTGTTCGCGAAGTTCGTAAATCAGGTCTTCGACCCGTGAGGTCGAGGCGGGGTCAAGGGCGGAGCAGGGTTCGTCCATCAGCAGAATTTGCGGCCCGATGGCAATGGCCCGGGCGATGCACAATCGCTGTTGTTGTCCTCCCGACAGACCGAGCGCTGAACGATTCAGGCGATCCTTGACTTCGTCCCACAAGGCGGCTTTTTGCAGCGACGATTGTACCAGGTCGGCCAGCTCGCTTTTGCTAATCCGAAAATGCAATCTTGGCCCATAAGCCACATTATCAAAAATCGATTTGGGAAACGGGTTGGGTTTTTGGAACACCATCCCAATGCGTCTTCGCAAGGCAACCACATCGGTTTGTCGGTCCAGCACTTGCAGGTCGTTTAGTTGAATCGATCCGGTCGCCCACGCGCCGGCGACCATGTCATTCATCCGATTGATCCATTTCAGAAAAGTGCTCTTGCCGCACCCGCTGGGGCCAATTAATGACGTCACTGTTTTCGCGGCAATATCCAGGTCGACTTCGCAAATTGCCTGGAAGTCTCCATAAAACGCGCTAAACGACTTGATAGAAACTGCTGTCTCCGGCGCTGCGGCACCCTCCACGACAATGGGGGATGTCGATTCGGCGGATGTCGACTCGGCGGACGATTTTATTTGTTGTTCCATTTCCATTCGTTCGGGTTGCAGAACCATTGCCATTGATCAGACGCCCTGCTGTTTCTTTTCGAATCGGTTGCGAATAATGATTGCCAATGAGTTCATTGCGACCAGTACGATCAGTAGAACAATAATAGCAGCAGCCGACAGATGTTCGAAACCGGCGTTCTCGTCACCGGACCAGCGAAAAATCGTAACTGGCAGAACGGGCGCTTTGTCCATCAGGCCCGTCAAACCACTCGTTGTTCCCAGTACGCCTCCCATGACCGCCAGAACCGGGGCCGCTTCGCCGATCGCCCGGCTCATCGACAGAATGGCTCCTGTCATGATTCCAGGAATTGCCGAGGGGATTACGGCGCTTCGAACGACTTGCCAGCGGTTGGCTCCCATCCCAAAGGCAGCTTCCCGGAGCGAGCCTGGCACAGCACGAATGGCTTCCTGCGAAGCGATGATCACAATGGGAAGAATCACCAACGCAAGCGTCAGTCCCGCCGACAATATACTCTTGCTAAACGGCAAATGAACGTGCCACCAGTCGTTGCGTCGAAAAATCGATGCGCTGTTTCCCTCGAATACAGTGCGGTCCCGTATCGCCGGAGCCTCGGGTGAATCGGCACTTTTGGACAAGATGTTCAGTTGAACGTCTTCGCCTGTTGCCATCGTTGCGGAAATCGGTTCCTTAAAATGGTAAATCGTCTGAAAACGATCACTGGCAGGAAAGTTAATCCATTTCCCACCGAGCGTTTTTGCCTGATAGTAGTACTGGGCACCGAACTCGATGGATGCGGGACGGTTGGCTTCAATCGGTGGAACGATTCCAAACATGTAAACGAACGCCGTCAGTCCAAGAATGCCATACACTATGGATGGAACGCCAGCCAGATTGGTGATGTTCAAATCTACCAAACCATGGAACCAGCGCAGCACACGATGCTTCGGCTTGAACTCTTCCAGAAAGATCGCCGTTCCGACACCAACCGGCAGCGCGGCGAGTCCGCAGATCGCGCACACGAAAAGTGATCCTGTCAATGCCTGGCGGATGCCACTCATTTCGGGTTGGTCTTCGTGGTGAACGCCTGTCAACAGGGTCCAGCTCAGCCATCCTCCTCCACTGGTGACCACCGACGCGAGCAACGTGACCAGAACCACGACGACAAGGCTGCAAATCACCAGACAGGCGATGGCAAAAACGCTGCTGTAGTGTTTCCGGGTTGCTTCGCTTTTTTGGATGATCTGAATCGGGCTCACGCTACTGGTACTCCTCACGGAATCGCTTGCGGATGAATTGTCCGAAAAGCGTCGTCGCAAACGTGATCAAAAACAAAACCCCGGCAACCGCATAGATCGAGTAATAGCTCACCGTTCCCGGTACCACCGATTCACTCTTGAAAGTCTCGACGATAAAACCGGTCATGGTCTGTGACGGGCCACGCGGATCAAGCGTGAGTGTCGGTGAACTGCCGGCTGCCATGGCGACGACCATGGTTTCGCCAATCGCGCGGGCCATGGCCAGCAAAATTGCCGAAATGATTCCCGATAATGCCGCGGGCAGAATCACCCACAACGTGGCCTCCAGTTTTGTACTTCCGAGCCCATAAGCGCCTTCACGCAACGACCGGGGCACCGATTGCAAGGCGTCTTCGGCCAGGGAAGTAATCAAGGGAAGACACAGAATACCGACCGCGATCCCGGCGGCCGTGGCGTTGAAGGTCTTGAAATCACCCAGCGGGACAAGCAAGTTCGGTGTAATGAACTTGACGGCAAAAAACCCGAGAACCACCGTAGGAATTCCGGCAAGGATTTCCAGCGTCGGTTTCAGCACTGCTCGAACTTTTCGCGGCGCGTACTCGGCCAGATAAACCGCACAGACCAGTCCCATCGGCACGGCAATCAACATGGCGATCCCCGTAATTCTCAACGTGCCGGACAGAAGTGGCATTATTCCGTAACTCAAGTCCCCTTTTGTCTGCCCGACAGTCCATTGCATGTCAGTAAAAAATCGCCCCAGTTCGATTTCTTCGGCCATAAAGAAACCGAGTGACTCGATCACCAACATCGAGATAATCCCGACGGTGGTTGCAAGCGAAATCGCGGCACAACCCACCAAAACCGCAACCACCAGTTGCTGCCAGCGTCGACTTGTCGCAGTCGAACGCAATCGATATTGGGCCGATGGCAGTAAACTACCTGTCGTGTTCACCGATTCCGGAATTAAGCTCATAATGCCGCGCAAAATATTGGTAGCCGGTCACGATCCGGTCGGGCCAGGACAACGTTACTTGCCCAAAAGGTTTTCTTCGACAAAAACGGTCGCAATACTCCCCTCGCGTTTTTTTCCGTTGGCATCGAGGTAGTATGTTCCAGCCAGTCCTTTGTCGAGATGGGTACGGGCACGTTGGTACACCTCGGCAGGAAGGGGTACGTATCGGGCCTGGGTCACGATGTCAGTGATGTTTTCCAGATAAAAATCGACGAACTCGCGAACTTCCGCACGTTCGTACGAAGCCGTACTGACATAGATAAACAAAGGGCGACTGAAAGGCTCGTACTGCCCCGATTCGATCGTTTCGATATTTGGAGTGATCGCTTCTCCCGCACTGTTAACGATCGGAACAGCCTTCAAATGGTCTTGATTGGCAACGAAGTACGAATAGCCAAAAAAACCAATTGAGAATTTCTCTCCCACGACGCCGGTAACCAGCAGTTTGTCATCTTCGCTCAAGGTAATTTGCTCGTCAGACCGCATTCCAGCTTCGGCATCCTTGCCGATGACTTCCATAAAATAATCGTGAGTTCCGGACGCGATGCCTGCTGCGTAAATCGTGATTTTCTCGTTTGGCCATTCGGGATTCACTTCACTCCATGTTTTGGCAGCCATGTCCGCCCGAAAGATTTTAGTGAGTTGACCGACATCCAGTTTGTCGACGAAGGTGTTTTCCTTGTTGATTGCAATGGTCAGGCCATCGTAAGCAACGGGCACTTCGAAGAACCCCTGTCCGGCGGCGGTGCAGGATTCAAACTCCGATTGCTTGATGGGACGTGACGCATCGGAAATGTCGCATTCTTTTTTGGCCAATGCCTTGAAGCCATTGCCGGTTCCCTGACCGCTCACCGAAATGTTGACGCCGGGGTATTGCTTGTTGAAACCCTCTTTGGCCTTGAGTGAAACGGGTTCAACGGTACTCGAACCCTCGATCACAACGCTTCCGGACAAAATGTTTTTGGGTTCGGTCGAAACGGCGCTGCCACCTGAGGATTTGGCCGGGGCCGTTTGCGTCGGCTGACCACAGCCACCCAACAGGCAACCAAATAACATGGCAGCAACTGGAATCCAGATTCGTTTTTGCATGGAATCACTCCTTGTGTTTTTGAATTAAAAATTGAGGACATTCATTGGCCTATTATCAAAACACACGCCAAAGGCATTGTGAAGGAGCAGTTAAGAAAGCTTCACACAACGATTTCGGCGGACGTGAAGAGGGGGACGTTGCTGCCAACAATCGGGTTTAATGGCCTGTTCCATTTTCGATCGGGAATAAAACCCGAAAGGTACTTCCCTTGCCCACCTGGCTGTCCAGTTCAACGGATCCGCCGAGGGCTTGCATCCGATGCTTGACGATCGCCAATCCAAGCCCCGTTCCCCCCTGATCTCGCGACCGGGCCTTGTCGACTCGATAAAAACGTTCGAACACGCGCTCCTGATCATCAGCGGCAATGCCAATCCCCGTGTCTACGACTTCGATGATCGCATGCCCGGGTTCCATTCGCGTACGGACCACGACATTTCCGCTAACGGGCGTGTAGCGCAGTGCGTTGCTGACCAGATTGTTCAGCACGGTATGCACAGCATCCTCGTCCGTTTTTGCGATGAGGACTCCGGGCGTTTCGGCGACGAGCGTCACCTGCCTTCTTTCGGCGTCAGCGAGGAAGGAATTGACGATTTGACGGCAAGCCGCGTTAAGATCGACGGGCTGGATATCGATCGCTGCCTGACCCGACTGGGCTTGCGACAGCTCCAGCAATCGCTGCACCTGCTGGTCGAGCATCTCGGCCTGGTTCTCAATCTGCTGCACGAAACCCGTATTCGCCTGTTGGTCATGCAGCGCGCCCATTAACAGCGTCTCGGCGCATGCCTTGATCACGGCCAGGGGCGTTTTGAGTTCATGCGAGACGTTTGCCACAAAATCACGACGCATCGTTTCAAGTTTTCGAACTTCGGTAACGTCATGCAAGACGATGGCCAACCCGCCTCGCGACGGTGCGTTAAGCGCCGTGACATTCGCGACGATCAAGCGTCGCGGTTTGGCGAACGTCTCCAGCTCGGTTGTGTGCGAAGTTCGCGTTAACAGGACTTCCTCGACTGCCGCTCGCAAGGAACTGTTGCGAACCATGTCCAGCAGCCGGCGTCCGATGAGTTCGGTTCTTGGCCGGGAAAACATGTTGGCTGCCGCTTCGTTGGCCAACAAGACACACCCGTCAAAGTCCGTCACGACCACGCCCTCGATCATGCCGGCCAACATCGCTTCCATTTGAGAAATGCGCTCGGCCAAGCCACGATCGCGAGCTTCCGTCGCGGTAGCCGTTTGCGCCATGGCGCGGATAATCGTTTGTCCGTGGCGCGAAAGGGGCCCTGGCTCCTGATCAAGCTGATATCGTCTCCGGGAAAATTCGTCAGCAATTTTGACGATGACTTGTGTTTCGCGCTGCGCCCGTCGTTCAAACCAAATGAACAACAGACTTGTCATTACCGCCGAAAGAAGGGCGAACCACGTTAACGCGTGGCCATCCGTGCCGGACAACCATCGAATCGCCACGTACGACAGCACCTGGATCCCGAGAAACGCCGTCAAACAACCTGGCCACTTCATTTCGAATTAACTCGCAATTGACGGTGACAACCCAGGTCGCTTGCGGAGTATTTGTTCGTGATGGAGCCACTCGTGATCGCCCGGTCGCTGCGCTAAATCCATGGTTAAGCCCCTTTCAATTCAAATCGCATACCGTGTCTTCCATTAAAATCGATCGGCCTCGCGCCTGGAAGTCGCACGGCTTCAAGGGCGAGCCTGGAATCACTTTACGGCGGAATTCATTCACTCGGAAGGCCGCGTCGAACTGTTTTCTTCGTGTGGTATTGAATATGCACTTTTTCCCAATCACAATTCAACGTCAGACCACTCGACGTTTTGCATCGGCCCAATGTGGCAGGGATCATGACGACACTTAAGGGACTCTTGTACGCCTCCGGTAATATCGACTTTCCGCGCGAACAAAACGGGTGGGCATTCGATCGCATGCAGGGCATGCGCAGCGATCAGGAAAAGCGGGTAGTCGTTCATCCGGAAATCGCGCCGCTGGAATTCGCGCGAGCGGCCGGTGTCGAAAAGGAAAAAACGGGCTGGCTGGAGCCGTTACAGGAAATGCTCAACGCCTCATCGGCAGTCAACTTGCTGCGTCGACCCGAGGCGCTTCGGCTTCGCAAGGCTGTTTTTGAACTCGACAAGCACAGTCGCATCGTCACGCTGGTTTCCCAGGAAGCGTTCGAGGAATTTTCGCAAGAGCACTGGAATCGCATCGCCTTTTTTTATGCTTACCGTCACGACGGGTTTCGATTTGATATTAGCACCATGATTTCCATGAAAGATCGCGAGTCCGCGCGGGAAAAGAACATGGAGTTGACGACACGAGTCGTCGACGGCGTACATGGCAAATTGCCCTGTGTGACGTTTGATGCCACAGGCGCCGCTGCGCACGTCAACATTGTTGAATGGCGCGCCTCCGTTGCCGAAGGCCAGACGGGTCGCTTCAAACTGGATGACACCCGGATCCACATTGTCATGCCTAAAATGCGTGCTCCGTTGACTTTTCTTTATGAACGGCGCGAGGAATTCGGAAACCATTCCTACCAGTTTTCCGGCGAGCGCATTGAAAGTGAACTCAAGCGTTTGATAAAAAAACGGCGTGGTTCGGCTGGCAAGGAAAAGGGGCCCGCTTGAGCGATTCGGCTGTTCGTTCCGGTTCCCTTCCGGTCGGTTACGGGAGACCCTCCATCTGTCCTGCTGCAATTTTTGGAGAAATCCGGGTTTATCCGATCGAAATTTCCGTGGCCGGGGTTCTAATTCGGATAAGACTGCGCGGTGCGCTCATGCGCTTTCGGTGTTTGGGGTGCGGCTCCCTTGTAAAAAAGCCTGCTAAACGACTCACTCTGTCCCCTGTCTGGAGAATAAACCATGAGTTTCAATTTGCGTTTTATTTCTGTTCGTTCGCTGTCCATGTTTGCCGCAGTAACTGCGGTTTGCCTGTTTTGCGTTTCCGATGCCAGCGCCCAACGTGGCGGTGGCGGGTTTGGTCGCGGCGGCGCCCAGTTGATGTCCGGTCTGTTTGCGATGGAAGAAGTTCAAAAAGAACTTGAATTGACCGACGAGCAAATCGAAAAAGTTGTTGGGCCGGCCGCCCAGATTAACGATGATCTGCGCGCCGAAGCGCGGGAAATCATGCAAGGTGGTGGCGATCAAAGCGAAGTTGCCGAACTCGTCAAGGAAATGCAGGAAAAAGAAGGCGAGCTCATCGCCAAGCTCAACGACGAGCAAAAGAGCCGTCTGAAACAACTGCACTATCAGCGACTCGGCTCTGGATTGCTTATGGATGAAGGAGCCCAGAAGGATCTTGAAATCACAGACGAGCAAAAAGAAAAGATTACAGAAGCCTCCGCTGCAATGCGCGATAAAATGATGGCGCTGAGGGAGGGTGGTGATCGTGAAGCAGCGATGGCGAAAATGCCCGCTCTTCAGGAAGAATTGCAAAAATCTCTTGACGCCGTTTTGACCGAAGAGCAAAACGAGAAGCTCGTTGAGCTGAAAGGCGAGGCTTTCGAATTCCCCGAGCGTCAACCACGCGAAGGTCGCCGCAGCGATTTCTAGAAACTTGCCTTTGTCGCAATTTCCCAACCCCGCCGTAGAGCCTGGCCCTTCGGCGGGGTTTTTCGTTTTGCCGGCCTTGTCTATCTGCTTCCTGGTCCGACGTTTTTCCGCTAATCGGCAGCAGTTGTTTGATACACTGGACTCCTGTGGCTTTTCGAACATGACCGAGACTTTCCACAAGGATTCCAATCGCATGCATTCGTTGACCAAACCCGGCAAGCTGGCGGCTGTGTTCAGTTTCATGGCTCTCGCAATTGCCGTTTCGATACTGAAAGCCCAATCGGTCCCCCGTTCAGCGGACGTTAGCCGTGACTGGTGGCCTTCGGCTGTCACGGTTCGCCTTGATGACAGTGGAGACAATGCAAATGAAATCCTGTCGGCCCTGATGGATTGCCCGGTGGAGCATCGCGAAGAACTGGCTTTTTTGATTCAGCACATGCCCGGTCGCGATTTGAAGGCACTGTCGGCTGAGTTCTTGCTGGAAAATATCCGCTTGGCCGACGAAGCGCGGGCCGCCGCAAAATGGACGGTGCCAGATTCGATTTTCCTGAACGACGTCTTGCCATACGCGAGCGTCGATGAGACTCGCGAAACGTGGCGGGCCGAGATGCGCAACCGCTGCTTGCCTATCGTCTCGGACTGTGCAACCAGTGGCGAGGCGGCCCTGAAACTTAATCGCGAGTTGTTCTTGCTGGTAAACGTCAAGTACTCCACGTCACGTGAAAAACCCAACCAAAGTCCGTCCGAGAGCATTCATCAAACGGTCGCCTCGTGTACTGGGCTGTCCATCCTGCTGGTTGATGCTTGCCGAAGCGTCGGCGTTCCGGCGCGTGTGGCGGGCACTCCTTCCTGGACTTCCAAACGAGGCAACCACACGTGGGTTGAGATATGGGACAGCGATTGGCATTTTGTAGGCGCCGCCGAACCCGACGACCAGGGCCTTGATCGCGGATGGTTTATTGGCGACGCTGCGATGGCCGACGATCAACAGCCAATGAACCGGATTTATGCAACCAGTTTTGCAGAAACCGGCATGTACTTCCCGCTTGTGTGGTCGATGCGCGACACCAGTGTTCCTGGCGTGAACGTGACGCAGCGCTATGCGGCCAGAGGACAAACCCTGCCAGCAGACCACGCGCGCGTGCTGGTTGCCGCTTATGGGGAAGTCGGAAAACGGGTTGCTGCTGAAGTTCAAATCCAGAACACAAATAATCCGGCCGAATCCTGGCAAGGCACCACGCGCGCCGGAACCGCCGATATGAATGACGTTCTGGAATTTCAATTGCCGCGCAACCTCGTCTGTCAGGTCACCCTGACATGGAATGGCCAGACGCTTGCAAAAGAGCTGGTCGTGAGTGACCAGGAACAGACGTTTTGGCGCCTTGAATTTCCCGCTTCGGCCGAACCGAAAGCGCTGGCACCTGCTGAAGATGAGAACGGCGATAACGGGCGTTGAGTTTTTTTGCGTGGTCTGAAACCTGAACCTCCCCGACGTCTCCGTTTCGGGAAGTGGCATTAACAAAGCGGAATGACGCTTGACCAGTCCACATCCGTTCTTGACCGGATGCGCCCAATCAATTCGGCACAATCAGGTTGCGTCAACAAAATTTTGGCGGCGACATGTTCGATCGGCAGATTTTCCATTTCCGTGCATACGATCAGCTCACCGCACGTCGACGGGATCACGTTGGCCGCTTGCTCCATTTTTTGTTGCAGAATTCCGGCAATTAAGGGAATGGGAGCCCGTTGCGGAACGGCGATCACCAAGCGCCTGGAACCACCGCAAGTGGAAAGTGCTGGTGAGGCATCCCGGGCGACACTGTCGATCCAATCGGACAACCGGTCAACCTGATTGTTGGCGCTCTTGATGACCGAATCGATGTCCAAAAGCTGCAATTCCCGGTTGACAAGAATATTGGCGAGCTCGTGAATTCCGGCCGCCAGACTGCGGAGATGACGTGCTCCGTCCTTGATGATCGCCAGCAATCCACCTTCGGGCTTGAGGATCTGTTCGTCCAGAAACGTTTCCAGTTCGTCCAGGTTTTTTGCGCTGGTTAGTTGTGTTTGATGATCAAACATTTCAAACAACCGGCTTTCCGTGCCGTCCAGTTCCCGGGGCGTGGATTCGGGTGACTTCCTGTTCGGGCGCTCCCACAGGGCATCAAACTGTTTTCGAATTTGTTCGACGGATTCAAGGATCGCCGTTGCCTCCTTCAGGACAAGTTGAACCATTTTTCGTTGCGCGTCGCAAATAAACGTCTCGAGGCGGAGCTCAATCATCTCGACAGTCAACGTCGTGACCATCTCCTTCGCAGCAACCGCTTTTTTGTCCTGCCCCAGGGACTGAAAACGGTCTCGGCAATTGGCAATGTTCTGCTCCAGAAAATGGTGTTTTGTTTCGGTGGCAATGGCCGTTTGCTGCAATTGCGCGATCAGTTCCGTTGCCGCTTTCTTCGCTCCACCCATTCGAAACCCCGGATCATCGATCAAGGCCAAAATGGCTTTTGTAAACTCATCGCGGCACTTTCTGGTGATCGCGGGAATTCTCTCATCAACAAACTCAACGACCACCGTTTGACGGCCTGGGACGCTGGACTCATTCGTTACCCGGTTACCCGCCAGTAGTTGTGCCAGGACGACTTCGATGATCGTCAATGTACTTTGGGCATCGCCGGCTGTTCGACGTTTATTCGTTTCAACAATCTCGAAAATTTTCTTGCTGGGCTCACCGCCAATCGCTTCGGTCATCATTTCCCGGATTCGCGCATTGAGCGACCATTCGTCAAGTTCATTCACTGCCAGCAAGTGTTGCACAAAAAGGGCGCTGTGTTCGCTCGTGTCATTGCTTTCGGCCGGCTCAAGCCATTTTTGAAACAGGCAGTTGGTGAGTGAGCTGGCCGTTCGCGCCGAAAGCAAACTGTTGTTCGGGCCAAGGCAGCCAATACCCATGGTCCTGAGCGACTGCATATCCTGCTCCGACGACTGCCGACTCTGCTCAAAAAAACTGTTGCATCGGGTTGCCGTGCTGAGGAACAGGTATTGCGCCACTCCCGCGATCGAGGCCTCGAAGTTCGCGTCCTGCATTTCGTCACCGAGGTGCAGAAAATATGCTCCATCAAAAACCGGCGTCTCGTTGGTGAATTCGGGGATCCGGCAACTGCTGCTTCCCGGATAACCATTGAGATTGTAATGATTCAGCTCTTTTAGAAAGGCGCAACTGTTGGCAACTGCCAAACGATGATCGGCTCGCTTGCGCGAAGTGCTATGAATAAAAACGCCGTAGACCTTGTCGCTGGCCAGCCCCAATTCACTCATGGCAATTCGCAGGGAATAGGCCAGATCAAGTGTCAGGCCACTGCCGGTTCCTCCGGCGACCGATGCCACGACAATGACCTGGGGGGGCTGCTTTGACGGCAACAATTCCATAGTTTCGGCCGTTGTTGCCAAATGCTCTTCTCGAATCAGGTGACCCAGTTCGGCAATCGCCCGGCGATAAATCGCATCGTGATGGTCGACAAACGCCAGCCGACCCAGGGGTCTCAGGCTTTCGGTTAACTGGCTTTTGGGCACATTATAAATCCATCGTCGGCCTATCCAGCCAAGATCCAGATGCGGGTCGGATCGGTACTCCTCGGGTCGGCGAAGCGGGATGGTGATCATTTCACTGGTTCGCAAGGCACTTGCATCCATGCCGGAACCCATTTCCATCAACGACTTTCGATCAACGTCGATGCAAAGGAATCGAAACGAGGGTATTCGATCCATGGATCCGTACCGATTGACCAGTCGTCGCTTGAGTTGCTGCAATACCTGAATCCCGGTCTTGCCGACTCCCAAAAACAAGGTCGGCCGAACGCTGGATTCAGATTCATCGAAAGCCATTGGCTCAAGCGATTCAATCGGGCCATCACACGTCATGGCCGGAATGAATGATTCCGACAAGGTTCCCGTCTGATTAATATATTTGGCGTCAAGGACTGCATCGAAATTGGTAATTGCCGCCGTATTGGCGTCCATGGGCAGTGGTGCCGGCCCTTCGGAAACTCGACCGCGAACCCGGTTGCGGCGTTTTCCCAGTTCTTCGATCAGGTCGCGGCAAGTAGGGAATCTTTTCTCCGGGTCTTTGGAAAGCGTCCGGGCAATGACCGCCTGGTCACCTCGCGGCAAGCTGTTCAGGTTTGGCCAACTGTGCAGATGCTGGTTGGCAAGCTGCGCTGCGGTAGTTCCGGAAAAAGGGCGTGTTCCCGTCAACAATTCCTGATAGACAATTGCCAGCGAATACTGATCGCTTGTTTTGTGTGGTCGTCCATCGAAAAGTTCGGGAGCCGCATAAGCTGGTGTTAATCCCTCCAAAAGAGACTGATTGACCGAATGCAGATCCTTGACAAGGCCAAAGTCGGCTACCTTCACATGACTTCCGACGATCAGCAGGTTTTCCGGTTTGATATCGAGGTGGGCCAGCGAATGCTCTTCGGAAATGTAATCCAGTGCTTCGGCGGCTTCGCGAACGTACTGAAGTAATTCGCTGCGCGGAATAGCGTCGAGACCCGCTGCCTGACAGGCAACGAATCGGGCTTTCAGACACATGTCTGCCAGTTCGGTGATGACGACCATTCGACCTTCGACAATGTCGATTCGTTCCAGTGAAAGCAGGAACGGGTGGCGAATGTGCTTGATTCGATCGATGGCCTTGAGTTCCCGCTGGGCACGGCTGTCATCGTGATATCCGTAAATGAACTTGGCGGCTTTCATCATGCCGCCGGGCGCTTCAACCGACCAGACTTCGCCGTAACCTCCTGAGCCTATTCGTTCGCGCAGCACGTATCCCAATACGGCCTGGTCGGCAGAGATCCTGTTGGACGTGGAATCAGCCATGGTCTAAACGGTTTCCTGAATGGATTGAATTTCGGTGGTGATACTCGATCGCGTGCCTTTGCTGCCGATCACCATGGTAAAGTAGCTTTTGACAACACGGTTGACGTGTTCCATCGTCAACTCCATTGGGATCTGTTTGTACGTGCACCAGTTTTTGATTTGGCCTAACAGGTCTCTCGGGTGGCAGCGTCGCATGGCACGGCATGGTTTTTCGTAATACTCCTTTATCAGATAGTCCACCACGGCTGCCCGATAATCGCACTGAAACCTTGGTGCGTAGATCTGAAATAACCGGTGGAACTCCTCCGGAGACGGATCCTTGATTTCGATCTTGTACGGAATGCGGCGCATAAACGCTTCGTCGACCAGATCCGCCGGTTCGATGTTGGTCGAAAAGATGATCAACTGTTCGAACGGCACCTGGATTTTCTTGCCCGAGGCCAGGGTCAAAAAGTCAATTCGGCTCTCCAGCGGAACGATCCATCGATTGAGCAATTGGCTGGGTTCGATTCGCTGTCGGCCAAAGTCATCGATGAGCAGGCATCCGCAATTGCTTTTGACTTGCAACGGCGCTTCGCTGACGTTGCTCCTCGGATCGTGCCGGATTTCCAGGGAGTCCATCGTCAGTTCACCACCCACGACCACCGTGGGGCGACGGATTCTGATCCAGCGCCGGTCGAACGACGCTTCTTTCAAAATGGCGTTCTGCTCCTGAACCGCTTTCTCGTGATACGCAGCGTCAAACACCTTGATGATTTGACCATCCTCGTAAATCGCAAATGGAAGCCAGATGGATTGGCCAAAGCACTGCGTGATTTTCTGGGCAATGGTCGATTTCCCGTTCCCGGGCTGTCCGTACAGGAAAAGTCCCGCGCCGGAATTGATCGCCGGACCAAGGTTTTCAAACAGTTCCGGGTTAATCGAGATATCCCGAAAGGCTGCGGCCAACTGCGACTCGCGCGGACTTTCCGCCCGAATGGTCTGAGCCTCGGCCGACAAAACGTACTCGATGAGTGGCACCGGTGCCGGCCCGACATAGGCACAGTTTCCCATCTCCTGGTTTGCCCGCTGACGGCCCAGGTCCGTCAATACATAGATGTAGTCATTCAGGGGTGCCGCACCCTGATGCACAAGCATTTGTCTCGATCGAAGACTTTGATAAGTTTTTTCCAGCAAGTTGTAAGGCAAACAGATTTCGTCAGCGAGTTGGCGACCACTTCGGCGTCCGACAAGCAACAGTCGTTTGCAAATCAACCCTTCAATCAACGAGCCTGGCAATCCCGTCTCTTCCATCCGGCCGGGCTCGGGCGGACGAAAGGACTCGTCCGACAGAATCGTGGCTAACAGGTCCAGTGAAGTACCTGGTGATTCGGAAATAACACTCACAACGCATCCTCCCTGGTACATTCGTCAAATTCGACAAATCCGGGCTTCGCGATTACCCCACGAACTAACGGTATCTGTTATTTCGGCAGCAGGATGGTTCAAAAGAACCACGAATCGGAATCACGGAATTTATTTGATCAATCCCGACCGAAAAAACCGGAACAAACGTGTTGCCATGCCTCAAGCCCGTGCTACATGAATAACGTAGCTTTCATAAATGTTTACATTGACCTGGAGTTTGCCGGTTTGGTGGATTTGTCGACACCGATCGATCCTGCTCACAAATTGGCCTCAATCGAGAGTATTGTCATGCATCAATCCCCCGCATCCAACCTGCTGAAGGAGACGGACTCCTGGTTTTTGACCGGGCAAATCAACGATTCCGATGGAATTCGAAAAATCCCTATTCCGAGCTTGCCTTGTGCTGTCGGCAGACGCAGTGACGCCCAAATTTCGCTTCCTTGCAACAGTATTTCCAAAAACCATGCCGAGTTCTTTGTCCAGGACGGCCTCTTGTGCCTGCGCGATTTCGGCAGCACGAATGGGACGTTCGTCAACGGACGACGCCTCGACAGTGTTCATGCCGAACTGGGAGAGGGGGACCTGATTCAGTTTGCGACACTGGTATTCCGGCTTGGGTTTGGTCTGGAGGTTTCTGAAGTTCGCACAATGCACGACGATGCCTGCGATCGGGCACTGGCCATGATGCAATTCGATCGTTTGATGAATGATGGGGGAATGGTCCCGTTCTTTCAGCCGATCATTGATCTTCAGACGGGTGCTTCAATCGGTTATGAGATCCTCGGTCGAAGCCGGCTGTTTGGACTGAAGTCTCCGGCAGAAATGTTTTCCGCCGCCGCCAAGCTGAATCTTGAAGCTGAACTTAGCCGGCAAATGCGCCATTATGGAGTCCAGCTTTGCGATCAACTTTTGCCAAATATGATTATCTTTGTTAACACGCATCCCATCGAACTAATCAAACCGGGCCTGTTTGAGTCGCTGGAACGACTTCGCGCAAGCGCTCCCACACTGCCGATCGCCATCGAAATTCACGAGGCGGCGATTACCGACGGGGATATGATCGTTGATATCCGACGACGCTTGACCGATTTGAACATGCAATTGGCCTTTGATGACTTTGGAGCGGGTCGAGCCCGCCTGGTTGAATTAAGCGAAGTCCGGCCAGACTACGTCAAGTTCGATATGAACCTGACTCGCGAAATTCACCGGGCATCGGATAAGCGCCAGGAAGTGGTCGCCTTGATCGCAAAAATGGTGAATGATCTGGGGATTGTCTCGCTTGCCGAAGGTGTCGAATGCCCGGAGTCGCATGTCATCCTGAAGCAAATGAATTTCCGGCTTGGGCAGGGCTTCTATTACGGGCGCCCCTCGCCTGTGGAAACCTATGCGAAAATGCCCGACGTCAATGCAAGAACCGATACTGACCGTCCGGTTGAATTCCCGTTCGACAATAACGCGCTATAACGCACTGGGCGATGTTGTTCATTCCGTCAATTTCCGCGCCGAAATCAGCAAGCGCGGTGCGGCGATGGAAAAGCTCTCAATCAATCCGGCATGACCGCGAATCAGTGCGGCGGCCCGATCCCGCAATTCCGGCTTGTCAAGCTTGTCGGCAAGATACAAAAGATTCTGGGCCGAGACCGAACTGCCCGCCGGAACAGCGCCATCGGTCGCGTCACATGCGCGCGCCAGTAACGATTCGTGATCCGATGAAGTGAAAAAGTAGCTGGCGTTCGCTTCGTCCCAAAACAGCCCGTCCTGCATCTGTTGCAAACTGCCGGCCTGTTCAAGCCAACGACTGTCGCCAGTCGCTTCATGCAAGGCCACCAGGCCATCAATGAAGAAAGAGTAATCCTCCAGATAACCGTTCAGTCGAACCTGGCCGCTGGTACTTGTCCGCTGCAACCGTCCGTCCACCAGCAGATTATTCAACACAAAATCGGCTGCCCGAACGGCCATCTCCGTGTATTCCGGTTCCTCAAAAATTCGGCCGGCGTCGGCCAGTCCGCGAATCATCAATCCGTTCCAGCTTGTGATAATTTTCGGATCGGTCAATGGTCGAGTGCGCTTCTCCCGAACCGCCAACAACGAGGCGCGGCTGTTCGCAAGGCTCTTTTTGAGCGCTTCGCCGGTCAGGTTCAGTTGTTTGGACCAATCGGTGATGGGGCGATTGAGCTGAGGAACATAAAACTCCTCTTCAAAATTCGGCGGGCCGGCGATGCCATAAACCTTGCTGTAAAGTTCAAACGATTCCTTGTCGAGGCTTGATTCAAGTTCGGCTTTTTCCCAGCGATTGAACTTGCCTTCTACCCCTTCGCTTTCGGCGTCGAGTGCCGCGTAGAAACCACCCGAATCATCCGTCATTTCACGCTTGATAAACTCGACCGTTTCGGCAACCACGTCCCGATAAGCGGGGCGATCGCCTAATTTCCAGGTTCGGCTGTAGACACTGAGAAGTTGCGCGTTGTCGTAAAGCATTTTTTCAAAGTGCGGGATTCGCCAGTAACGATCAACACTGTAGCGATGAAAGCCGCCACCGACGTGATCGTAGACTCCTCCCTGGTGCATCTTGTCGAGGGTTGTCCGCAACATTTTCAGGGCACTTTCGTGATCCGGGTCTGTTTCGCACACGTCCAGCAGAAAGAACAAATTCGACGGCTCGGGGAACTTGGGCAACATTGGATTCTTTCCGCTGAAACCGAATCCACCGTATTGAGGATCAAACCGCTCCTCGAGCTCCTGCAAACCACTGGCCGTCCAGGTCGCCTTGATTTCCCCTCCGTCCCCTGCGCGGTTGCCATCCAGTTCCTTGCGCGTGAACTCGGTTAACCGGTCGGCGTCCACCTGGACGCGATCACGAGAGCCCTTCCATGCGTCGGAGACTTTCGTGGCAATCGTCATGAATCCAACCTGGCCAGCCCGGTCGGCATCGCGCGCCGGAAAATAGGTTCCGCCAAAAAAAGGTCGCCCGTCCGGAGTCAGGAACATCGACAGCGGCCAACCCCCTCCCGCTCGACCCGTTGTCAACTGGTTATATATGTTCAGGCTCGTCATATAGATCGTATCGATGTCGGGACGTTCTTCCCTGTCGACCTTGATGCAAACGAAATTCTCGTTCATGTACTTTGCGATTTCTTCGTCCATAAACGTTTCACGTTCCATCACGTGACACCAGTGACAACTGGAATAACCAATCGACAAAAAAATCACCTTATTCTCGTCGACAGCCTGTTTGAGCGCCTGCTCATCCCACGGTTGCCATTGCACAGGATTATGGGAATGCTTCAAAAGGTATGGGCTCGTTTCATTTGCCAGCCGATTGACGGGATGTTTCATTTCCTGCTGGTTAACATCAGAAACAACCGGAGCAGGCGTGTCGGATTCGGCAAGCGGCGAATCCTGTGCCTGAACGAAAACGTGTGCGCTGAACAGGACGAAACAAACCACGATTCGGCAAACGGCCGGACTGAAAAGTTTTCCGGAAAACCGAAAAGAGCAAGTTCGGCAAAAAAAGCCTCTCCGTGATTGAACGCCACATCCTGGTGCGGTTTGGTTTGGCATTTCGCGGGGCCCTGACTGAAAGACTTGCATCTGCTGCACGCTCGAACGACGGTCGGTCACGAACAGCGTGAATCCGGACCATGCGGCATTGAACTGGCGATTCCAGCCATTCTAGCCGATTGGCCATCCACTGTGTGCCACTGCGTTAATTCAGGATGCGACGCCAACCAGCATCAACACGACCGCCGCTGCCGTCCAGAACAGCAACGGGACCATGCGCCAACATTGAAATCCGTGTGTGCAGGAATGGCAACGAAGGTAACAAATGACCATTCGTTTATGAATGGGCCGACGAAGTTGCACGCTGCTATAAAAAATATTTTTGCCTGTGCCACAATGCGGACACCTGACGCCGATTGGGGCCGGCTGTTGACGAATCAAGTCATCCGGATGCTGAAACACCGATTTTCGTTGTACGCTATTCATGCTGCGCTCGCTTCCATGCGTGGTTTTCGCCCAATCGCCCGTTCAGCGTGTCGGGTCCCCGACGATTCTTCTGAATGTGCGAATCGCGACCGTTGTCCGGATTTTTTCGTCCAACGACCCACTGCCGGTTCAGGGTAATACTGTTTTGACGAAAAGGCCTGTCCGGCAGACTTATTCGATTGGGAAAACTTTTTCGGCAAAAGCGTGCAGATCCCATTCAGGTAATCGGGCACGAAAATCCAGCCGCGACCCGGAAAAATCGCCACCGACCTTGTATAATCCGCTTCTTTGGCAGTGTGGTTTTTGATTTTTGCGTCGACAACTGGTAGCTGCGTTAATTAATTCAGCTTTTGCACATTGGTCGTGAATGATATGAAGCCAACGCATTTGAGACTCAACGATCTAAAGGATTTTGTTCCCTTTCCGGGATACCACGGGAAAATGGTTCATACCGACGTAATGACTATTGGTCATTGGACTATTTTGGCCAATCACACCCTGCCAACTCATTCCCATCCCCACCAGCAAATCGTCAACGTTATCTCCGGTGAATTTGAATTAACCGTGGACGGCACACCGCATAACTTGCAGGCCGGTGATGTCTACATCATTCCCGGTGACGTCCCCCACAGTGGTCGCTCAATTACCGATAGCCACCTCATTGACGTCTGGCACCCCGCCCGCGAAGACTACAAGGTGTAACCGTTGGCGGATCGTGTTCTGACGCATTTTTCGGACTTTAGTCGTTGACCCCCTCGAACCCACCGGTCGAATATTCTGCCAGCACCAATTTTGAAAGTGCTGTCAGTTCGAAGTTGGCCCTGCCAAAATTCGCGTAGCGTTCACTGTGCCCCCTTGCTAATCTCCGCCACCTTGAATTTGGAAAATCGCGATGCTTTTCCAGTCGTCGTTTCGACAGCAGTGACAGGGATGCTCATGTTTCGAACTAACTGGTTTTTGTGTCTGGTCGTAACGACCCTCTTTTTTAGCGGGTGCAAACAAAAGACCGCGTCGACTGAGACGCCCGTGGATTCAGGCGGCACAGCATCCACTGCCGGGCTTTCGGATGCGATTGCTGTCATTGATCTGAATCTGGTCGCCGAGGAAATCGGTGCCCGCCAGAAAATTAACGAGTCGTTGAAGAAACGCGAATTGGAACTTGTCGGACAAATCAATGGACTCCGCGACGAACTGGAACGGCGAACCGTTGAAATCAAGGCGAAGTTGGACGGCGACATGAACGAGCAGAGCCAGGGCGATCTCGACAAGATGCTTGTCGAGAACCAGGCCAAAGTCGAATTGCAAGCAAACGCCGCCCAGGCCCAGCTAACCACGCACCACGGCCTGTTGAAACAACAATTGCTCAATCAAGTTCGACCTGTCGCCTATCAAGTTGCAAGATCACACGGCCTGAGCATCGTCATGACAACCAGCCAGGTTTACGCTGCTTCACCCGAACGGGACATCACGCAGGAAGTCGTTCGCGAGATCCGCCGGATCAACGAAGCGGAATCGACCATCTTGTCATCAAGCAAGGATCCCGGAATTCGGGTCGCTGATATGCCCGGCGGTGGCGATTTTCTCCCGCGATAAACAAGCTTGTTTCCTCATTCAGCAGTAGCGAGAATTGCCGAAAATCGCGAACCCCGGCCCGTTCCTGCGGCTCTGGTTCGTAGTCGAGGCCCCCGACAAAGCCCTTGCCCCGTTCCAACTCCTGATCTAGACTTTCAAACCGGTAAAAACGAAAAAAAGCACCTGTAGCTCAGTTGGTAGAGCAAGCGGCTGTTAACCGCTGGGTCGTAGGTTCAAGTCCTACCGGGTGCGCTCCTTTCTTTTCGTCGAAACAAAACGACCCGCCAGTTAACGCCCGACGCCAGGAGAGTGGCCGCCGGGCGTTTGGCGTTTTACGCCGGTTATTCGCGGGTCGTCTGATGACTGGCTCAAAACAGAGAGCGCTC
>JANNWJ010000052.1:0-13151 GCA_031414755.1 Pirellulaceae bacterium | reverse complement strand
TTAAAAGCACATAACCGATTCCGGCCATCAATAAGAGGGTTGCTGCCAGTGCTGCCAATCGCATTTGACTGGTATTAACGGCGACTTCTGCCTTTTCCGAAACGAATTCCGCATTGATCAGGTTTTTCAGTTGCGCGGCATCGGCGGGAGTTGCCCATCGTTCCGTGTCGTGAGAGTTCGAGTCACGAATCAATCGTCCCAGCTCACGAACTTTCTCGAATTCAACTTCCATTTGTGACGCAGAATTTTGATGCTTGTCTACCAGCGATGAATCAGAGTTCGACTCGCCCAATGCGCGGGCGGTCATTTCAATCGCTCGATCTGATTCGTGTTGTTCTTTTTTATTCATGGAACTCACCCATAGGAGTTTGGTGTGGTGATTGATTTTGCGTTGATATGAATTGGCTTGCAATGAATTTGAGTCGTTATTAATTAGTTGAGGGTTTCCGGTAATAGGGTGCCACTGTTTGCTTGCCAAACAGTGATTTTTGGACGGAGACTGCTGGACAAGCCAGCAGTGGCACCCCGACTTGAATGAAACCATTTGGTTTCTGTGAAAATTAATTCCCGGACACCCTCAAATAGTTGGAAAAAGTAAAAAAATCGTTCGCCCAGTTTTACATCTTGACGACTTCGTTAGTCGGTTTGGGCACCGGCTCATGGCCGATCGCCGCTGCCAACTGTTTGTCTTGCCGCAATCGAGTTATCGCCCGATGGACAAGAACTCGTACTGTCGATTCCGGTCGGTCCATTACCTCGGCAACTTCTGCATAAGTAAATCCATTCGACCACAACTCGATCGACTCGCGCTGCGACTCCGGCAGTTCAACCATTCGCTGGTGCACCAGTTCGAACAGTTCTCGTTCGGAAAACTTCTCTCCGACCCCAATCAATTGTTCGTCGACCCGGTCCATCATATTGTCGAGTTGACCAGTCAAATGACGTCCGTTGTGTCGCTGCAAATCAATCGCCCGATTCCGGCAAACGCGGAATAGCCATTGGTCCACCTTGTGAGGTCGTTTCGGTGCAGCCGTTCGACAAAGTTGCAAAAAGGCATGTTGAACGACATCCTGGGCGCGGCTGACGTCGCCATCAAAGAAACGGCTCGCATAGCGAACCAATCTTGCTTGCAGACGTTCGGCAGCATCCAGGATGATTTCCTGAAATGAGTTTTCACACGGCGGTTTCATGAGTCTTCCGTGGTTTATGATTGTGGAATCCGGCTTTTTGACGTTAAGCGTGCCAATCTGTTTCAGAAATTATTAAGAAATCGACTTATTGGTGCTGTTGAGGGGAACGACGTGGTTTGAGGGGGCCCGGCAAACCGGAGGTGACTTTAAGGCAAATTCAAAATTTCGCTGGACGCTGGCAGGGTGATTTTCTACTCTCCCCTGCCACTCCATAGTAACCGGCGAAATGACGACCCATGTCAGAATTCAAACACTGGACCAATCTGGTTTTACCTGTCGCAATTGTCGCTTGCATCATGGTGATCCTGGTTCCGCTCCCGACCGCGCTCCTTGATATTCTGTTGGCAGCCAATATTACGATCGCCGTGATCGTGTTGTTAACAACGATTCAGGTCAAAACGCCCCTTGAGTTTGCCGTATTTCCTGTACTGTTGCTAGCAACGACTCTTTCACGCGTTGTTTTGAACATTGCAACAACGCGATTGATTCTGTCACGGGGAGCCACCGATGGTGCAAATGCCGCTGGCGGTGTGATTCAGGCGTTTGGTGATTTCGTAGCCGGGCATCAGATCATGGTGGGTGCCGTTATTTTCCTGATCATCCTGGTCGTACAGTTCGTTGTAATCACGAAAGGGGCGACCCGGATCAGCGAAGTAGCCGCCCGGTTCACACTCGACGCCATGCCAGGGCGGCAGATGGCCATTGATGCGGATCTTGCCGCTGGAAGTATCGATGCCGCAACGGCACGGTTGCGCCGCGACGAGCTACAGTCCCAGGCCGATTTCTATGGATCGATGGACGGAGCGAGCAAATATGTCCGAGGCGACGCCATCGCCGGACTTTTGATCACAGTAATCAACATTGTTGGTGGTCTGATAATCGGCATGGGGCAAGGAATGAGCTTGCCGCAAGCGGCGGATGTGTTCATGCGATTGACGATCGGTGACGGACTTGTTTCGCAATTGCCGGGGCTTTTGATCGCCCTTGCCGCCGGCATTTTAATCAGCCGTTCAACGCGCTCGACGAATCTATCGCAGGACATTGTATCTCAACTGTTTTGCCGACCCCAGGTATTGCTGGTCGCCGGAGTCTTTTTGTTTGCGCTTGTATTTACACAATTGCCGGCACTTCCATTAATCATCGTGGGCAGTGGCTGTATCGTCATTGCCTTGATGATGGGAAAGGCAACGAGCACAGCGGAACGGGCAAAGGAATTGAAAGGGGAAGAATCTGCTTCCGCGGCGCGTAGCGAACCGGACTTCAGTCGATTTCTGGCCGTTGATCCGATTGAAATCGAATTGGGAGTCAACCTTGTTGCAATGGCAAATGGTGGTGAGCTATTGCAAAAGATCACGCGGGCGCGGCAGGCAATCGCTGATGAACTCGGTTTGGTGCTCCCCAAAGTGCGAGTGCGCGACAACCTGCAACTGGAACCAAACCAGTTTCAGGTGCGGATCAATCAGTTGCCGGTCTGTCAGTCGATCGTGTATCCGGATCGAATTATGTTGATCAGGAAAACACCGGCAGCGGGCGATCCAGGCGGGATTCCTGGCGACTGGCCAACGGGATTTGGTGCGACATGGGTCTTGCCTGACTCGGTATCATCCCGCGGACGGGAATTTTTGCGTCTCGAACCACCCGACGTGATTGTCGAAACGCTCAAGATACAGGCGCGGGAGCGAGCGGCAGAAATACTGACTCGACAATCGACGGCCTTCCTGATCGATCAACTGCGAGAATCGAATCCGGCAACAGTTAATGAACTTGTCCCTGACGTGATGAAGATCGGTGGCGTGCAACAAGTGCTGCAGAATTTGCTGTCGGAAGGAGTCACAATTAAGCCGCTTAATACAATTCTCGAAGCGTTGGCGGACTTCTACCAACCCGGAATGGATACTGCTGCGTTGAGTGAACTGGTCCGCAGCCGGTTAGCACCCTGGATTACCGGTCGACTTCGCGACGAACAGGGCGTTGTTCGCGTGATCGAACTGAATGAAGCATCGCAGATGTGGCTTGGTGGCCGTGCCAGCGTAGAACAGGGGCAGCGCCGGCTCATCCTCGAACCGTCTTCGCTGGACCGTTTGGCAGATTTGATCGCGGGGGCCATCCAGAATTCGAACGCGGTAGCATTAGTCGTTCCCATGCGACTTCGTGCTCCATTGCAGCGTCTTTTGATGCAAACGGGAGTCTCGGTATTTGTAACGTCGCCGGATGAGATTTCGAGAGATACAAAAATTGAAACAATTGCAATTCTGGAACTGACGGGGATTCAGTACGTTGCGGCCTGATGATTAAAAACGGCGAAACTTTGGCTTTGTAATTTTTACAGAAAAAGTTTTCCCAACAGGAAGAACTTTCATTTTTTTGGACAAGTCTCAAGTTGGCAGGAACCGATAGATGACAGGTGTCTCGCTATGTTTCAACCTTTTGAATCGTAGCCGGCACAAGGGATGGTTTGGACAATTGGACAAGTCATTCAACGCGTGCGAAATTGTTTTCGCCGTCCCCACGAAAAAATTATTAGCGCATTCGATAGTCAATCATGGAGGATTGCATGGCGACACCCGTTGCTAATGCGGACGAAATTCAGCAGGTCTGGATCGAATACAAAAAAGGTCAAGACTGCCAGGATTTGCGGAATCGACTCATCGAGCGATATCTGCCACTGGTCAAATACAATGGCGAGCGCATCTGGCAAAGGTTGCCGGATGGCGTGGAACTGGACGATCTGGTATCGGCAGGCGTTTTTGGACTTATGGACGCGATCGATGCGTTTGATCTCGATCGCGGCGTCAAGTTCGAAACGTATTGCGTTCCCCGAATCCGGGGCGCAATGCTGGATGAACTTCGCTGTATGGATTGGGTCCCGCGACTGGTTCGCTCCAAGGCAAGCAAGCTCAATGCGGGAACCAAGAAACTGGAAGCCAGACTGGGGCGAACACCAACCGTTCAGGAACTGGCAGCCCACATGGAGCTGTCGGTCCCGGAACTGGAAAAGATGATGTCCGACGCCAACGCCGTGAACCTGATCAGTCTCAACAAGAAGTGGTATGAGACTGACAGTTACAAGGATGTTCGCGAAATCGACATTCTCGAGGATAAAAAAGGAGAGGATCCAACCCGACGCATTCAAAAGAACGACTTGATGCGGCTGGTAACCAAAGGGCTCAACCGTAACGAACGCCTGATCATCATCCTTTACTACTACGAAGAACTGACAATGAAGGAAATTGGCGCGACACTGGATCTCAGTGAAAGCCGCGTCAGCCAAATGCACAGCAGCATTGTCACTCGCCTGCAACAACAACTTGGCCGTCGCCGGGTTGAATTTGGCTCGCCGAGGATGGCCTCGTAGCCAAAAATCAAAAACGATAAATCAAAAAAAGGCCGCGAAAACATCGCAGCCTTTTTTTATTGCATGTTGGTGCTACGACGTATCGATTAAATGGTCAGTGTCTGTCGCGATTGTTCAGACGATCCCTTAGTTTGGCGGCCAGCTCATAGTGTTCGTCCGCGACGGCCTCGGCCAGTTGTTCTTGCAGCGTTTTGCCAATCTCGTATCGATCCCGAAGACTCTCCCGGAATTCCGAAAGGCGTTTGACCAGTTCGTCGTCGTCGAATTGCTCTTCGGCTTCGAAATCGACAAAAAGCTGGCGTAAAACGTCCAGCCCGTGGTTGATTTCCTCGATTGCCAATTCGGGCCCGCCATCTTGCTGAAGTAACTCCAACGCCGAAGCCTGGGTCCGGTGATAAAGGACAAACGGGCGATACTGTTCATGGGACAGCGTCCATTGCTCGCTGGGCGAATGCATCTGGCAAAAATCCATCAACCGCAACGTATGGTCCGCGTCGCGCACCGCCAACCTGAATTCCTTGAGTTGTAACCAGCAAACGCGGCGATGATAAAATTGCACAAACTCCCGGTCGACTTCCACGCACTGCAGTTCCGCAAGTTTCATCCCTGTCTCCGTCACCGTTTGGGCAATCAGGTAATCCAGATACGTTGGAAAGTCGTGTGGGCGAGTGCCATCAGGACGATTGTCGACTTCCAGTTGCAGGATTCCCATGTCAACGCGCATCTGCAAAACAGAGCGATCTGCCACGTCAATTTTTCGAACATTTTGACCAAGCGAATCGAATGGCCATGTGTTCAGGATGTTGTCGATGTCCTCGCGTTCAGGCATTTTTGGAATTCGGCAAATATTGAAAGTCGTGAATCGGAACTTGTGGCAACCGACGGCAAACATAAATTGCCGGCCACATACTCCGACATTGGCTACGACCGCAATTCAATCCTGTTGGCAACAGGAAAGAGGATTCGATTGGCAAGGAAACGACATTTCTAGATTACAGAACGACGCTCCCGGCGCACAGATGCCCAATCGTCCAATTCGGGGAATTCGAAGGCCATTTTCCAGACTGAACCGGAAAACCGGATCGGCACAGTCCGGGTGCTATTGACGAATCTCAAGAACATAATTGTCGGTATCGGCCTGCCTGTTCTGGCCGTCGTCGTCAATAAAGTGCATCCGTTCGATGGCGGCGCGTTGCCGGATATCATTGCGGAGTCGTCGCAAATCAAAAAGAAGTCCGGAAACCGCGACGCCGGTCCAAATCAGGGCTTCAGGAACCTGAACCCGGAGCAAAAGCAATCCGGCAGGAACAAAAATGGCCGCCAGCCAAATTCCATAATATCCCCAACCCCTGAAAGTTCGGGGCGCCGGTGCAATGGATCTGGATTCCGATCGAAACCACGTGGCATTTCCAAACATATCATCACTACCATTGTTAGGGGTAAAAAGTCCGGGCCAGTCACGAAATTCGCCGCAACGATGCGTTTATTGGCAAGGAAGTGATGATTTTTGTTTTTTTTCTGATTTCGGGGACAATTAAAGTTGTTGTCGCCCTTGTTTCTTTTCGGATTGTCGACGCTTGTTGTCGAGCCGGCGTTGTTTTTGACGGCGTGACACCCGAGTTGGTTTTCGCGATTTGGGGCGGATTGCTGCAGCCCGAATCATTTCCGAGAGTTTTTTTAGAACATCAGCGACATTCCGCCCTTGATCGCGAAAACGCTGACTGGCAAGGAACAAGAGATCGTCGTTCGAGATTTGGCGCATCTGCTGGCTTCTCAGCCTGGCAAGTACATCGGGAGGAAGCGACGTTGTTTTTGACAAATCCCAATGCAAATGGACCTTGGTATTCACCTTGTTCACGTTTTGCCCGCCGGGGCCACTGGAGCGGGAATAGGTAAACAGGAATTCTCGTAGCGGTATCGATATTTGTTCGTTGATGACAAGCATGGATTCGAACTGCGTGAGCGCGCGTGTTACGAAGCGGACAAGCTGCGATTCAGGAGGCTCTGTTGATGAAGTTGCTGCAAACGCGAGATCGAATCGTCCAGCATTTTTCGGTAGCGCGTCGGGCGAAAGTTCGGACCGTGCAATTCAAATTCATACGGTCCCTGATACCCGGCTTCTTCAATCGCGTCATACCAGCTCTGGACCGGTATAGTCCCGTCGCCGATATGACAACGATGAGTGTGCCCTTGTTCGCAGAGGGTCCGGTCCGAAACCTGAACGAGCGCCAGGTGAGGACACAGTTCCCGGATGCGTTGCAGTAAATGAGGTTGATGGCCGACGTGGTATAAATCCAGAATCAATCCCAGGTTGTTGACCGAATACTGCTTGACCAGGGATATCGGCTGTTCAATCGACTCAAAAATCGTCCAGGCGGGTGATTGACGACGGCACATCAGTTCGATTCCAAGGCTTACCCCGAAATCCATGGCCACTGGTAGCATGCGATCAATCGCCAGTCTTAAAAGTCGCGCGGCGTGATTGCGCGTGTGTCCCTTTGAACTGCCAGGATGCACAATCAGGCACTGGGTTCCGATTCGTGCTGCCGTTCGAATAGCCGAAATGCCGTCTTCGACCGCTTCGTCGTGCGTCATTCCACAACTGCCAGTAAATCCGCCGGCCCATGACAGGCTGGATACTTTCATGTCGGCAGAATACAGGGCATCAGCAGCCGAATCGATGTCGCCGTCAGTCAGTTTTGTACGCCAGATTCCGATCTCGTGAATTCCCCGTCGCGATAGTTCTTGAATCTCCTGTTCGAGCGACCAACGGTAAGTGGAAAATTCACTGATCGCTAATCGTGACATACATCAAACTCCTGCTCGCCGGGTGAGGGTCCGATAGCTACTGGCAATTCGGAAGAGCGTAAGTATGTGAGCATTTCCCATTTCTGTAAACCTGAGTTGACGACCAGGAAATGCCTGGCGACCAGCTACCTACTGGCAAAAGAATCAGGTGCGCTCGAAAGTAACTGTCCCCATGATCAAAGGCAAGTTTTGTGTCCGCTTTTCTACCCGGTTACTTGTTCTCCATGGAAAGTTGTCGCCGCCCGCATTGCGAATGCTGGCACTGCAGAAGATTTTGCCCTTGATTTGGTTTTTTCGTGAACGCCTTGTGCCCCGGCTCGATACAATCCAGAAGTGATCAGGGGTGACCATTTCTTCAACAGGAGAAACGTTCTGCGAAGGCCCTTTGATTGCCAGAAGAATGAAAGGATGCAACATGACCTATGATTCTCAAACAGGTTCGACACAGTTTCGGTTTGACGATTTCGACGTGAGTCATCGAGTCCAAATGTATCTGGACCGAAAAAAAATCCCCGGATTTCAAAACCTTGTGGTTCAGGTCGACAAGGGAATCGTTACGATCTCGGGTCGACTTGAAAGTGCTCAACAACGCGACAACGCACTGAATTCGTGTCGGCGTGTTGCCGGGGTCCTGAGCTTGATTGACGCTATCGTAATCGACGAAGCACGACCAGGGCGAATTTCCAGAAGTCCCCGATAGGTGTTGCCGCACATCGGCCGCACTAGCGAAGATTCCACGCTTCCATCCAGAACTGGCCGCCGCGTTTCATGGAATGCTCGTTGACCAGAAGTTTTTCCATATCGGGCAAGTGACCCGCACCATAAAAAACGCCGATTTGCGATTTGCCGGCATCGATCTGCGCTTGCATGACTTCAAATGCCTTGACGTTCCGATGGTTGATTATGGTTGAGCCATTTTTCCCTTGAAAAATAACCATGCCGGATTCCATGTCCTGCATTTGCGAGGCCATCATCCGCCGCAAATCTCGTTCGCGGTTGCTTGAAAACATGGCCATAAGCAAATCGGCTTCGATCAGGCTGTTTTTGGGCGAATGCTGCTGGGCAATGCCTTGCCCAACGGCTTTCAAGGCCATTTTGAAAAAGCTTTCATCGTTTTTCGTCATACTTTCGGAAAATTCATCCGGCGACATATCGGCGTGAACGAAATTATCGGCCGAATAGTCGATATGGTCGAGCTGAAATTCGAGTCCAAGCATCGACTTCATTCCCATTTGCACCATGGCAATCGGGTTGGATACGCCCTCCTCCTCACGACCACCTTTGGGAATAACCGTTCCCTCGGGGGCCACAAGTTCGTAAAGAAGCGCATCGTATTTTTCAAATAGCTGGTTGAACTGTTCGTAGTATTTCGACTCGCCAACATGAACGACGCCAATGAGGTCGATGGTGATTCGATCACCGTTCGCGTTGGTCCCAACATAGCGCGTGACAGATGTTTCCATGGCAACAGGATCGCCCTCGCGGTCGATACGGATTCGCATGAAGTGGCCGATATCCATGGAATCTTCGGCAGCAACTTCCGGGGATTCCGCAGATTTCGGGGGTGGCGCGTCAGCAACCGCTTGTCGCGCCATACAAGGGTCCGTGAGCAGGACAAGGGCAAGTCCGATTGCGACAGAAAGCCCGAGGGACAAATGGACGATTGCCGTTTTGACTGGTAGATATTTCATTTCAGCCCTGTCGGTTGAAGGAACAGTTTTTTGGGAGAAATATTCGGCGAACAAGGCTCCGTCGCCGGTATTGTCCATTCCGAACGTTAATTTCGAATTATAGAGTTTCCGCAATTGGTCGGCAATTCGCCGTAATTCGCCTTAATTCGCCTTAATTCGCCTTAATTGTTCCAATGGCCATTTCAAGTGAGAGGCTTGGCGTCTCGATCGAATCGATCTCACTTATTCAAAGTTTGGCAAGCAGCGTCGGCTTGTAGATTTTTACTTCGCCGCCGGACGACATGTGCACAGTCGTCGGTTTTCGCAAAAATTTCCCGAAAGCGGCATCAACGAATTCGGATTTCTCACATTCATAGCTTCCGGACGATGCGCGCCAAACGACCCACGGAGTTTGCCGGATTTCGTAAGCAATAGTGCCGCGGCGGGATTCCGCAAATCGATAACGTTGATGCAACACGAATTCCTCGCGTGAATTCCCGGTTAGTTTGCGGCCGACGTCCCGGGCTTTGACCGAGAAATGGTTTTCATGGCCACTGGTCGTCCAGCGATAATCGGCCGATGGCAGGGCGTCGCGTTGCGCGGATTCAAAATTCGTCGCCGTGTGTGTAATTGACTGTACGGCACAAGGCTGTTTGTAAAGGAATCTGAGCAAGTGGCCGCACATCTTGTTGGAAATAATATGCTTCAACAAAACATGGCCTATCAGGATTCCGTTTTTACTTTCGTATTGGGCGTAGCAGCGCAAGTCAATGGAAAGCACTGAACGAAAAAGAGTCAACGACCCGCCCCATGGTTGCAATTCGCGGGTGTTTTTGGCCATGAGTGTAACAACCGTATGGTTGTTGTATTTGGCGATGCGTGTTCCCGCCGGGATATGCGGCGTGACGGCGCGATCATCAACCTCAAAATTCATGGCAACGACGTCGCGCCACTGACACGCGAGTAACGTTCGAGCCGGTTTCAACTTGGCCATGGCGGCGACTATCTGTCGGTTGGGGAAGTGCGTGGAAGGGGGTGTGGATCGTTGATCTTTTTGGTGAGTAAGGTGTATCAGTCGAGGTTTTCAGCGCGAAATTCGCGCCATTGCTGACGAGCTTTTCGGCGGGTGTTCTCGTCAGGAAAAACAAGTCTGTCGACGGGGGGCAGGGTTTTCCCGTTTTCGGTTTTGGTATTTGCAAATCCAAATCGCGGCAGTTCCTGACCGGTAATCAAAACCAGGCTGGCCAGCGCGATGTCTCCCATTTGGCAAGTATTCAAGGTTGTCCGGGACGAATCGATCGAATGGGGAGCTTGCTGGTATACAATTAACGCATCGTCGATATGTTTCTCCAGGGCCGCAATTTGGCGAGTGTCGCCGAATCGGACAATCAATTCCATTGCTGTGCGACGATTCGCTGCTGGTACGTCACGGGAATCAAGGCATTGCAGACACAATGGAATTGATTCACCTGATTCGAGCAGGCTGGCGACACTGATTTTCGATGAAATCAAAATGGGACTTGTTGTCTCAGCCGTAATCCATTCGATAAGTGAGCGACGGACGAGTTCGCTCATTGGTTGTGGCTGGTGAATCCACTGCTGGAATCCCGGGTCAGTGACCATCTGGGCAAGTGATATTTGAATCTGCAAGGAAGTTTGACCGGTTGATGTAAGTAGGGCCTGTTCGGTCGTACCGAAAAGTTCCGAGACAACCGTTGCAAGTACCGGTAACTGTTGGATATTTGGTTGGGAACTGTGCGCAAGTTCGCTTTGTTGTCCCCGAATCAGTCGATGGAGCAGATCGACAGGCAACACGTCGACCGA
The DNA here is from genome assembly GCA_031414755.1 of Pirellulaceae bacterium. Taxonomy (GTDB): domain Bacteria; phylum Planctomycetota; class Planctomycetia; order Pirellulales; family Pirellulaceae; genus CAJQPP01. The sequence goes on along the minus strand of JANNWJ010000052.1, from coordinate 2,304 downwards.
ATCCAGTTGTTCAAGCAACTTTTGTTCCGTTCGGAATATCTCGGCATACAAGCGGCGATTTTCAGGCGTGTCTCCAAAATGTTTCTGAAAGACTTGCCATCCAGACAACGTCGCCTTGTTGTCAAGGAAGGATTGAATCTGATTTGCGGCGATCGCGTCAGCAATGGATTCATGTAATCGCGCGACCGACAGGCGCAATTCGCTGTTGGTGGCATCCCGGTGTCGTTCGAGTTGCGGCATGGCAATGCCGCCAGCATTCAGCAATTGAGTTCGGGCTGACTCGCGAATTCCAAAATCATCACTGGTCAATTGACTGATCCAGAAATCAATTAGTTCGTCATTCAGACGAGGTGCGTTAACCGATTCGTTAGCCACGTTTTGTTGAACCGTCGTTGATAATCCTGTTTGGTAGATTCCCGGCAACAACATGACGCTTGCTGAAATCGCACAGACATACCGCGAACCCGACACTCGCAAGTTGTAACTTCGAACATGTTTCATAAATATCCTGTCTGCAACAGGAACCAATCGCCCGCGCTACCCAGTATAAGTGTCCCGTCACAGAAAAAAAAGAACTTGTCGGGTACCGACATTCCAGATTAGCCCTGAAAATACCATTTTTAGGCCGTTGATACCGGGTCCCAATTCAAGATCGACCGGAATCGGGAAAACCGATAAGATGGAGTACGCCAATTCCAATTGAGCCGGCCGGGTGAGGAAATGTCGACGCAACGCGTTTTTTTAAAAACGGGACTTCTCGTCTATTTGACAAGCGGGTTGGGCGTGTTAAGTGCTTTCCCGTCAACCATTGCCTGTGCGCAATCGAGCGACCTTTCTCCATTGGAGGTCGAAACGCTCATTGGGAATCTTGAAAATGATGACTTCAAAATTCGGGAATCGGCGGAACGCGACTTGATTCGTATCGGAGTGCCGGCCGCCCGGTCTCTCGCGGCAAAAGTGATCGGTAGGACTCCGGAATCTGCCATGCGCAGCGCAAGAATCCTGCAGGATATCGGGGCGCGGGCGATTGTCGAGTCTGAAATGATGCGACTGTCATGTGCCATGGAATATTTGACAAACCATGGATTTCCGCACTTCAGGAATTCTGCCAGCCAGATTGCCAGTCGCTGGAAAACCGAACAAGCCGGGAAGATCCGGGAGCAAATCCGGGAATGTGGAATTGGTTTTCGCGCGGCCGAACCGGATGAACCATTTGTGCAGGGTGGTGTGCAGGTCATGGTCATCCAAAATGGTTTTGCCATGGAGCCGGAGCAAGTTGAACAGGCACCACTAAAACACAATTCGGTCAGGCCCGACAATGAAATTCTTTCGGCCGAGATTAACGAGATCTTTCAGGCTGATGAAACGACGATCATGCAGCGCATGAAAGAGGTGTTGATGGAAGGGACTTCGGAACGACCTGTCTCGTTGCCGGAGATGCGACGTGATCAGGCAATTATCGTTAATGGCAGAATGGTTCAGGGCGGATTTTCCAATCAACCAACAGCCATCATTACGTCGGTAGACGAAAGCACCCTAAAAGGCCTTGTGTTGATGCGGCTGCTTCCATCCGTTCCGATTATTGCCTTTACAGATTGTGAAATCCCGGACGATTTCATTGTCGAATTTGCAAGAGTCCCCGGATTGCAGGTAATCTCGTTAACTCGCTGCCGATACAAACCGGCAACGATATTGAAATTTCTGGAAACGAATCCGGCCGTGGTGGTTGACGCAACCGGCCACGATGCTTTCCTGGGAGTATCGGTGCAATCCGATGTGGTGATCACCGAATCCGGAGAAGTGATACAGGTTTGCACAGTGTTGACGGTTGTCCCCGAAAGTGCGGCGGAAGTAGCGGGAATTCTGGTAGATGACCAGATCCTTGAAATCGATGGTTTGCGCGTTACCGAATTCAACCAGCTCATTGTTTGTATCGCGAGTCATCAGGTTGGGGACGATATTGCCATAAAATATTTGTCGCAGGGCGAAGAACGCCAGGCGAATGTCACATTGCGCAACCGTCCTGAAATGGAATAAGTAGCACCGACCCGATGGTCGCTGATCACTCCGTGATCAGTATGTTCTTGCTGCGAATACGTTTTGATCGCGAGCGCGAACAACAAACATGATTGATCGAACTACTCCTACGCCACGAATGCCACAATGTAAAACCCCCACCCGGTCAGCGCGGTCATTGACATCATGAACACGGACAGCCATCCCCAAAACCGGTGTCGTTGACTGTACGCGCATGGAGTCGGCGGGCTCGGGAACTTTCGCAATGCCTGCACGATCGTAATGATC
>JANNWJ010000051.1:0-26031 GCA_031414755.1 Pirellulaceae bacterium | reverse complement strand
GTCGAAATGGCCCATCTAATCGACGAGCTAACTCATTGCGACGTTGTTTTCCTTGGTGAACAGCACGACAACGACTCGGGGCATGTTTTTCAATTACAAGTCATCCAGGGGCTCGTTGATCGCGGTCTCGACCTGGTCATTTCGACCGAGCAGTTCGAACGAGACGTGCAAGGGGTCGTGGACGACTATCTGTGTGGCCGAATTGCCGAAGAGGCATTTGTTGCGAGTTCGCGACCATGGCCGAACTATCAACAGCACTACCGGCCGATCATTGAATATGCCCGCGAAAAAAATATTCCGGTGCTGGCGGCCAATATTCCGCGCCGCCTGGCATCCGATGTTGCGGCAAGTAAACCCGTTGATCTTCTCGATCTCGCTTTCATGCCCCGCACCGTGACGACACCCGAAGATGCATACTGGTTCAAGTTTCAGTCGACAATGAAAGATCATATGGGAGCGGATGGTGCCGAAAAACTAAATCTCTTCTATAAATCGCAGTGCCTCAAAGACGATGCCATGGCCGAAGCCATCACCGACTATTTGGCGGTCAATTCCCACAAGCGCAAAGTCGTTGTTCACCTCTGTGGTCATTTCCATTCGGACTTCGGTCTGGGAACTGTGGCCCGCGTCGTTCAGCGCAGCCCACTGTTACGAACAGCCGTGATCACGATGGAATCGATTCCGGACAAGGGGAAACCGGACCTGGTCAACATGTCCCAGCGGGCTCATTATGTTTTTTGGACCGTTGCCAATCCCGTCAAGGAAAACGAGCCTTCCGGTGAAATCGCCGAAACTGCCAACGATTCGGACAAAAATCCCTAGCGGGAATTGAATCGGCGTTTTCTTTGGCGATCAGATAGTGGTAACCCTGTAAGGAATCTTGATGTCGACAATTCAAATTCAACCGGACAATACACGCATTGGCTGGATTGGAACGGGGGTCATGGGCGCTTCGATGGCCGGACATCTGCAAAAGGCTGGCTATCAGTTGTCGGTTTTCAGTCGAACACGCGACAAGGCACTTGGCCTGATCAACGGCGGAGCGACATGGTGCGATACGCCTGGACAAGTCGCTGCACAGTCCGATATCACTTTTTCAATCGTCGGTTTTCCTCAAGATGTCGAACAAGTTATCCTTGGACACGATGGCGTTCTCGCGCGAGCCCGACCCGATTCCGTCATTGTCGACATGACCACCAGTCAACCGTCACTGGCTCAGCGAATTGCCGAATTGACGCAATCAAAAAAAGTGGCATCGATCGACGCCCCCGTTTCCGGCGGTGATATCGGGGCGCGGAACGGAACACTTTCGATCATGATCGGCGGGGATGCGGCGGTTGTGGATCGGCTAGCGCCGATTTGGGAATTGTTGGGCAGTACGTGGGTTTATCAAGGGCCCGCCGGATCCGGGCAGCACACCAAAATGGTCAATCAGACCCTGATCGCCAGCGGGATGATCGGCGTATGCGAAGCGTTACTTTACGCACATCGTGCCGGACTCGATCTGGAAAGCGTCCTGAAAAGTGTCGGCGGCGGCGCGGCAGGCAGTTGGTCACTTGCCAATCTCGCGCCGCGAATCGTTGCCAATAATTTCGACCCCGGTTTTTTTGTTGAACACTTTATCAAGGACATGGGAATCGCGCTGGATGAAGCGGCCCGTATGCAACTCGCCTTGCCTGGCCTTGCACTTGCCCGCCAATTGTACCTGGCCGTTAGCGCGCAAGGATACGGTCGTCTCGGAACGCACGCCTTGCAACTTGCTCTCGCCAATCTATCAGGCCTCGATTGGCGCACGCGAAACTGAACCGTTGTCGGTCGTGTTTTCCCGGACGGGGTCGGTCGCATTTCCCGATGGAGAGCCTGATCGATCGTCCGGAAACGCCTTCGTGATGTTTGGTGCTTTGCCAATCGGAGTTGTCATTTGGTATACTGCTCAACTTGAGACTCCCGGTCTCGCACATGGGACAGCGAGTGGCAGGGATAGGATTTGAACCTTGGAGAAACTGATGGACTGGATCGCTGACCCGCAAGCCTGGATTGCCTTCGTTACGTTGCTGGCGCTGGAAATTGTTCTTGGGATTGATAATGTCATTTTCATTTCAATTCTGGCGGGCAAACTTCCTCCCTCGCAGCAAGCGAAAGCGCGTTATGTCGGTCTGGGTTTGGCGATGTTTATTCGGATCGGGCTGTTATTCTCATTATCCTGGGTGATTCGTTTGACCGCGCCCCTTTTTTCCATCAATGAACATGAAATCTCGGGACGCGACCTTATCCTGATCATCGGCGGCTTGTTTCTGTTGACGAAAGCAACGCGTGAGATTCATCAGAAACTGGAAGGTGAAGAAGGTCATTCTTCGGGGCGCGTGAAGCCTTCCTTTAGCAACGTCATTATTCAAATCCTGTTGCTTGACATTGTTTTCTCACTTGATTCGGTCATCACGGCGGTCGGGATGGTGGATAACATCAGCATCATGATTTCGGCAGTCGTGATAGCCGTTGTGTTTATGATGGCCTTTGCCGGTCCGATAAGCAATTTCGTCGAACGGCATCCGACGTTCAAGATGCTGGCACTGAGTTTTCTTTTGCTCATTGGGTTCACGTTGATTGCTGAAGGATTTGGCAACCATATTTCCAAGGGTTATATCTATTTTGCAATGGGCTTTTCGCTCTTTGTCGAAATGTTGAATTTAAGGTTGAGGAAAGCGACGGTCGAGCCCGTCAAATTGCATGAGCCCTATATCAACGAGCCGAAACATCAAGCTTGACAAACTCGCTGCAAAGGCTAGACTGCTTAAGTGTAGCACATGCTACATTTTTGAAAGCGGTTTCCATTTATAATACCGCAAGCGCTCACAGTTCCCGGAAGGGGCTCGAATGGTTGGAAAACTGCTGTGTTTATTGCCCGTGATGCTGCTTACTGCGGGTTGCAATTCGTCTGGTACGGAATTGTCGAAAAAGCGGGAGGATTCCGGCGTGACCAATCGACCGATTCAGGCGGTCGCTACGGTGGGAATGGTAGCCGATATCGTCCGGAATGTCGGAGGGAGTTATGTCGAAGTCCACCAGCTCCTGGGTGCGGGCGTTGATCCCCATTTGTACAAGGCAACGCGGGACGATGTGCAAACGATCATGGCGGGCGATATCGTTTTCTATTCCGGTTTGATGCTGGAAGGAAAAATGACGGACACGCTGGTCAAGGTCGGTCGCGACAAACCCGTATTTGCAGTAACCGAATTGATCGATCCCAACGAGCTTTACGAACCGGAGGACGCAGGGGGGCATTACGATCCGCACGTCTGGATGGATGTATCGATTTGGTCGTTGTGCGTGGATTCCGTCGCCAAATCACTGAGCGAATTTAATCCGCCGCATGCTGCCGAGTATCAAGCCAATGCCGATATCTACCGGAAAAAACTTGCTGTATTGCATGAGTACGGCGTAAAGTCAATTCAGTCGATTCCCGGGGAACGTCGGGTTTTGATAACTTCGCATGACGCTTTCAATTATTTCGGCAAGGCTTATCAAATCGAAGTTTACGGAATTCAGGGACTTTCGACGGAATCGGAAGCGGGTTTGCAACGCATCAACGAACTTGTCGACATGCTCGTCGCGAGAAAAATCAAGGCCGTGTTCGTGGAAAGCAGTGTGCCGCGAAAAAACATTGAAGCGCTGGTCGAGGGGGTGCGTTCGCGCGGGCATGAAGTCGTGATTGGTGGCGAATTGTTTTCCGATGCGATGGGCGCGAGTGGAACTTATGAAGGGACTTATATCGGGATGCTGGACCACAACATCACACTCGTAGCGAGAGCCCTTGGTGGTGAAGCACCGGAACGGGGACTCAATGGCGAACTTTCCATTGCACTTGCTGACGGAAAATAAGACCCAGCCATGTCCCTGACTTCCAACCGACCCCTGAAGCCTGCCGGGATCAGCGGCGCTTCGATCGACGAACCAACGCCGCTTTCCGTATACGACTTGACGGTCGCCTATCATCGCAAGCCCGTTATCTGGGACGTGAGTTTCGATATCCCACCCGGTTCGCTGGTTGGGATCGTGGGTCCCAACGGCGCAGGCAAGAGTACTTTGCTCAAGGCGGTCATGGACTTGATCCCGCGCGCATCAGGGCGGGTTCAGGTATTTGGAAAAACGTATCGGCAGAACCGGCATCGTGTTGGATACGTTCCGCAACGCGAAAGCGTCGACTGGGATTTTCCCGTCGATGCATTGGATGTGGTTGCCATGGGTTTGTACAGCGAGATCGGCTGGTTCAGGCCAGTGGGGAAAAAACATCGACTGGCGGCTATGGAGGCACTGCGTCGCGTCGGGATCGCGGATTTGGCGCGGCGACAAATCAGTCAGTTATCGGGTGGCCAGCAGCAACGGACATTTCTGGCACGAGCGCTGGTTCAGGATGCAGATTTGTACTTGATGGACGAACCGTTCGCGGCCGTCGATGCGGCGACCGAACTTGCCATTGTTGACATATTGCGAGAAATGAAATCACGGGGCAAGACTTCCATCGTAATCCATCATGACTTGCAAACGGTTCCCGAATATTTTGACTACGTCATTTTGTTGAACATGCGAATTGTGGTACACGGCCCGGTCAAGGAAGTTTTCACCACCGAGAACCTGCAGAAGACTTATGGTGGGCGATTGACGCTGCTGGACGAAGTTTCAGAAGCGATGCGGCGCAAGGGTCGGTCGCTATGATCGCCGGTCGCTCAATCGCCTGTGCAGCGATTCTGTTCGTCGTATCGATCGCTCCAGCTTCGTTGACGGCGCAGCAACCGCCCGTCAACCGATCGACAAGCGACTCTCTGACGGATCGATCGATTGAATGGCCATCACTGGAACAGTGGACGCGCGTGCTTTTTCTAAAAGACTACAACACGCGGATGGTCGTTTTCGGCACGACGTTGCTTGGCTGTGCGGCAGGCATGGTTGGCAGTTTTGCGTTATTGCGTCGGCGAGCCTTGATGGGAGATGCCTTGAGTCACGCGACATTACCTGGCATTGCTGCGGCGTTCCTTTTTGCAACGACATGGGGACTTGACGGAAAGTCGCTGTGGTTCCTGCTAACGGGCGCGACGGCATCAGGGATGTTGGGTGTCGGCTCGATTCTGGCGATCCGCAACTTGACACGGCTCAAGGAAGATGCGGCAATGGGAATCGTTCTGAGTGTATTTTTTGGAGCGGGTGTTGCGCTGCTCAGCATAACCCAGCAATTATCGGGCGGGAATGCGGCTGGCCTCGAAGGATTCATCTTCGGCAAGACGGCGTCAATGGGTTTCCACGATGCCATGTTGATCGGCACTGCTGCGGTGATCAGCATCGGCGTGTGCCTTTTGTTGTTTAAGGAACTGACGCTGGTATGTTTCGATGAAGGATTCGCCGGTTCGCGCGGTATGCCGGTCGGATTTCTGGATTTCTGTTTGATGGCATTGATCATTGTCGTCACGATTGTTGGCTTGCAGGCCGTCGGATTGATTCTGATGATCGCCTTGCTGGTCATTCCCCCATCGGCAGCACGATTTTGGACGGAGTCAACATGGAAATTGTTTGTCTTGTCCGGCATTGTCGGGGCCGTCTGCGGGTACATCGGTGCCGCGGCCAGCGCACTTTTCTACAAGCTGCCGTCGGGGGCGATGATCGTTCTGGTATGCGCCACGTTTTTTATGATCAGTTTGGTGTTCGGAACAAGGCGCGGTGTGTTGTTGCGAACTGTGCGACGCTGGATGGTCAACCGCAATGTCGATCGACAACATTTGCTGCGCGCCGTGTTCGAAATGGTTGAAAAAAAAGGCGCAGGCCATCAGGACAACTATGACTGGCATGAGTCGCGTGGGGTGCTGGACGAAAACGACCTGGTGGGTCGGCCTGTTGCCGTCAGTGAACTTCTGAATCGGCGAAGCTGGTCGCGGTGGCGTTTGCTGCGCGCCATTCATGGTGCCGATCGGGCTGGCCTGGTTGATTACGACCTTGACTCCGTCCGTTTGCATCGGCGCGGGTTGATCGAAGCGATTCGTTTGACGCGCCAACATCGATTGTGGGAACTCTACCTGATCCAGTATGCGGAAGTGGCGACGAGCAAGGTCGACCGCGACGCCGATGCCATTGAGCACATACTCGAACCGGAGATCGTTGCCGAACTCGAATTGCTTCTGGAAAAACGATCGGTCGAAATGCCCGCCAGTCCGCACCGGATTGTTGTGTCGGAAACAGTGGCTGCTGCTGGCCATCCGAATGGAGGCACCGATGCTGGCAGCCATTAACTGGATGTGGAATTTCGACGGCTGGATCGTGCTGGCCGGAGCGCTGTGTGCGGTCGCCTCGTCGCTGCTCGGTTGTTTTCTGGTGTTGCGGCGGATGAGTTTGCTGGGCGACGCGATCAGTCACGCTGTATTGCCGGGCCTGGCGGCAGCTTTTCTGATTACCGAAAGTCGCAGCAGCTTGCCAATGTTTATCGGTGCGGTTGTCGTGGGAATATTGACCGCGTTACTCACCGAATGGATTCGCGGAACGGGTCATGTCGATGAAGGCGCCTCGATGGGCGTCGTATTCACTTCGCTGTTTGCACTTGGGCTGATCATGATTGTGCAAGCGGCCGATCACGTCGATCTCGATCCTGGCTGCGTCCTTTATGGTTCAATCGAAACAACGCCGCTGGACACGATTCCGGTTTTGGGATGGTTCATCCCGCGAGCGGTGGTAACGCTTGGTGTCGTCTGTCTGATCAATGCGGCGTTCGTGCTGTTTTTTTTCAAGGAGCTGCGGATCAGTTCGTTCGACCCGGCGCTGGCGACCACGTCCGGCTTCAATGCGCGATTGATTCATTACTTGTTGATGATCCTGGTGGCGGTTACTGCCGTGGCCAGTTTTGAAAGCGTCGGCAATATCCTGGTCGTAGCCATGTTCATCGTGCCACCGGCGGCAGCTTACTTGTTGACAGATCGGTTAGCCGTGATGATCGGTTTGTCGGTTGTACTTGCCGTCTGCGCAGCGGTTTTCGGTCACCTGGGCGCGATCGTTGTTCCCGGCTGGTTCGGATTCCGGAGCACGACGACAGCGGGGATGATGGCAGTTGCTGCAGGCTTGATTTTTTTGCTGGCGATGACATTTGCGCCAAGGCATGGAGTGATGATGAAAGTGATTCGTCGTCGCGTGCTGGCCTGGACGATTCTGGCGGACGATATCCTGGCGTTTCTGTATCGAAGGGAAGAGCAGGGGACCGGGCTGCGCGTTACGGCCGACGAGTTAAAGCCCGCCTTGTTCGCCAGCGGCATATCCCTGCAAGCGATACTTTGGCGGCTTTCGCAGTTGCGATTGGTATCGCGAGAAAGGGCGCTGCTCGGTTTGACAGACAAGGGACGCGAACGAGCAAGAGAGCTTGTGCGCTCGCACCGTTTGTGGGAACAGTACCTCGTTTCGCATGCGGGACTGGAAGCCGACCGGATTCACGACAAGGCCGAACGGCTCGAGCACTTTACCGATATCGGTTTGCGAGAACAGTTGCAGGAAGCGACCGATTCGACAAATGTCGACCCGCATGGTGCACCGATCCCGCCTGAACACCCGTAGTCCTTTCGTTGCCTGGTGGTCCTCCACCGGAAATCACTGCGGGGGATTGCCATGCTACTTTCGCTCGAACCGTACGATTGCGATAGTTGTACCGGTATCGCGGGGATACAATCGAAGTATGAACTGGCCACTTTCTGAATTGTCTCAAATGACTGATTTGTCGAACTCTGCACCCGCTGTCTCGTTTGATCCCGTGCACCTGCGCGAGGATTTTCCGATCTTGCAGCAGACCATTCACCGCAACAAACCGCTTGTCTATTTCGACAATGCCGCTTCGGCACAGCGCCCCCGGGCGGTCATGCAGGCGATGACCGATTGCTACGAGAATCATTACGCCAACGTCCATCGCGGAACGCACTGGCTTAGCGAGGAAGCGTCGCGATTGTACGAAGAAGCGCGGGTGAAAGTTCAACGTCTTATCGGTGCCCCTCAGGCCGAGCAAGTCATCTTCACTGGCGGAACTACATCCGCCATCAATACGGTTGCCCGAAGTTGGGGAGATAGTAACGTTCGGTCCGGCGATGAAATCCTGCTAACCCTTATGGAACATCATTCGAATATTGTTCCGTGGCAACAGTTGGCGGAACGAACCGGCGCGCGTATTGCCTTCTCGGGGATCACAGCGGATGGCCAGCTTGATATTGAAGACTTTGCGCGAAAACTCGGACCACGCACGAAACTCGTCGGACTCACGGCCGTGTCAAATACGCTTGGAACGGTCAATCCCGTGCGCCAGCTCGTCGATCTTGCGCACGCTCAAGGATCGATTGTTGTCCTCGATGCGGCGCAGCATGTTCCGCACGCGGTAACGTCGGTCACGAAGTGGGATGCTGACTTCATCGCCTTTAGCGGGCACAAGATGATGGGTCCGTCGGGGATCGGAATTTTATACGGCCGTCGCGAGTTGCTGGAATCGATGCCCCCGTTTCTTGGGGGCGGCAGCATGATCAAAACCGTCACGGTTGATGGTTTTATTTCTGGTGATTTGCCCGCCCGGTTCGAAGCGGGGACGCCGCCGATTGTGGAAGCGATCGGTCTTGGTGCCGCGATCGATTACATTTCCAGTCATATCGAATTGTCCCAGGTATTGTCCTATGAGCAGCGATTGGCAAGACAGGCCCAGGTGCGACTTCGTGAGATCGAAGGGCTGCGGATCCTCGGACCTGCGGCCGACAAGACATGCGGCATCGTCAGTTTCGCCATCGACGGTGTTTCCGCGCAAGACATTTCGGTCCTTGTCGATTTGCAAGGGATCGCCATTCGCGCCGGCCATCATTGCACGATGCCCTTGCATCAGCACTTTGGAATCGCTGCCAGTTGCCGCGCCAGTTTCTACGTTTACAACACGCTGGACGAAGTCGACTACTTTGCCGACACGCTGCAGGAGATACTGCCGAAGTTACGTTAACCGATTGCCGGAACTTCGTCGCAAAGCCTCCTCGTTACCGGCCTACGTTCCAGCCTGTTCTCAGGCTGACGCTGTTCCTGATAAAACCGGTTTGCGACCGATGAAGCGGTAGTAGGGCATGCGGACCAGCGGCATGTAGGGGATCTTGCACTTTGCTTCCATGATTTCGATCGCTTCGAACTTGTGACGCAAGTACGGCAAGTGCTCACTCGATGGAAAGACGTTATCGATTGCGAACCAGGTGGGCCAGAACGTCCGATTGAACCAGCCATGGCGTTTGAGCGACGGATCGGGATGTTTGCGTGAAACGTAAAAGTCAACGACTCCTATGATGCCTCCCGGTTCCAGCATTTCCCAGGCGTTGTCGATCGAAGCGAACCAGTCAGGCATCATGGTAAGCGAGTACGAAAACGTGACAACGTTGGCGCGACCCTCGTCGGGGCGAAACTTTGTCGCGTCGGCGGAAACGGTTTGCACGTTGTCCCATCCCCGTTTTTGAAAGCGCTCGGCAGCGACCTTGAGCAACGAGTCGGCAAGGTCGACAACGTAAATTTTCTGAATCCGGTCGATGGATGTTGCAAGGTTCTCGATATTCCAGCCGGTACCCCCGCCCATATCGACCCAAACACCGCCGTCGGGAACAGGGATCGCTTGATACATGGCTTCGCGGCCGGTCAACAGACGCTTGCGGTAGTCGTCGTAGTCTTGCGCTTGCTTGCCGTAGAAATTCTCAAGTCGTTCGGCGTGAGAATCTCCCTTGCCGCGGTGAAAGACCATATTATAAAGGACGCGCAGGTCGGTGCGAAAGCTCATCAGGTTGCTCTCCGCATCAGGTCGCCAAATCGGCGATGTAGAAACTGGCGTAAGTATGAACTCGATCTTTTTCGTGCAACGCGGCGGCGAGTTCGGTATTGTAGGTCAGCATGTCGCTGATCTTTCGCCTCACGCCGTTGTGCTGAACGGAAACCAGGTTGATAAAGTCCGTTTTCAGTCCGCCACTACGCCACAGAATGCGGGCGTCAGGCGTCGCCCGGTTCACAATCGCCTGCCACTCCCCTTCGAGATACGGAAAGAAGTGATCGGACAACCAGTCCATGTGGTCGAGCAAAATGAAGCGCGAAATACGACCGTCGAAGTTTTCCAGAAATCCCTGCACCGAATCGGTGTGAGTCGTTACGCAATCGAGCAATCCATCGCGAAGCCGGTGATAGTTTTCTTCCCGGAGGTATTCGGGACAACATTCGCGCGTGTAGGCACCGTTCATATACAGGCGCCAGAAATAGTTGTCGTTCATGGGGAGTCGGGCAAAGACCGCCTCGACGCAGTCCTGAATGTATTTGACCAGTCCGCCAGGGTACTGGCTTTCGATTTGACGCCGCTGGGCCTTGGGAACACCGAGCATCGACATTGTCGTGTCGCGATTCATGGTGAACTTCATAAGACCCGTCCAGAATTTGTCATACATCTTGTTGAAATAGATGTCCTGTTGTTCCTCAATCGAGCGGGCGGCGAGCAGTCCCTCGATTTCCGGACGGACCTTGATGAAGCGATCGGTATACATCCTGATCATCCGGGCAAACGAACCGGAAGTACCGCGATAATAGAATGACCTGCGGGAATTATCGAACCACTTGATCCGTTTGTCCCAAAAGGCGCGGGACCGTTCGGACAGGTGCTTGCGCAACGTCGGTGCGTAGCGCTTGCAAACGCCTGGCAGGTAACCTTCGCCAAACATCCGAAAGAAATCGGGGAACGACAGCTCGCGGATAGCCGATTTCTTGAGCTCAAGCAAGGCATTCTGCCGAGGGTTCATATCTACGGCGTGAACGTGATTCGGCCCGTCCAGCACATAATCGAGCGCGTTGCAGCCAGCCGAAGTGATCACCAGGACGTTGTCGTCAGCGGTCAACTGCAAGGCGACGCGATCAAGACGGGGGTCTTCCCAACAGGTGTTGTAGACCAGATTGTTTCCATGAACCGTCGAGAAAACACGACGGCTTATCCACTCTTTAACTGCCATTATTGCGATTCGCGGCCAGACCGCTTCGAGAACATCCGGGCATCAACCATTCCACCACCTTGATCAGGGCAAGTCGCGAATTGTATCAAAGCATTGAACGCTCAAACAGTGACGCCCGGAAATGACCCGCCGCTCCGGAAAATCAGGCGATTCAACCAGGTTTGACTCACGTCGTCACCAGGCGACGTTATTGATTTCCCGAGACTGCTTGCAGAGTCATAACACCATCATTCACGACCGGTTTGTCAATCGTATCGGACGAACCATTTGGCCAGCGAACTTCGACGGACTCGATTCCGTCATGTACGAACAGATCCCGTGTCGATTGGCCCAGGTAGCTGCCGCCGCCGGTGATGTGCAGGAATTGGATGTGACCGTCCGTTCGGATAACTTTCAGACGGGTGCCTGTTGGCGACTGGTTTTCACCTGGCTCCAGTCGAATTCGAATAAACGGCTCGGTCGTTTTGTTCAGCAAGGCAACTGGCCGACCATTGTTGACGCTGACAAAAAAATCCGGTCGTTGATCGGCGTTCAGGTCGACAACCGTTAAGCTTTTGGCGTCCCCACCCACGACCATCCCGCTCCGATCGGGCCAAACCGGACTGAAGTACCCGGTGCCGTCGCCTGTCAGCAGCATGGAAACGCCACCGTCCATATTGCCGGTTTCAACCTGCGGCGAATGAAAGTTCTGAACCACATACAAGTCCAGATTGCCATCACCGTTCACGTCAATCAGGGCCGATCCAAAGACGGGGCTGGCCTGAACGACATGTGGCAACTTTCGGAACTCGAATTGCGGAACCCCTTCGACACTGCCTGTGTTGATCAACAAACAGGAGGCAAGATAATTGGCTTCGTATTTATCGGCTGCATCAAGTCCGTCATCGGTATAGATGGCAACGAGGGGGCTAATGGCAAACTCGTGATAGGTCGGCAATTTTTGCTTGATCGTCGGCATGGCTCTACTGGTGCAACCCAATCCTCGCCGAGGCAGACAGACGCCGTTTTCATACTTGGCTTCCACGATCTGTTTTTTTCCGTTGTGTTCGAAATCGCCATAGAACAACAGTTCGGGCTTGTCGACCGAAGCATGATATTTCGTGTTCAATCCAAAATTTCCAACAACGAAATCGACGTCGCCATCGTTGTCGACATCTCCCGCAGAAACACTGGTGAACCAGCCGAGCATTTTCGACAAACCGGCATCCACCGTTGAATCGGTCAGACTTCCCTCGCGTTGTAAAAACAGTCGCGGTGAGCCCCAGTCATAACTGGCAACGAGATCCTGCCAGCCGTCGTTGTCCACGTCGCACCAAACGGCCGATGTCACCATGCCAGCCGATTTCAGGTCAGGCGCGAGTTCGTCGATCTTGTTTACGAAATGGGCGTTTTCGTTAATCAACAAGACCGACTCAGGCGTCGTGGGATAGGCACCCGGTACGATTCGTGACCCGACAAACAAATCGACATCGCCGTCGCGGTCAAAGTCGACCGGTGCAACGACGCTGCCACTTTGCCGAATATCGGGGACGACCCCCTCTGCCGACCGTTGAAATTTTCCTTTGCCATCGTTGACGTACAAGCGGTCACGCAAGACTTCATCGCCCGGTTCGCATTCGACGCCCCCGCTAACGACGAACAAATCGAGATCACCGTCCCGGTCAAAATCGATAAAGGTTGCGCCCATATCTTCATGGGCCGCGTCATCGGTAAAAACCTTTTGTTTGGTGTTCGAGAAATTTCCCTGACCATCGTTAATCATCAATTGACCGGCCGCACCCGCCGCCTGGCCAAAGTACAAATCCTCATCGCCATCGGCATCGACGTCCCCCCATGCGACTCCGGGCCCAAGTTGCGAATGCTTGTTCGGCAACAGGGGCTCGCGTACGAAATCGTCGAACGCTCTTTCGACATGCTGTACATTTCGAAACATGTCGGTCGCCTCGAACAGCGCAGGCGGTTGGTTTTTGCCGCCTGCTTCCGTGATGGAAACGGGCGATCCCATCTCGCCTTTTTCCAAAATCGTGTACAAGTGATTGGCGTCGACATTATCAAACGATTGCAGCAAACCCGACGGCCAACGCACTTTTACTTGCCTGATTTGACTGGCCTTGCCGACGCCAAAATGCAGAATCAGGTCGCTGCTGGACGCGAATCCGCGCCCTGCCGACAGCCACTTTGATTGAACGGGCTTGTTGTCGTCAACAACCAGATCGACCCGTACACCCACTCCAAAACGATTGCTGGCCGACCCCTTGAACTTCAACTTGATCGAATGGTCGCTGGAGATTTCATTTTTGTATACTCGCGCGGACTCGCCGAAACCGTTGACGACGATATCGAGATCTCCGTCGCCATCGAAGTCGGCCGTTGCCGCACCGGTGCTAACTCCCAGGTGGTCGAGACCCCACAGTTTGCCAACATTTTCGAATTGCAGGTCGCCCAAGCTTCGGTATGCCGTGTTTTCAAGTTCGAAACGCGGCAGATTCCACCAAAACTCCATTTG
This sequence comes from Pirellulaceae bacterium, assembly GCA_031414755.1. GTDB lineage: Bacteria > Planctomycetota > Planctomycetia > Pirellulales > Pirellulaceae > CAJQPP01. Next base: position 12,516 of record JANNWJ010000051.1, on the reverse strand, counting down.
TCCGGCGACGTCGAGTTGTGCCTCGCGAACTTGATTGCGCAAGTCACCATTGTTGGTGTCGCGCGACATGCCGTTAGTGAAATAAACGTCTTCCTCCCCGTCGTTGTCGAAATCATCGAACTTGACGGTCCACGTCCAGTCAGTGGAACTCATCCCCGTCAGCGAAGCGACTTCCATAAAGCGATCGGTGCCCGTATTGAGATATAAACAGTTGCGCATGTACTGCGGTGGATTGGGCCAGTTCAGAAACCATGCGTCACTATTCGGTCCACTCATGGCTCCCATCGACAGCTTGTCTCGATAGTGGTTGGTACCGGCCATGTCCGACGCGAAGTAATCGGGCAAGCCATCATGATTGATGTCAGCAATATCGGAACCCATGGAAAACCACGGGCTATGCGGGATGCTTTCAACCAGCATGTCAGTAAAAGTGATTTTCCCGGCATGATTCGGGCCGTTGTTGCGGTAGAGTCGATCCGGGCACTTGTAGTCGTTGGCAACGTACAGGTCGAGTCGTCCGTCTCCGTTATAGTCCCACCAGTTGGCTGACAATCCCATGTAAGCAAACTCGCCGATGTTGGTTTCAACCGTCACATCGACAAACGTGTCGCCATCGTTTCTGTAAAGATGATCGAACTCGCCGCCAAACTCGGCATTGATTTCGCCATTGGGTCGCGACATCAGATAATATCGTTCTCGAAACTTCGGATTCAAAAGTGTTTCGCCGTCGGGTCCCTTAAAGGTAGGTTCTTCCCCCTCAATCGGCGTTTGCAGGTAACCGTCCAGCTTGTTGGTCACCAAATAGACATCCAGGTCACCATCCTGATCGTAGTCACCGTATGCGGCGCAAACGGTCGCACCGTTGTAATCCAAACCCCAGGCGGTTGCCTGTTCATTAAAATGGCCGTTGCCGTCGTTGACATACAATCGATTTGGGCATCCATATCCATAAACATACAAATCAAGCGCTCCGTCATTCGTAATATCAACAAATGCCGCACCCACACTCCACATGTTCGTCGGGTCGATTCCCGATGCTTCGGTCACCTCCTGAAATTTCATATCACCCATGTTGCGATACAAGCGGCCACCATCTTGCTGCCGCGCCAAAAAGATATCGGGCCGACCGTCATTGTCAAAATCACCGACGGCAACTCCGCTGGCAATGTACGATGTTCCCAACGCTGCCTGGGTTGCCGGGCTTTGTTGCCAAATGTTCTCAAAGTCGATTCCTGTACTTGCAGCATCGAGAAACTGGAACTTGCCGGCGGCACTCGCCGAATCATGGCGAACCAGCGGGACTCCCTTGATCTCCGGTTCGCCTGGAAAAGCGCTTGAGACAATCGTTGCTGGCGAAACAGAAGCGACTTCCGCCGTTGGTAATTTATTGTCGGTGGTTGCCGGGCGTTCAGATTTCTCGCTACGGCAACCCGTGGAAGCGAGGACAAATGCCGAGAGAAACATAATCGCCGCCGAACCGGCGATTCGCGTTAGTTGCGCGACATGACGAAGGCGATTGCAAAGTGACGATTCGTACATTGCGCACGCTCCTTTGCGAAATGGAATTGGAAGGAGTTGCAACCCGAACACAATTCAACATCAAGTGAAAAAACACTCATTGAATCGTATGATGCGACCAAAAATACAGACACGCGCAAGCGTAGTACATATCCATACAAATCCGGTTCAACCGGTTTCATGAGAGTATAATGGCGCACATTTGCAGTGGCAACTAACTTGAGCAGAATAACCTTGACATTCATTGAACCTTGCCGTCAAAGGTCGCGTAAAAGTTCGGGAAGAGGGGCTCCGAATCTGACGAATTACGCTGAATGACAAATTACGCTATCTTGGTGCGGTCTCAATGATCAACCCCGGCTGGCGAACTCTTTGTATTCTTCCGCACCGTTCGACGCCCTTTCCCCGTTCCCCTTTCCCACTTCATGCCATGCTGCTGCTCAAGGACATAAAAAAACAATATCGCCAGCCGAACGGTGAAATTCTGTCCATTCTCGACGTTCCAAGGTACGAAGTAGGTGATGGCGAGCAGGTGGCCTTGATCGGTCCCAGTGGATGCGGCAAGACGACGTTACTACACATCATTGCCGGCATTACGCAACCGAGTTCCGGCAAGGTTCTTTTGGACAACATTGAAGTTTCGAAATACAGCGAGTCGGCGCGCGACCGGATACGGGCTGACAAGATCGGTTACGTTTTTCAGACGTTTAACTTGCTCCCTGCTTTTTCGGCGCTGGAAAACGTTTTGCTTGGGATGACTTTTTCCCGTGGCAAGAAAGACGTGCCGCGAGCCCAATCATTGCTTAGGCGCGTAGGGCTCGAAAAACGGGCCACTCACAAACCAGCAGCCATGAGCGTCGGTGAGCAACAACGGGTTGCCGTAGCGCGGGCGCTGGCCAATCGCCCAACACTTCTGCTTGCGGATGAACCCACAGCCAACATTGATCCGCGAAATCAGCAAAAAATCGTTAACCTGATTTGCGATACCTGTCGCGAGGAAAAAATTTCCTTGATCATGGTAACGCACAGCATGCAGGTCGCTGACCAGTTCCAGCGTATCGACAAACTTGAAGAAGTGAACCGGGTAGTCGCCGAAGCCCTGGCGGACGTCGATTGAGCGACGCTTCGCAACCCATTGTTCATCGCCTTGACTCACCGCTGTAATTTTTTGAATTAAACACTGCCAGGCCAATCATGAATTCCCTTAAGATCGCCTGGCGAAGTATCCAGCATCGCGGACTCGGATCCGTGCTGACTATATTGTCGATGGCGCTGGGTGTCATGCTGGTCGTGGCAGTCTTGACGGTGCACGGAGTCGTTTCGCAGTCGTTCAAGAGCAATTCGAATTTTGCCTACGACGTGATCATCGGCCCATCGGGTAGCAGCATGCAAGTGACAATGAACACGGTTTTTTACCTGAGCAAACCGGTTGAGAACATTCCGTACGAATACTATTTGGCATTTTGCAATTCCGACCGACGGCGTGAACAGTTGAAACATTCGGTCGCCTGGCAAACTCGTCTGATTCGCGAACAAGTTGCCCGAGCCAACGATCAGTTGCTGGCTGCGTCGATGCCGGGAATCGGTTTGTTTGGCCTGGCCAGCCTGACTTTGCAAAACGGCAAGAATCAGGTGGAAGACAAGCGAATTGGCCTGAATGCTGCCGGCAGCCAATCCGCACTCGCCGAAATGGTTATCCCGATTAATCTTGGCGATTACCTTGGCCGTTTCCGTGTTGTCGGAACGTCAACTGATTTTTTTGAGGCCATGTTACTGGACATCGATACCGGCAAGAAATTCACTTTTGCCGACGGGCGCGCCTTTCGTGACTTCGACGAAACGAATCACTATTACGAAGCCGTTCTCGGTTCGAAAGCCGCCAAAGAGCAAGGGCTCAAGGTAGGTGATGTTATCAACCCGGTTCACGGCGATCCCAATGACGAGGGAAGCCACACCCACGACCAGGGCTTTACCGTTGTCGGAATTCTTGACAGCACTGGCACACCGCACGACCGGGCTGTGTTTGTGAATATGGAAGGTTTCTATTTGATGGACGGGCACGTCAAACCGGTCAACGAACGGTTAATGACCGAAGCAGCACCCGTCGATGACGATGAGAACGAGGAATCGGCGACAGGTGAACAATCGAAAAACCCGGCGACTGTTAGCACCGCGACGAAGCCTGTCATGCCGCGACTTCCCATTGAGCAGCGCGAAGTCACAGCCTTGCTCATTCGATCGACCAACGTTGAAGAGGAGCCGGAAGAAGACGGGACGTCGTTTGCCACTATTGGATCGAGCTTTGTTATTTCGGGAAATGTCAACGAAGGTGTGCTGGAAAGCGAACTTGGCTGGACGGATTATCGCCCCTTGCGGGCAAAGACCGAAGTCCAGGCGATCAGCCCTGTCGCGGAAGTTACTTCGCTATTTGACAATTTCGTGAATCCGATCCGCTGGATCTTGCTGGTTTTGACAATCATGATTTGTGTGGTGTCGGCAATCAGTATCCTCGTTGGAATCTACAGTTCGATGTCTCAGAGACGTCATGAGATCGCCGTGATTCGGGCGCTGGGTGCCAGTCGCGGGAAAGTGATGTTGATTACCTTGCTTGAGTCAATTACCCTGGCGGTTTTGGGAGGAATGATTGGCTGGGTCGCCGGCCATACCCTGAATGCCTGTGCCAGTCCCCTGATCGAATCGCGGACAGGTGTCTCGATCGGCTTTTGGGATTTTGCTCCCGGATTGCCAATCTTCTCCTACCTCGGTTTTTCAGGGGTTTCCTGGTTAGGGGTTGATAACCTAGAATGGTTTCGTATTTCCACGGAATTGTTTTTGATCCCTGGTCTTATTTTGTTGGCGATTATTGTTGGTGTTTACCCGGCAATTTCTGCTTACCGCACGGATGTTGCGAAGTCCCTGGGCTAGCGCTTGCACACTGAATCTCCAGCCTGTTCCGAGCCGCACTTTACGATCGATATCCGCTCGCGAGCGAGTGCTGGCTGATCGTCGTCCTTTCGGTGTTTTTTCGTTCAACTTGCCTTTGAGCGGAAATTCGACAGAAAATGAACGGCGGGAACTGTATAACAGCGTTGGCACGCAGGACGAGTCGCCATCAGTCAACTTTTCAATAACCGAAAATCAACCCGTACCTTTTCAGGGGTTTGAACGTGAATAAAAACCAGACAGAACGCCCCATCCGATACTGGATACGCGGAATTGCGTTGGCAGTTTTGGCAATCACCGCAACCGGATCTGTATCGGCAAGCATGGTGGTTTGTCCGTTCTGTTCTGCGGTTGCCCGAACGTTTACGGAACAAATGGATTCGTTTGATCTCGTTGTTATTGCCACACTCGAGTCGGAGCCAACGGCACCGGACGAGACTCGCTTGCCCCGTGCCAAATTTCGAGTCGTCCATTACCTGCGTGGCAAGGATTTATTTCCTGACACGACCGGCGAGGGGCAGGTCTTTGAATCCGTTGTTGTCAGTAACAAACATCAGATCGGGGAACAGTTTCTGGTCATGGGTTCTGGAACCCGGACGATTAACTGGACGACACCAATGAAAGTTTCCGATCGGGTCATCGATTACCTCAAACACCTGGAAATACTTCCCGAAAAAGGACCGGATCGACTGGCCTTTTTTGCGGAACACTTCGAAGACGATGAACCGGTGCTGGCGAACGATGCCTATGACGAATTCGCCGGGGCGTCTTACGCCGAGGTATTAGAGCTCGGCCCGCGACTGAGTCGTGATAAACTGATTGGCTGGTTGAATGACCCGGACGTGATCAAGCCTCGCAAGCGACTGTATTATACGTTGCTTGGTGTCTGTGGCACCGAAAAAGAGATTCCGTATCTGGAAGAGATCATTCGCTCGGGCGATCGTGACCGGCAGAGCGGGCTCGATGCCCTGATCGCCTGTTATCTGACATTGCGTGGCGACGAAGGAGTTGCGCTTGTCGAAGAGACGTTTTTAACCAATCCCAAAGCCGAATACATCGATGTATTCTCGGCCATCACGGCACTACGTTTTCATGGCACCGAGTCCGACAAGGTTTCCCGCGAACGAATTGTGTCGGCCTTGAGACATGTGCTGGACCGTCCCAAGATGGCGGACATGGTGATTCCTGATTTGGCGCGATGGGAAGACTGGAGCGTCGTTGACCGCCTCGTCCAGATGTTTCGTGATGCCAACACCGACGATACCAAATGGGTTCGAACTCCGATCATTTCATATTTGCAGGCCTGCCCGTTGCCAGCCGCTGCCGAGCATATTATCGCGCTCCGCGAAATTGACCCGGAAGCTGTTCAACGAGCTGAAATGCTTGCCGATATTGATTGGGCCGATGATGAATCGGACGATGAATCCGGGGAAGGGTCGGGCGAGGCAACCGATAAATCGGCGGGTCAGGAAAACGACGCCAAAATGGATGACCCGGAATCCAGGGATTCGAAAGATGACAAGGCGGATGAAAATTCAGACAAAAAAGCAGGAGCCAACGGTGGCCTGGAAACGGCAGATTCTGCTTTTCCCGCAGCCAGTGGTCGAATTGCTGAAATGACTGCCAGTCCAACAGACGGGTCAATCTTTGTCATGAAACCCGTTCGCAACGATGATTTGTCGAGCAAAACCAGCGCGGGCGGACAGCCCGCAACGGTTGGTCCCGATTTTGAGGTAAACCCTGGTGCAAACCATTACGTATCAACTTTTAAGGTTGGCCATGTTCCGGGCAATGATTTGTCGGAATTGGGACCGGAGCAATTGGCCCAATCGGTACAACCTGGACCCCCGGTTGCCACGATACCCCCCTCCAGTCCATCGATATCAATTATGCTGATCACGGTCGTTTTCAGTTGTGTATTATTATTTGGTTTGTTGTGGTCTGTGCTTAGCGGCCGGTTTGAACGTTTGATTTTCTGACATTGTTTAACTCGTTTGACTTGATATTTTATCACTTGCCATGGACAAACAAATCGACTCTTCGGAATTGTACGCCGTCGACTTTCGTGACAACGATCACGTTCTGCGCTATCGCACGGTCAGCAAGGCAGCCTTGGGTGGAATCATCTTTGCGATTTCGGGGCTGCTGTTTCTGTTTTCCAGCTTGTTGATCGTATTGCCGTTGGCGGGATTTGCACTCAGCATGATCGGTATTTCTTCGATCAAGCGATTGCCCGATGAGTTATCGGGCAAATTGGCAGCCAGGATCGGCCTGCTTGTTTCGGGAGCGACGTTGCTGATCGGCATCGTCATGCACGGCTACACGATCGCGACTGAAGTTCCCGAAGGATACGACCGAATTTCATACCGGATGCTCAACGACGATGCGAATACCAAACTGCCCTACAGCGAAAAAGCCGAGGGGCTCGATGGGAAAAAAGTATTCCTTAAAGGCTGGATTCGACCGGGAAACCGCAAGACGGGCCTGAAGGATTTTATTCTTGTCGGTGATTTCGGCTCGTGCTGTTTTGGCGGATCACCAAAAATTACCGATGTAGTCGCCATTTCCATTAAGGGAGATGAACGAGTATCCTATGGATGGAATTTGCGGAGAATCTCGGGGACGTTCCGACTCAACCGGCAATCTGCTGCAACTGCCGAAAAAGATGTGCCTCGTGTCTTTTACCAGATCGATGCCGACATAGTGAAATAGCCGCGACAACTCTACCGAAAATATCGTTATGGACCATCGAGCAGGGAAAAGACTTTTCGTACTCCTGTCGGTCATGCTGGCTGGTTTTATGACCACCCCGGCCCCGGCCCGGGCCCAGGACAACACCACTGTTTCAACTTCGGCTGTCGACGACAAGGTTCAGAACCTGACTTTTGACGATATCAAGTTCGAAATGGAAATCGGCGACGAGTATTCCAGTGACATGCTGACCGAAGCAATAACGAACCTGAAAGGGAACCGAATAAGCCTGCGCGGCTACATTCTTCCCTCCACGAAGCAATCAGGGATCACGTCGTTTGTGCTGGTACGTGACAATCAGGAATGCTGCTTTGGACCTGGCGCGGCTCTGTACGATTGTGTGTTGATCAAACTGCAATCCGATCATTCTGTCGACTTTACCGTTCGACCCGTTACCGTCGAGGGCGAATTCATGATCAAGGAGTACAAGGTCGGCGGGCGGGTTATGGCGATCTTTCGAATGAAAGAAGGGACTGTTTCGCAGTAGTGCGAGTTGCGAGGATTTTTGGCATCCGTGACAAACGCCAAACATTTTGCCGACTCAACCAGGCAAAACAAGACGACATCCAATCGGGGTGCGAACCGGATTACCGGCAACGCGATATCAGACGGTTGCCAATCCAGCAGAAATTCCGATTTCCCCATTCACGCCGGAATCGCTTTTCCTGAATCGGGTGATTGATCATCGGGATCAATGGTATAAGAACGAGTTCCCGGAACCAGATTTCGTCGCCGTGGTCCTGCAAAAACAGTAATCCTGTCCGGTTCTCTCCGAAACCGGGCACATCAGAGAATTTGCTTTCGGCGACCGCCCTCTTCCATGCCGAACTTCCGGTCGTCGTCTGAACCGTCATCACACCATTCAGCCAATGTTCAATTCGATTGCCACATACCAAAATTCGCGAGTCGTTCCAGGTTCCTGGAATGACGACCGGTCGGTATTCAGGCGGATCGAAGATGTCGTACAGGCCAGCTGTCTTGTTGGCATCCTGATGTTTGTTGTCATCAAGCAATTGATACTCACATCCCAGCCAGTTGCCACCGTAGTCGCGAACACGGTACTTCAGTCCACTGTTGCCACCGGCAGCAATTCGCCACTGGAAATACAATTCAAAATCGCCAAGCGTATCTTTGTAATAAAGATCTCCGCCACCTGCCGTGCGATGCAATGCCCCGTCATCGATATCCCATCCAGGATTCGGCGATCCGTCACGTCGCCCCCAGCCGTCCAGCGATTGGCCATCGAACAACATTTCAGGCATGCCGGACACAAAACTCTGTAAACTTGCCGGGTCTTGCGCCAATGCCGAACAGGTTGCGACAAGCGAACCCATCATGGCAAGCAACAAACCGCATGTCGTTCGGGCTTTCGTCTTTTTCGTTCCGCTGGTCATGTTAAAACAGGGGCGGATGCCCCAACTGCCGACGAACCACCGCCCACTGGCCGGCATGCATGAGCCAATGTGAGTTTTGCATGGCAAAAGCGGAACCTACGTTGGGTGCGTACGCTTGCATGCTCTCGGGAGACGGTTTATCCAGATCCTTGTCCGAACATTTCTCAAGTGCCGCCATCGTCGCCGATCGTTGTTGCTCAAGCAAACTCAACAACTCTTCCTTCGAGTGAAAAAACGCGACGTCGTCGTTGCCGGCAGTTTCCTTTTTATAACGATCGGCAAATCCGGCTGGCAGATCCGGCATGGATCCTGGCAAGCAACCGTTGATCATCTGGTTTTCGGAAGAAATCAAATGACCCAGTTGCCATTTGATGTGATTGCAGGCGGCGTGCGGACGCCGCATCAAATCGTCATCCGACAAATCGCCGATATACGAAGTCGATATCATTTTTCCAAGATCAATCGACGCCTTGATCGATTCACGAGCGTTCATTCGAGGACTCCCTGGTTAGTGAAAAATCGGCGTCAGGCGTTTGAGCCAGGACGCCAATCACTCATTGTTAGTCAAGTCCCGGTGTTACGCCAGTCAATTAAACTTTCGCCGCAAAAATCCGGTACGTATTCGCGTCGAGGTCCTTAAGCAATTCCGGCACCGCGATTTCAAATTGCCAATTCTCGCTTATTTTTCGACGACCCAAATATTCCGGTAACGAACGGGACTGCCATGATCTTGCAAGTAGAGAAACCCTGGCTCGGGCGATTCGGCGACAGGTGCAGCGGTCGTAATCGACGGGATTTCGACGTCATCATGAATTACAACGCCGTTATGCCGAACGCTGATCCGCGCGTTCGCCGTCTTTTTTTCGCCATCCCATTGGGCCGATTTGAAATCGATATCGTAAGTTTGCCATGACTCTGGCGGATAGCACATGTTGACAACCGGTTTTTTGATTCCATAAATCCCGCCGCATTCATTGTCCTTGCCTTCGAGCCCGAATGAATCGAGCATCTGGACTTCGTAACGACCCTGAAGATAGACGCCGCTGTTGGCCCGCGCCTGACCGGACTTGGCCGGTTCAAAGGGGAGTTTGAATTCGATGTGCAACGAAAAGTCACCGCCAAATTTTTGTTTGCTTGTGATCCCCTGTCGCAGCAATCCGTCAACGACCGGTTCGCCCCCGTCCCCGGTTTCGAAATTGTCACCGTTCGTCCCGTCAAACAAGACAATGGCCCCTTCAGGCGGAGCGCTGGCCAGTGTGTTGCTTTCCCGAACGACTCGATCAAGCTGCCCAAAGTGCCTCTCGCCATCGTAGACCTGAACAGCCCCGCCGACGATTTCAATACGCTCCTGGTTTTTGGTAAAAACTATCTTGTCTCCAGCCACCTCGGGATCCCTGGCAACGTCAAAACCCGATTCGGAATTCCACCCGTCACCAGGCAATCCGCCACGGTAGATCGCCAGCTGATAGTTGCCGTCGCCCAGCGCAACGACCTGTACGCCAGCGCGAATTTTTTCGCCGTCTACCGACAGTTCACCGGTGTACTCCCCCTGGACATTGAAACCCTCCGCCTGCAAATCCGCAGGGCCTGGTTTTTTTGAATCGTCCTGGGCAAATCCAGCCAGCGACGATAAATAACTCGTTGCGACAAATACGAACAGCGTCAGGTACATTTTCATTTTGGTATTGATTCTCATGAAACGTCGGGGATTTCGAATCCATCTCGCGGAGTGCGTTCGGCAAATGAAGCCGCCTGCAAATCGCCAACAATCCTTCGAGTTGCCGGGTCCCAATGGATAACCCGATTGAGCCTTGCCGCGATTGCAGTCAGGTGACAGGTATCCATCATTTGAACATGCGAGAAAACATCCGAGACGGGCAAGCCACCTTCGGCAATGCAGCGGAAAAAGTTGGCTTTATGCCCTTCAAACGGTTTTCCTTTGTAGAGTCCAATTACATCTTCATCGGTGAACTGGCCTTCGTCCCGGTTTTCCTCTACCAGCGCACCGGTAATCTTGCCGCGATTCACAAACAACCGTCCTTTGGAACCTTCAAACAAGACGCCGTTATCACCGCGACTTGTCACGTGCATTTCGACGCCATTGGCATAGGTGCAGACGATGTTGAAATCGTGTGACGTGTTGTAGCAATCGTCGACGACGGGATAACCATCCTTGAACTCAACGGGATGCTTCGCATCGGTTCCGTCGATCTTGACCGGGCCTGAACCCTCCTTCTCCAGGCCAAGTGCCCATGTTGCGATATCGACGTGATGAGCGCCCCAGTCGGTGAACTTGCCGCCCGAGTATTCGTACCACCAGCGGAATTCGTAGTGGCAACGTTTCTCGCGGTAGTCAACAAGCGGCGCCTGCCCGAGCCACATCGGCCAATCAAGTTCTGACGGCGGCTTGGCAACCGGAAACGGGCCACCTGCTGGACTGCCGTCAATCCCCACGGTAACTTTGCTGATGTCACCAAGCAGTCCCTTGCGAACCATGTTGACGGCGCGCAAGAACAAATCGCGATCGCTTCGCTGCTGGGTGCCGACCATAAAGACCTTGTTGTCATGTTTCTTGCAGGCCTGGCGGATCAGCCGGTTCTCGTCGAGTGTCAATGTCAACGGCTTTTGGCAAAACACGTGCTTGCCGGCCTCAAGTGCCTCGATCGCAATTTTGACGTGCCAATGATCGGGAGTCACAATGCTCACAACATCGATGTCGTCCCGTTCCAGAACTTTCCGGTAATCACCATAAGCATCGGCTGTCCCCTTGCCAATATTCGGGTCAGCTTTTGCAGTAGCGGCTCGTCCGGAATCGACGTCACACACTGCAACGATGTCAGCGTAATTGTTGATATCGTGCGCATCACCTGTCCCCATGCTGCCGACTCCAATGCAGCCTGCGACTGGCCGGTCATTTTTGGAACGGTTGGCAAAGGCGGGCCTGGTCCAGGCAAAGTACGGTACGGTTGCGACAACAGTTCCTGCAACCACCGTGGATTTGAGAAATCGACGTCGGTCGTTCCCTCGATTCGAATCGCCTGCCAACGGCCTGGTAATTCTGGAAGAGTCGTTACTCGATATGGGTTGGTTTGACATGGCTTGCTTGTTTTTACCCTTGATGAAAGATCTTTGATCGGGAACAGGAACCTGGCTCAACGAGATATTTTGACTGTCTGAAACATGAATTCAATCCCAGGAGTTGTTTACCGCAGTCTGAGCCCGACGTATCCGAGCCAATCGGCCGAAAACCAGGCCATCGACTGCATTTAACCACGCTAAAAACTGACAATTCTAAAACTGACTGTTTTTTCATTCGTGGCACGAATAATGCTGTAATAGATGCCGGAACGTTTGACCAATAAAGGAAATACGATGTTCAACCAGGCAGGGACAAAAAAAGAACTTGATCCATCGATTGAATCGAGTTTCCAGTTCGAATCCGAAAGTATTCGACAGCGGATGGTTGCTGTCAGGAAAGGTTGGAATGAAATGCAACGTCAGGAGAGAAAATTGGCAGCAGTCGCCAGCCGCCGGGAATTGGTCGAGATTCTGTTCCGCAAGTTCTGTTGCCTGGACAATCCAGAATGTGGATAAACAGAATATAAGGCTTCAGTAATCAAAATAGACGCAAAATAAAAAACATGGCGGGCTGTTGTTTGTAACAGCCCGCCATGAATGCGGCAAAATCTCTTCAAAGAGTGCCGATCCACGGGTGTCAGATTTTGCCATTCCGCTTCACGATCAGCTCCGACGCCAGCGGAGCGGGATTAGCGTGACCGCCATCATCGCCAGAAAAGCGAGCAGCGACGGTTCCGGCACGCTCACCACGTAAGCCCCCACCGAAATCTGGATGGACGAAGTGTCAATAAAAGCTCCGGAGCCAAATCCTGCAGCGCTTAACAACTGATGA
>JANNWJ010000050.1:0-81130 GCA_031414755.1 Pirellulaceae bacterium | reverse complement strand
AGTTCAACAAAGCCTGGTGGAAAGTGGCGTGTTGCGGCTTCGTATGCCACTGTCGCAACCATAATATTTCTCAAGTTGTTCAGGCAGTCAGTTCGGCGGGCTGCTTCGCGTACTTGTTGAACGGCGGGGAGCAACAAAGCGGCAAGAATTCCGATGATCGCCATTACAACCAACAGTTCAATGAGGGTAAAACCTCGTCGAAACAGATTGGCATTCGAATTGTTTAATTTCATTTTGATTCTCCAGTGAGTTCCGTTCGAATTGCCTGTGCGACCTTGGCAAAGATTCAATCGATTGGAATAGTAAAAAGAGGTGGAGCAGGGCAGAAAAGATCGTAACTCAGCAGTGTAGCCTTTGTTGTAATAGTAGATGACCGAAACTGCGAAGGGGAGGAGTTGTTAAGGAATAAACTTATTACGCAGTTCCACAAGCAAATGCGTGAGGCAAACCGCACCAGTATTCCGTTCAAAAGTACCGAAATGATAGCCCCGTTCGACTGGAATGTCAAACTTGACAAATAGCAATTTCACCAACATCAACGGCTACCTGAAATGGCGATCGGTAGCCAGGGATGGGATTCAGGCAGTTTTCGCTTGGCAGATTGCCCGTAATTCGCAGACTTCCCGATAGATGTGGGCGATTTCCTGGGTCAAAACGACTGGCGCCACATTCTCAAGAACCCATTGTTGGCCGTTTTGGATCAAGAACTGGCTCAGTTCCGAATCGCTCAGGACTCGACTGATGGCGGCCGAAATTCCAGCCGGGTCATGCCTTTTGACGAGCAGTCCATTGAAATCATGTTGAATCAAGTCCTTCAGGCCTCCAGTGGAGGCGGCCACGACCGGCCTCCCTGCCGCCATCGCTTCCAGAGCAACCATTCCCATCGATTCAACAAGTGAAGGAATGACGACGACATCGAGCGCTTTCATGATCTGGTGAATGTTATCGCGGCGCCCGATCCATTTGACACGGCGTTCCAAACCGTGCTCCAATTGAAACCGGCGCAGCTTTCTGGTGAACGGTTCATCGCGATTGAATCGACCAATCACAACAAGCTTCAGGTCGGGGAATTTCGAAACGAGTTCAGGCAAGGCGTGAAACAGATATTTGTGCCCTTTGTAAGGAACAACGTCGCCTATAATCCCAATCACTTTTTGTTCCGGTTCCATATGCCATTGATTGCGAATCCCCCGTCGCCAGTGGTCGTCGACTTGCGAAAACCGCTCGACATCGACAAAGCAGTGCACCATCCTGGTTTTGTTTTTCGAAATCCGGTTCACGCGCCGCTGGAACTGAAGCGTGCTGGATGAGTTGGCAATCACGAAGTCGTTCAGGTACCAATGAGGCTGAAAATGTTGACTATGCGCCGTGGCCACAACCGGAATGCCCGTTAACCGGCGGAGCATGATTCCGTACATATGGGCGCGACTCATGTGGCTATGCATGACGTCAAAGCCCTGACCCGTCACCCATCGGGCTATCCGCCAGACATCCGACAGCGGCCAGCGGTTCATATCGCACTCGACAATTCGCACGGGTATATCGTCGACATGTTTCCAAAGCCACGAACCCCGTCGACAGAGGATCGTCACCGTGTGGCCGCAACGGCAAAGTTCCCGGCTCAGCAAACGACAGTGCTCCAGTGCTCCATTCACGTCCAGCCCGGATATGATTTGCAACACATTCAACGATCGGTTGTTGTTTTCGATGTGAGGAATGGTCATGAAAGCGGCAAGCGGGCGATGGGTTTATCTAAACTCAATCGGCGTTAAAAAACAGAGTTTGAACACGAACGCCGAACTATGAGTACTGGACGTGACTGCGTCAACTCGGACTTTGCTTTATGGGCTCGGGTGCTGATGCATAAATGACTCCCGACCCGTTGCCCGCTAGCATCTCGTCGATATTCCGAAACTCCGACTCGTTTGGTATTCAGGCATTATCTGAATGCCGGTAAGTCTCCGGATTGAGGACAGTTCCGCAACTTTTCACCCGATTGATCCATGCGAACTCAAAAAAAATATCCGCTGTCCGTAATTCTGATCGTACTTTTTGCAGTTGAACTGGATTCACCTCCGCTCAACGGACAAACGGGTTCACCCGATATTCCGCAGCAGATTGCGGCGCCAGCCACCGCCAGCCCGCTCAATGGTAATTCAGAGTTGCAGGCCCTGGTGGCTGCCGCAAAACAATCGGACGCACAGGGCGATTTTGCCAGGGCCCAATCCGAATGGCTGATCGTGGCCGGACACCTGGAACGGCAGTTTGGAAGTGATTCGTGGCAAGCCACGAACGCCAGACTGGAATCCGAAACCGCCTTGCGCCAGTCGCAATTCACTGAAACACAGAAGCAGATTGTCGGTGAGATTGGTCAACTGGAAAGTGAAGCGGACCAGGGGGCCCAGGCCAGGCAATGGCAAGTGGTGCTGGAACGAATGCAAGTCGCCGCCGACAAGACCTCCGAATTGTTTGGTCCGCGCTCGCATGTCGTCGCACGGATCAAGGCGCAGATGGGACAGATTGCACATGCCAATGGCAATCCGCAACAGGCATTTGAACTCTATCGTGACGCGCTTTTATCATTGCGGGAAACTATGGGGATCGATCATCCGGAAACGGAAGCGCTAAACTATTCGCTGGGCAAACTGCTGCAAATCAACGGGCAGATTGAAATGGCCCTTCCGTACCTTTCGCAAAGCGTTGCAACAAGCAAACGGGTATTTGGCGATACGTCGCTCCTGTATGCTGATCGCCTGTCGGCATTGGGCGTTGCCATGTACGAAACCGGAAACACCGACGAAGCGATATTGCACCTGACGTCTGCTGAATCGATCCGGCGAGTTTTACCTGATGCAGAAAATCTGCCTTACGCACAAACTTTGGTCGACCTGGGACTTGCCTGTCTTGCTTCAAAACAATACGAGTTGGCTTTGCAACACCTGCAAGCGGCAAACGACATCATGAAAAGGTTGCTTGGCAGCGGCCATGCCATGACCTTGTATGCGATGACCCAATTGTCGACGGCACTCGTGTTGAACGGTAAAGCTGATCAAGCGGAATCGTTGTTACGCGAAGTCCTGGCAGCACAAAAAACGGGTCCGAACGCCGATCCGATTGCTGCCGCACGCACTTGTTTCAAACTGGGCGTCCTCGTTGGTCGCAAAGGCAACCTGGACGAGTCGGACCAACTTCTTCGTGAGGCCATTGCCACCCAGCAACAGAGCCTGGGAGTGACTCATCCGGAAACGCAGCGGAGCCTGACAACTTTGGCAACGTTGATGGACAAGGCCGGACGGACCGGGGACGCAGTTCAAATCCGAACTTACATCGAGCAAATGGCCCAACAGTCCAGGCCCGATCATGAAGCGATTCGTCGGTAACCCGTTATCCGGTTCAATTAAAATCGGAAATTTGCATTTTCCACCAGGAAAATGTTCCATGTCGGGTGTCACAGACGTTACTCTAACTCCGGCATATTCGATTGCCGCCAACGCGTCGAACAAGATGTCGCATTTCCAAAACGCTAATTGCCGACAGGACCCGATGAACGGGCAACCCGGTCGCCACAACAACGCTATCGATTTCCGTTGGTTCCCCCATTATCGCTTGCAAGATTTGTTGTTCAATTTCATTGAGTTTCAACTCAGCCGGTCGATAAAGCGATTGTTGAGTTCCGTCGGCAGCCGTTGATATCATCGGCGTCGCCAGCGGGCCAAGGCCTTCCAGAATATCGTCGACCGAAGTGACAAGTGTTGCTCCATCCCGGATCAATTGATGGCAGCCGGCACTCATCCGATTGTCGACCGGCCCGGGCAAGGCAAACACTTCGCGACCCTGTTCGCCCGCCAGCCGGGCTGAAATCAGGGCACCCGACCGGTCAGCCGCTTCGATGACGAGCACACCCAACGACAAACCTGTGATGATCCGGTTGCGTTGTGGAAACGCGCCACTTTTTGGAGACTGCATCGTCGGAAATTCGCTTACAACAGCCCCCTGCCTGCTAATTTCCAGGGATAATTCGCCATGCTCGGGCGGATACAAATTCAACAAGCCCGATCCCAGTACGGCGATGGTTCTGCCCCCTGCTGCCAGAGCTCCTCGATGAGCGGCCGCGTCGATGCCACGTGCCAAGCCGGAAACGATTGTGAACCCGGCAAGTGCCAGGCTGTGCGACAATCGTTCCGCTTGCCGAATCCCGTAGCTTGTCGCGTGGCGTGTGCCGACAATCGCGATGGCAAGTTCATCAGTCGTTTCCATCGTTCCGCGGCAATACAACATCGAGGGCGCGTCAACTATTTCTGCCAATCGCCGCGGGTATTCGGCATTGTCGCGCGATATCAGCTTGATCGAATGCTCGCGACATCGAGAGAGTTCCGCAGAAATATCCACACATTCCGTCGCCGTAACAATCGCGCGAGTCAACTTGACTCCGACTCCAGGGACTTGACGCAACTGATCGGGTGCGGCGGCCAGTACTTCGCCGGGACTTCCAAAAGTCTCCACCAGCAAACAATACGTAATCGGCCCGATGCCAGGCACCAGCGAAAGACACAGCGCTGAGGCAACGGGATCGTTCCAGTCAATCGCCGTCGATTCCCCTGTTTTGATTTGGTGATGGGTCGTGTTCATTCGTGAGACTCCGACGACTGACGCATGGCTGACAGGATGAGATTGGAATCGATCTCGTCGACCAGTTCAACATGCCCGATTTTTGTAGGCAGAACGAATCGCGGCTTGCCATTACGGGCTTTCTTGTCGTGATTCATGATAGCCAGCAACTCATCATGACGGTTTTCCGGAAACTGCTGGGGAATCCGCAACGAACGAAGAAGTTTCGATAATCGCTCGACAAAGTCCGCTTTAACACGCCCAAGCTGCAGCGCCATTCGGGCAGCAATCATCATTCCTGCTGCGACGGCATGTCCGTGTCGCCATGTCCCGTATCCAAAAACCGATTCCAGTGCGTGACCGGCCGTATGTCCAAAGTTCAGAACCGCCCTCGCGCCGGTTGTCTCTCGTTCGTCTTGCCGAACGACGTCGGCCTTGAGTTGACAACATCGCCTTACAATATCAGCCATGACCGCAGGATCGCGCTGATTGATGGACTCAAATTGTGTTTCGAGCAGTTTGAACAATTTAGCATCCAGTATCACGCCGTACTTGACGACTTCCGCCAGTCCCGAAGTGAATTCTTCCTCGCTCAGTGTTTCGAGCATCGAAGTGTCGATGAAAACACTGACCGGTTGCCAAAACGCACCGACAATGTTTTTTGCACCGGGTATGTTGACTCCGGACTTTCCGCCGATGCTGCTGTCCACCTGGGCAAGCAACGTTGTTGGAATCTGGATCAGGTCAATGCCGCGCATCCAGGTCGCTGCCACAAATCCGGCGATGTCCCCTACGACTCCGCCCCCCAAAGCAACCATGGTCGTCTGCCGATCAATTCCGCGGGCAAGCAACTGTTCGTACAATTCATTCACCACTCGCAACGATTTGGATGCTTCACCTGGTGGAACAGTCAGTTTGATTGCCTCAACGGAATGTTGTTCGAGTGTTGCCTGAAAGGTCTCGCCATAAAGCCGATCGACATTGTTATCGGTAACGAAAACAAGGCGTTTTGTTCGTTCGGCTGTTGCCAGAGCGATTCCGTCAAGCCATCTCGCACTGACGAACACCGGGTATTGTCCGGCGACATGTTCAACCACCAGATCGGGTTTCAACTTCATCTATCCTCCGCAACCCGCAAATCTATTCTGTGTCGCCGCCGTCGGGATTGTCATCGCTGGACAACACGGCGTCGCCATCCGGGCGGGATTGTTTGATTACGGAAAGCACTTCGCTGGCATCGATCAGCATGCGCCGGTTGTCTTCGGTCTCGACAAGCAGTTGTTGGGCGAGAATCTCGTGATTGAGAACCGTGGCCTGACCGTCGCGGGTCACGATTCGCGACCCAATTTGCGGTAACTGGCTGAGCAGTTCCTCGTACGTGTCATACTCATACCGCAAGCAACATTTCAGACGCCCGCATCGACCGGAAATCTTGGTCGGATCAAGCGTCGCCTTTTGCAGCTTGGCCATCCGCATCGAGACGGGGGGCATCGACGTCAAGTGCGTATTGCAACAAACAGGCTTGCCACAATCGCCATAGTCGGCCAGCAAGCGGGCTTCGTCACGAACTCCAATTTGGCGCATTTCAATTCGTGTTTGAAACTCGGTCGCCAGTGCCTTGACCAGGTCGCGGAAATCGATTCGGTTTTCTGAAAGGTAATAAACGACAATTCGCTCACCACCAAACAGGTGCTCCAGATCGACCAGCTCCATCGGCAATCCCATTTGTTCGATGTGTTTTTGGCAAGTCCGCAGTTTCTCGCTGCGCGATGCCTGCAAATGGGCAAATTCATTGATGTCGTCGTCGGTCATCTCGCGAAGTATCTGACCATTGGGTGTCTGGTCAAGTTGGGATAACGCGTCGTCGGTCGCTTCGCACAAAACGGTTCCGGTTTCGAGTCCCCGATTCGTCCGGGCAACGACGCTCATACCCCGGTTGTAATTCTCCCGTCCCCGGGGGGAAAATACACCCAGCGTTCGCATGGAACCGTATCGAACGACGTAACGACTCACGATGAGCTTACGTTGCCAATGACAACGCCCTGATTAAATGCCTGTCCGGAATACGGAGTATTGTACTTCTTTTGCCCTTCGGGCGTTAATGGAATTTGATCGCGATGCTTAATCCGGAATCCATAGTTTCGAACTACTGGTTTCGCCACCACGCGATTTGTCGGAATCCGGCATCCAGATTCCCGATTCTTCTGCTGCAACACCAACAGGTTCGTCCGTTGAATCTTGCGGGCTGCGAACGCTTCGGTCGTCGCCAATCAGGCCGTATTTTTGCAAAACCATCGCCAACTGGTACTGGACTTGCGGATCCTGCATGTAACGGGATTCGATCGTTCGAAGCAGTTCCTGACAACCGTCCGGCAAGTCGCGTTGCATTCGAAAATCGAGTTCCATGACCAGAACCATCCCGACACTTCGATTGTGGGTCGCCGCATATTGTCTTGCCAGATGCAAGTACTCCAGCGCCTCGTCATTGTTGCGGGTAATTATTGCCAGGTTGATATACAGCCGGTCAAACGAGACCTCTTTATCGAGGTGAGGTCGAGCGAGGATTGCCGGCAGGCACTTTCCAAGCGCTCTCTGGTTTCCGGTTGACAAGGCAATCACAAAACAGGAAAGCAGCACTTCGTCGTTTTGCGATGCGAAATCCGTTCGTTGAAAGGCCAATGGAGACAATTGACCGGCGGATTCGGGCATTCGTTCAACGAGCTGCCGAAGGGGCACGCCCAACCGGTCGCGCAGCCGGTCGAAATCGAATGAACCCCAATAAACGGAATCGGCAGATTCCTCGAAAATCAGCAGCAGGCCGGCAAGGACCGATCGTAAATATTCGTCGCCCTTGGCTGCTTCCAGCGGCGTTTTTCCCGACAAGGGCAGCATCGGAATGCGTGTCCAGACTTCCAGATAATCGTACTCACGCTGCCGATTCAGGAACGCCTGACGGTCGGCTTGTTTCATGTTTCGCGGGAACAGCCATTCCGATTCCATGGCAATATCAAGTTCGGATGTTTGTTCCACAACCGATTCCGATTCCAGTTCTCCAATCGAGTCCCCGGCAATTTTCCGAAACGTCTCGATGGTCGTGTCAAAATTCCTGTCACCTGCCAAAAACAACTCGACCCGACCCTCGCGATCCGTACGCTTCCCATACAGAAAAAAATCGGCGATTGTTTTCGGAATCGATTCGGGAACCGGATCTCCATCGTCGAGATTTCGGATTTTATCCCGATCAAGAATTACACCTGTACCCAGCGGAGGGGGCCCATCATCCGTCGATTGGCCCGGTTCCGCTTGCCCGTAAGAGCCTTGCGGGTGAACGGTGAACGATTCAATGAATTTGCCTTGATCGTTCAATCGAAAAACAAGGCATCGAAAATCGACGTTTTGGCTCAGGGGAACACGATCCATTACTACAATCAGCGCCATTAGCTCGGCCCGATCATCAAATGACATCTCCCCCGTCATGGCAAGTCTTCGAAAGAACTCGATTCCGTCACCGATCATTCCGAGTGTCATCGACAACTTCGCCATGCCGTCAAGGATATCAGCTTGATCCGGAAATTGCTGGTCGAGCAGCCGCAGTCGTTGCAACGCCGCACGCCATCGTCCGTTATTGGCAAACCGACAGGCGTTTTGATAAGCGTCATACCACGGCTGGCCTTCGCCATTCGTACTGGCGATCACCGCAAAACTCCGCTTTAGTACAAGCGGCACTTCAACGGCACGCCAGGTTTGTGCGATCATTTTTCCAATGGCCGGCTCTTCGGCGATCCGGTTGGAAAACAACAGGTGTTCCCGTCCTGCCACCAACTGACCATTGGAGACAAGCATCATCCCCACGATTCGAAAAGCACTTGCCATCGAAACAGGAACTCCGCCGAACGGCAGGAAATCCATCGCATCCTGTAATGCCTGAACCGTTTCTGGCCAATTCTGCTCCGCCGCCAGCAGCAATGCCCGGTGCTGGTGTCCGGCAGAACTCTCGGGCCGCTGGCTCAGGAACTCGTCGTTCACCGATTTCGCACCCTCATAATCCTTGAGATGCAACATCACGCTGGTCTTGAGAATTACCAGACAATCAATTGGGCCAACGCGGGCAATTGTGCGATGGATGTGCTCAAGCGCAGCAACCAGTTGACGACTTTTGTTCAATTCAACAATTCGACTGAGGTCACTGATAATGGACTTGCCGCAACAGAATTTTATTTTTTTGCCGCTTTGGCAAGGACAAGTCTGATAGTTTTTGATTTCCATGGGTTCCGGGTGTATTCCGCAATGTTCAAGCCGCATACGGCCGTTGTTTATGTGACTAAATACGAATGAGTACCAGGGTCATTCCCGATCCTGATTTGTCCGGGCAAAACACCTTGTTCCTGCAAAACTCCAATTTATTCGATTGGTGAATGCCGGGATACCACCATTCACCAATAGCGTCCCGCCTGCTGCGGCTAGCCGGTCAACTCGATTGTCGTTGTTGCCGTTTCGAAACATTGTTTCCTTGCAAAAACAGTACCGATACGCGGGATAGACGATATCCGGCTACTGGGAAGTCTGAACCCAAAAAAAGCAAACTTGCAGGTTTTTTGCCAGCCTGCGGTGCGGAAATATCACAAAGTAATGGAAGAGAAACGATTGACCCCGTTCGCCTTGTCGATTTCAAGTCCGCACATGTCGCGCCGAAAACACTCCCGCTCCCACAACACCTCGCAACTTCAACTCGAAAAACTGGAAGTGCGCACCGTTCTGGCCGCATCGATCGCTTTCGATGTTTCGAGCGGGCTCATCACCATTCTGGGCGACGGTTCCAACAACCAGGCACTCGTTACCGCTCTTGATGCAACAACCGTCCAGGTTGAACTGGTGGGAATCGAAACACGAACGTTTAACCGGACAAGCGTCGCGTCACTGGTATTTAGTGGTGGAAACGGTGCTGACGAATTTCAAAATGACAGCGATGTGCCCGGTGTCATCCGCGGACATCGGGGGAATGATATTCTGACGGGTGGCAATGGCGTTGATCAAATCTTTGGGGGACCGGGCCACGACACAATCCATGGGGGCGCAGGCGACGATCATATCGATGGTGGAGAGCACAACGACTCGATTCACGGAAACGCCGGTAACGATTCGCTGATTGGCGGATTGCAGGATGATCTGATCTACGGTGATGACGGTGACGATTACCTGCTTGGTGATCGTGGCGTCGATATCCTTTATGGTAATGCTGGCAACGACTATCTATTGGGGTTCACAGAAAACGATCTGATCGATGGTGGTGCTGGCCAAGACGATCTCTTTGGACAACACGGCAACGATAGCCTGTTTGGTGATGATGATGCCGACGTACTGGGTGGAGGGCCAGGCAACGATGCCATTCATGGCGGAAGCGGCAATGATTACATGACAGGAGATCAAGACAACGATTCCCTGTTCGGCGACCCGGGCGATGACGTATTGCTAGGCTGGATTGGCGATGACCTGCTGTATGGCGGAGACGGTAACGATCAGTTGTATTCCCAGGAAGACAACGATATCGCCTGGGGTGGCAGTGGTGACGACATGTTTCTGGGAGGGAGTGGCGACGATGAACTTCATGGCGAAGCGGGCGACGATATCCTCTATGGCGAAGCGGGCAACGATCTGCTTCGAGGCGACACAGGTGTCGACCGCCTGAATGGAGGGGATGGGCACGACAGCTTGCTCGGCGGCTCCACGATGGGGCAAGTCGATTACCTGTCAGGCAATGCCGGCAACGATCGGTTCCTGACGCTGGATGGCGATGTGGTCAACGATCAGGAAGCGGTTGACGCGATACTGGTGTTTGTCAATGTCGACAGCAACTGGAACGATACCGAACTGGAAGTAGCCGACTCAGCTTTTTCCCGCTTGTTTTCGGCGACAGGTAATACGCGATTGTTGCAGGAATCGCTAAACACCAAACCATTGACCTTTTACAAATACGCTTCTCTTGGGGGCTCCGCCGGTCTCAACCAACTTGGCTGGACTTCGCAAACGACTTGCAATGCCAGTGGTTGCACGACCGTTTACGATTACACCCGTCAAATCAGGATCGTGGAGTGGGACGACAGCAGTTCCTGGTACAACGATCAGTTCATCGACGTTGTCGTGCATGAAATCGGGCATAACTGGGACAGCGAACTGGAATTGACATCCGCATTGCCCTCACTGACCGGTAATTGGAACTCCTTTTTGGCCGTTTCCGATTGGCGAAATTCCAACCCGGGGATCGGCTATACCCAGTCACTGGACGGACAGTGGTGGTATCTCAGCAGCGCTTATTTTGTCGAGAATTACGCCCGCGTCAGTCCCCGTGAGGATATGGCAACTGCCTGGGAGTATTATTTTGAGCAATACCAGGACTCTTCGGCCAACCACACGAACATGCAGCCGCGCATGAATATTCTCGATAGCATTTTTGCAACACTCCGTTAGGCCCACCTGGCAAGACAGCATTGGGGATTCATTGTGATCCGATGCGATTTTCATTCCGGGTGACTGACGAGATACGAGCCGCCCGCTATAATTCGGGATTCGCGCTTCCGCGCTTCGTATCCCTGCTTGATGTGAGTCATGGCCAAAACTCTCGCCATTTCGTGTCGTAATCTGGTCAAGACTTATTCCGGCAGGCCCCCGGTCGAAGCGGTGCGTGGAATTGATCTGGAAATATTTGAAGGCGAATGCTTTGGCGTCCTCGGGCCTAACGGTGCCGGCAAAACGACGACGATCGAAATTCTCGAAGGGCTGTTACCTGCCAGCAGCGGCGAAGTGTCCGTGCTTGGGTTGCGCTGGAACGAAGATCGTCAAGAGATCCGGGAACAGATTGGCGTCTCGCTGCAGGAAACAATTCTGAGCGATCGATTGTCGGTTCGCGAAACCATTCAACTGTTTCGCAGTTTTTACAAGGATGGATTAACGGTCGACCAGTGCCTTGCCAGTGTCTCACTTGCGGAAAAAGCCGACGCATGGGTCAAGAAGCTTTCCGGCGGACAACGGCATCGACTGGCCGTCGCTATTGCGCTGGTCGGCGACCCCGCGCTTCTCTTCCTCGATGAACCCACGACCGGACTCGATCCGACCAGCCGACGGGAAATTTGGGAAATCATTCGTTCCTTCCGCCAGCGCAATAAAACGGTCTTGTTGACGACTCACTATATGGAAGAGGCGGAACGACTGTGCGATCGAGTTGCAATTTTTGATCAGGGCAAAGTGATCGCACTGGGCACGCCGCACGAATTGATCGCCTCGCTCGGCGCCGAACATGTCATCGAGTTTTCTATCGAGGCCAACGGGAACAACGGCGAGGTCAATGCCGGTTTCAAGGACTGCCAATGGGCGGCTGATTTGCCTTCCGTCGATCGATTTGACGAAGTCGACGGTCAGTTCCGTTTGACCGCCAGGCAGCCGCATCTGGTGTTGCCTGAACTTCTGAATGAACTTGCCCGACGAGATTTGCGCATGGGAAGTTTGACGACGCGCCACGCCAGCCTCGAAGATGTATTCATTGGCCTGACCGGACGACAACTCACCGAACAAACAAGTGCCTGAATTTTGGTGGCGTGATCAAAGTAGCTGACAACAACAAATCAGGACATCGTCGCGTTGTCGTTTCCTGAACCGTCTGATTCCTCTTCCGTTTGTTGACCGGAATCGATCGACTCGCGATAAGCGGCCATTGCTTCCTGCAACAAACTGGCGTTTTCGACCAGTTGACTCCGGTTGTCACTCGACAAGATCGCATGCTTGACCAACGGTTCGGTGGTGGTTTCTGTTTCGCCATTGGACGTCGTCGTGTACGACAACAAATCGACCGACAGGTAGGCGTCTTCCAATTCCTGTCCTGGAATACTGTTAACACGATAGACGGCAAACCGTTTCGAAACGTCGGTCCCCGGTATTGGGATCTGCAGCAATTCCTCGACACTCGTTGAAGCCTTGATCCTTGCGACCATCTTTGAATCCGTGACAGGCAAGGTCATCACAGATTCTTCTTCGCTGGCCCATGCGGCAAGTTTCTCACTGTAGGGCCTGCTTGCGGCCGCGCGAGGCAACTTCACGGCAAACCAGGCGACTACGCCGAACTCGATCAGCCAAATGCCGTAAACAAAAATACCCTTAACCGGAAACCCGCCTCCACCTCGTCCGATCTTGAATCCCTCGTCGGTTCGGATTTTGATGTACTCCATGAAATCAAATTCGGCGGCAACTTGTTTTCGAATCTCATCGTACCGATCGTCACTTGCGTTATTCTCGTCCATTGCAACTTGTGTCACGGCAGAAAGCCAACGGGCATACTGAATATAAAACTTTGCCGAGATCGCTGCCACGGCGATTAGGATTCCGATCAAAACCGCCACCATAATGTTCCGCAAAGGTCCGGTTTTGACAATCCGAACGCCGATTCCCCCCAGGATAAATCCAAGCCCCCAGGTTAGCAAAACGTTGACGTAAATTATCGGAATCCATTTCAGCAAGTATTGGTAAACAAAGGCAAATCCAATCGCTAGCCCAATGCCTAAAAGGAACAAAGGCCAGGTGAGGACCCCAATTTTTCCCGAAGGCTGATACGTCTGAAACATGCTTGCTACCTCGTCCGTAACGAATCGGTCTACCAGTCAATCCAGCGACCTCAACCAGTCACTCATTGCTGCCAAAGTCGAATTGCCCGTGAATTTTGAATCATAACCGACGCCTCCAGACAAGAAAGCCGCCAGAACCACCAGCGGCTTTTCTTGTTTTCGTACCAGGAAAATGCTGAGTACTTGCCTGACCGTTTATATCTCCTGCCGTTGCACACATAACCTGCGACTATTTCCGGCCGAATTGTGGGTTTTGAGAAATTGCTCCTTTCGCAAAAACGGCAATTCAGGTAACTTGCCGACATGGCGAGCCCTCGAAGTCATTGATGCTTCGGAGAGTTTTCGGTCAACTGACCGAAAACGGATTAGGGTGTTTTGGCAGAAAACAGGGTGAACCCTGAGCTGTCGAAACGAATCTTTTAATGGCTCGCAGGCGACTGGTCTTCCAGACATTCCCACGAACAATTCGTGGGCACGAAGCGGCGTCGCAAACAGTTTTTTACTTGCTACGCCCCAGGTCGCACTCCTGCTCCTTGCGGTTCCAGCATTACCGCCCTGCGCTCGTCAGCAACGCTGAGGCTGCGCTCACATTTCAGACTCCCGGAATACAAAGATGTCAAATTCAGGCTTGCAAGACGTTCAAAACGAAACCAGTAGCGACTTCGACGAATCAGAAATCGTCTCCTCCTCCATTCAACAAATGCTGTTTAAGTACCCGCACAGTGCGGCGGCACGGACGGCCAAACCCGTCGAATCTCGCATGAATACGGAGCCGACTGCGGAAGCAATCGTCGCTTCCATTGTTGAATCGGTTGACGTCATGGCTGAAAAAATCGCTGCGAAGTCCACGACGCCAAAAACCAAAGGTGCACCAAAAATCAAAGTCGTTGCCGAGCCTGTTGAAGTAGTTGTCGCGTCCGTTGAACCGACTATTGAAGTCCTACCGTCGATCGAAGCCGTGATCGAAACTGTCGTCGAGCAAGCATTCGAAACCGTTGCCGATGCTCCCAAAACGAAAACGAAACGAAAACCGAAAGCCAAATCCGTCGCACAGGTTGAACAAGCTCCTGTCGCAGTGACCAACGAAACCGCTGAACCAGCCATTCAATCAATCGACACTGACGAAATACCTGTAGACGACGTGCCAAACGAAGACGCCGCCCCAACCGGCGGCTTTCACGCATTGAACCTTCGCAACGAAATCCGTTTGGCCGTCGTGAAAAGCGGTTATGCAACACCGACCCCGATCCAAAACGAGATCATTCCCCTGATGCTTGCGGGACGTGACTTGCTCGCACAATCCGAAACCGGATCGGGCAAGACGGCTGCTTTCGCCCTTCCGATTCTTTCTCAAATCGATGAAACCAGTCGCAAGACACAAGTCCTTGTTCTGACTCCGACACGTGAACTGGCGATTCAGGTCGCCAACTCATTTTCGACTTATGGAGCGAATCTACCGGCTATCAACGTGACCGCGATTTACGGCGGTCAGGATTATGAGATTCAGTTTCGCCAGTTGAAACGGGGAACCCAAATCGTTGTCGGCACTCCCGGTCGCGTTATTGACCACATCAATCGCGGCACGCTCGACCTGAAAAACATTCGCTGCCTCGTTCTCGACGAAGCGGACGAGATGCTCAACATGGGATTCCTCGAAGACGTTCAGCTCGTACTGGAGCGAATTCCCGAGACGCGACAAATCGCCTTGTTCTCAGCGACGATTCCGGCACCGATTCGCCAGATTGCCGACCGGTACCTGAACGATCCGGCGAAAATCACGATCGCCGGCAAGACGATGACTGCCGAGTCAATTCGCCAGCGGGCCGTAATCGTATCGCCCCGCGACAAAATCGATGTGCTGCTGCGAATTCTTGAGGTCGAGGAAACGGATGGTGTGATTGTGTTCACCAAGACGAAAGACGCCACGATCACGGTTGCCGAACAACTCCATCGAGCCGGAAAAAAGGCGGTCGCATTGAACGGTGACATGGCACAGAAAGTTCGCGAGCGAACCGTTGATCAATTCAAGGCAGGGCATCTCGACATCCTTGTCGCAACGGACGTCGCCGCACGTGGACTGGACGTACCCCGCGTCAGCCACGTTTTCAATTTTGATTTGCCACACGACAGCCAGTCCTATGTTCACCGGATTGGCCGAACGGGCCGGGCTGGCCGCAGCGGCGAAGCGATTATTTTCCTGCCGGCTTCGGCTCGCGGAAAACTTCGTGTTATCGAACGACTCACCCGTCAGCCCATTGAAATCATCGATCCACCATCGGTTGATCAGGTCAACAAGGTGCGAATCCGCAAGTTCAACGAAGAACTCGGCCAGATCATCACAATGAAAGATCTTTCCTTCTTTGAAAAAATGGTGACCGACTACGCGGAAGAGTCCGGGATGCCGGCCACCACCATCGCTGCGGCACTGGCCATCATGAGCCAACGTGGTCGCACTTTCCTGATGGAAAATCGCCCGTCGTCATCCCGTTCGAAACGAGACGATGGCGACGACCGATCGGGTCGAAGCAGCGGTGATCGTGAACCTCGTGATAAAAACTTGCGGCGTGGCGGTCCACCTCAAGCCGGCATGACGCGATACCGAATCGAAGTAGGCTGGCGTGACGGTGTCAAACCCGGAAACATTGTTGGCGCGGTTGCCAACGAAGCAAACATCGATGGTCGGGATATCGGCGACATCAATATCCAGAACACGTTCAGCACAATCGACTTGCCCGACAGCTTGCCAGGCGAATCGATCGATAAGTTGCAGCGAACCTGGGTTTCCGGACGGCAATTGAAAATTCGTCCCGATTCACCACCGAGCCGCCACCGTTCAACCGACGATTCCGCAGCGCCTCGCCGACCGTTCAAACCCCGCGCTGCAAGCGGAGACGGTGCATCCCGATCAAAGGGACCCAACCATCCTCGCACTTTTGGCGGAAAAAAGCCCACGCCTGGCAACTTCAAAAAGAAAAACAAGCCGCAGGGTTAGTTTGGTCGATCGAAAATTCGAGATCGGTTGATTTCCGATTTGAGATTTCCGATTTGAGAATCTTGAAATCACTATTGTCCGGCTATTTACGTCCGGCTATTTACTTTCGAATCGGTTGGAGCTGTTTTTGACTCAATGATTTACGTTGATCCATTTGCGCGCACGATTCCAATTTGGAATGCGGTCATCACGCAGTGTCCCGATACTTCCCAAGCCGTCGAACCTGACTAAGCCAGTTTTTGATGCGTTTTCGGTTTGATAAAGCCGATCAAAAACGAGACGAGCATCAACGACCAGAACACAATGAATGCCGGATGCGTATAGTCGTGAAAGTCCAGACGATGCTCGTGACCTTCGCCGTTAAAAACCCACTCAAGACACAGCTTGGAGCCAATCACCAGAACGAGCAAATAGGCCGATAATTCAAAGCGTGGAAATCGCTCCAGCATCTTGATAAAGGCCATCGCAGCGAAACGCATCAGGATCACACCCAACATACCCCCCAGAACGACTACCCAAAGTTTTGGATGCAAGCCGACATGATCGGCGGGTGCAGGACCCACCATTGCAATGCCGGCGAGTATGGAATCGACGGCAAAAGCCAGGTCGGTCAATTCGACAACGATAATCGTTTTCCAGAAACTGGCGTAAACCCTGGCGGGAACCGCCGCGCCAGTGGAACTTGACGGATGGGTCAAAGAAGAAGTCGAAGACACTGCCAGGTCAGGTTCATCCCGATCCGGAATTGGGACGAAAGTACGCGTTTCGATTTCGGCATCGAGGCGCTCTTGGGAAAGTACCTCGCCGGTGTCGCCCTGAACCAGGGTTGGTTCTCCTTCGGCATCGAGCGCTATTTTCTCGTTCGACTTGCCGGACCATTGCCCGTAAAAATAGTCGAGAGCGACATAAGCCAGATATGCGCCTCCCAGTAACTTGACGATCCGCCAGTCCAGCAGGTATTGGGCAAATCCGATTGCGATCAGTCGAATAACAAAGGCACCGACAAGGCCCCAAGTCAAAACACGAGCCTGAAGTTCGGGCCGAACTCGCTTGGCCAAAAGTCCCAGAACGAGGGCGTTGTCGATCGAAAGAATCCCTTCAAGAACAATCAGAAATCCGATAATTGCCAAATCCGGGTATTCAAAAACCTGGTTGAACATAGAGTTGCTTTTTGTGTTTTTGTTGTGACAGTATGACCATGGGGAATCGTAGTCTACTAAACAACTGTCAGGCGTGTAACCCATTCCGGGTGCCAACCAGACCTCTGGTCACACATTGCGATCATACGATTTTTAGCAATGCGTACTTCTTTCGACCGCTGCGGAGAACGATGGTGGTTTCGCTGGCGAGGTCGGCGCGGGTCACCATGTAATTGACATCTTCGATGCGGTGGTTGTTGATATATCCTCCCCCCTGTTCGATGGTCCGTCGCGCTTCCCCTTTGCTTTTAGCCAGACCGGCCGTGACAAAGACATCAAGTACAGACATTCCGTCCCCGCCCAGCGACGTTGCCGGAACCTTGCAACTCGGTACATCGGAAAAAATATCGGAGAGTTCAATGTCGGTCGCGTTTTCGATTTCGCCGCCGAACAGAACCGAGCTCGCTTTTTTGGCGCGGGCAAGTCCCTCTTCGCTGTGAACGAGTCGCGTGACTTCTTCCGCAAGGCGATGCTGGCTGGCTTTTTCGTGAGCTGCTGCCGTTCGTGCTTCGTCGAGCTGCTGGACTTCTTGTTCGCTCAAGTCAGTCAGAAAACGGAGACACTTGCTGACGTCATCATCGGTCGTGTTGATCCAGTACTGGTAGAACTGGTAAGGGCTCGTCCGATTGGCAGAAACCCAGATCGCACCGGATTCCGTTTTCCCCATCTTCGTACCGTCGGATTTGGTGAGGAGCGGGTTAGTAAGTCCAAAAAGTTGCGAGCAGCCCATGCGGCGAGCCAGATCAATTCCGGCCGTGATATTTCCCCATTGGTCGCTCCCTCCGATTTGCAACTCACATTGATGCTGGCGATTAAGATGCACGAAATCGTAGGCCTGCAGCAACATGTAACTGAATTCTGTGTAGCTGATTCCGGATTCGCCTTCGAGTCGGCTGCGGATCGAGTCCTTGGCCATCATGACATTGACAGGAAAGTTCTTGCCGACGTCGCGAAGAAACGAGAGGAAGCTGAACTTGCCCATCCAGTCAAGGTTGTTGGCAACGATGGCCGGATTGTCCCCTTCAAAATTGAGAAAGAGCCGCATTTGTCGTTCGATGCCGGCAACATTTTCATGCAGATGTTCGGATGAAAGCAAGTTTCGTTCGGCGCTCTTTCCCGAGGGGTCGCCAATCATTCCAGTCGCGCCGCCGACCAGGGCAATCACGCGATGACCGGCACGTTGAAATCGTCGCAGCATCAGTAGTGGCAAAAGACTTCCCACATGCAAACTGTCAGCCGTCGGATCAAATCCGGCGTAAACGGTGCGCTGGCCGCCGGCCAGCCACTTGCCAAGGTTCGCTTCGTCGGTTGACTGGAAGACAAGTCCACGCCAGGTCAACTCGGCAATAATATCAGCGTTCAATGTTTCGTGCTTTCCCAAGTCTGTAATTGTGTGAGCTAGTTAGTTTCCGGTCACGAGTTTCTCATGTTTGACTGGACGACCTCAACCGGTCAAGCCAGGTTCACTGGACGATTCCATTTCGGAACGCATCTGCAAATACTGGTCTCGAGTGTTTACGTTTCGAATCGATTGCAAGCCTGGATCGTACGCTTCAATCGTATCCCTGGTCAATTTCAAAACGTTGAGTACGTTTACCAAATCCTTGACGCGGAACTCTTCACGCTCGATTCGACGAGAGACCAAATCGACAATTTCCGTTCGGTAAACGGCCGTTAGCGGATGCCACGTGTCATCGACAAAAGGAACGACTCCCTGCAACGCTTTGTCGCGAAGCAGCGCGTCGATCATGAATTGATAGAATCGAATGGAAACGATTGGTGCGTCACCGGTTGTTACCATGGCAATCGCCGCGCCGATCTTTCGACAATGGTTCAAGCCAACACGCAGACCCTCCATGGGCCCCAGATCCAGCCCTTCGTCATGAACAATAATGGGAGTGCGCCGCGAGGGTGGTGGCGTCGCGTCGCGGCCGACGACAATAATCTGGTGCGTGGCGATTTTCGAAAAGGAATCTTCGATAAGGCTGAGAACGGTTCCCGAACCGAGTGGCAACCGGAACTTGTCCGTTCCCATCCGGCGCGACCGGCCACCGCACAGAATGATCACCGGCAAAGGGTTTTCCTGCACCGAATCGACTTGTTGTTCCAAACCATTCATAATCAATCTTTGTTCGCCTGGCTTCTTGTTGACCGTCCAAAGGGGTCAGACCCCGACCTATTCTTGACACCTCGTTCCGTAAAAAATTCTTATGCTGCAAATTGAACTTCGTCAATCAACGAACTTGCCGATCGAGGTTTTCGGAACATGTCCTGACGCGATTGTCTCATTATCGCTTGAAGACGTTCGACAGCATAAGGTGTATGCCGGGAATCAGGCGATGGATTTCGGAGGTTTGTTCGAGATTTCCGGTGACCCTTCGGGTCGGCAGCAATTGTGGATGGGCGAATTAAAAAACGTATCCGGGATCGGATATCGAATGGAATCAGGGTGGATTCAGATCGAGGGAGATGCTGGCAATTACCTCGGTGCACGGATGAGTAACGGGACGATTCACGTTTCGGGAAACGTCGGCAACAACTGTGCAAGTGAAATGACCGGGGGACTTTTTCATGTTCGCGGTAACGCCGGAAACGATTTGGGTGCTGCGATGTCGGGGTCGCACGCCGGACAAAATGGTGGAACCATTCTGGTTGAAGGATCGGTCGGTCACAGCACCGGGCGTTTAAAGCGTCGGGGAGTCATTGCGATTTCTGGTGATGTCGGCCATTGTTGCGGTTATATGATGCGGGGCGGGACCATTTTTGCGGGAGGCCGTGTTGGTCGAAATCCCGGATCGGAGATGGTCCGTGGTACGATTATTCTGGCCAACGAACTGGATGGGACTCAGGCGGGTTTTGTCGATGGTGGTTGCCATGCGATGCCGGTCGTTCGGCTAATTCAACGGCATTTGCAAGAAAATGGATTTGGTTTTCAAAAAATGACCGCCGCAAAATACCGGGTCTTTCATGGCGATCGTTTGTATGGCGGGCGAGGCGAGTTGCTGGTTGCTGCCGGATAATCCGGGCACATTGCATGGTCCTCGAATGGCAAGTGCATGAAAAAAGGGCGAACGATGAACGCCGCCCCCGTGGATTCTTTTTTTGTTTACCAGTAATGAGCCGTTGCCTGGCGACGTATCGATCAATAATCCATAACCAGTCTCAACATGACGTTAGGCCATTCGCTCGAACATTAATAGCGACGTCGTCCGCCACCTCCGCCTCCACCGCCGCCGCCGCTTCGAGCGGGTTTTGGTCGAGCTTCGTTCACGGTGATCTTCCGATCGTTCAGCGAGGAAAGGTTTAAACCCTCGATGGCTGCCTGGGCTGCAGCGGCATCATTCATTTCAACAAACGCAAAACCGCGAGAGCGGCCTGTTTCGCGATCCATGATGATGTTGACGTTGGCAACGGATCCGTACTGCTCAAACGCACCTCGCAAATCCCCATCCGTCACACTAAATGCCAAATTGCCAACATAAATATTCGTCATATAAAAGACCTTTGCACATGTTCCACCAGGGCCGACTGCCAAACGATCAAGACCCGTCGCGGCGGATACGTTCCCGCCACCCGAAAAATGACCTCGGTGGATACGACCCCCTAAGCATGACAATTTGCCTGTCAACAGTCAACCAAATCGTGCCTGGCAACTTCCCGAATTCACGATATTTCCCGCCGAATTGGAAATCCCCCAAAAATTTGAGTCTGGCAGCGGATGCATCCAGAATTCCAACCGGACGGGTTTTAGTTTTGAATCATTGAAAGTACAAAATTGAAACCCCAATTTGTCTTCCGTTCTTCCAAATCATTTGACATGAAAGTCAGACCCAGTTGGAAAGTCAACAACCGAACCTGGCACGATTCGTCCTCCTTCGTCATTTCTGTCAAAGTGATCAATCAAATGAAGATCACTTTGACTTAATGCTCGAGAATTCGGAACTCGGGGCTGATGAGCATTCTTTAACAACATGGAGGCTGCCCCTATGGCCTTGTGACAACCAGCAAATCGTACTTCAATTACCCGCGCACCGGATCGAGTGGCTGAACAGGGAAGGGCCGGTTTCAGAAGGACGAGGGTATGTGAAGCGCGTTTGTCGCGGTCATTGCCGGGTGCTTGGGCATACGCCCGATCGATGGCACGTTTGCTTTCAAACGGTCGATTTGAATCCGGAAGATCCCGCAGTGGCCGATGCCTGGCCAGGTGACAAAACCGAAGTCGAACTGGTTTTTGAAAAGTTCTGTGGACCGATCGTTGACGATCGCTGGCAAGTATCCGTTCGCTGAATTCGGCGGGCGCCCTCATTGGATGTGTTGCATACATGGATGAGCCGTTACAATCGAGGTAATGAGCTTGATGGTACTTAATCGCCGAACAAGTCCCCCGCCGCGGAATGCGGGTCGATGGAACTTCGCAAGTGGATTGTTGTTCCGATATTGCCTGTCGATTTGCTTCGTTCCCATCGTCGTTTTGCAGGGTCGAATTCAGGCCCAACAAGACCCGGTGACCGAAGCGCGTTTGGCGGAAACGCAACGGGTTGAGACGATTGCCAAAGCGATGCCGGCAACGATTGGAGTTTTCTCCACCGACGGTCAGGGTGGCGGCTCGGGAGTCGTAATTTCCGCCGACGGATTTGCGTTGACCAATTGGCATGTTGTCGATCCATGCGGGACGGCAATGTACTGTTCGATGCCGGACGGTCGAGTCTACGATGCGGTGCTCGCCGGAATCGACCCGGTTGGTGATGTCGCGCTGATCAAGTTGCAGGGACGGGATGATTTTCCGGTTGCGGTTTTTGCAAACAGTGATGAAGTGAAAGTCGGTGACTTTTGTTTTGCCGTGGGCAATCCGTTTTTGCTTGCCAGCAATTTCCAACCCTCCGTATCCTGGGGAATCGTCTCCGGTATGCATCGATACCAGTATCCATCCGGGACATTGCTTGAATATGCCGATTGCATTCAGACGGACGCCGCCATCAATCCCGGAAACTCGGGAGGAGGACTCTTCAACGGGCGAAGCGAACTGATTGGAATTAACGGACGGGGTTCGTTTGAAAAACGGGGCCGGGTCAATGTCGGAATTGGATACGCAATTTCGATCAATCAAATCAGGAACTTTTTGGGGCAACTCAAAAGCGGACTAATCCTGGACCATGCCTCGCTGGGAGCGACCGTTACCGCGAATCGCCAGGGTCGTGTTGTCGTGCAGGACATTTTGCCAGGAAGCGATGCCTGGCGGCGCGGTATCCGTTACGGTGATGAAATTATTTCGCTGGGCGGTCGTGAAGTTTTATCGGTCAACGAATTCAAAAACGTCCTTGGCATTTATCCGGCCGATTGGCGTGTGCCGATCGAGTATCGCCGGGACGACGAAGAGTTCCGTGTTGTTGTTCGTCTGGACAGCGTTCACTCTCGTGAAAAGCTGCTCGACATCGTGCAGCGTGGACCCGAAGATCCGGATGCCGAACCCGCTCCGGACAGGACTCCGGAAAAGGTGCCGGAAAAGGAAATCCATGCTGATAAACCCTTGTCACCCCGGGCCCAGTCGATCGTTGACTCCCATTTCGAACAACGGGATGGGTTTGCCAATTACCGATTCAATCGCCAGCGGACCGAATCTGTTTGGAATGCATTTCGCGAGCAAGCGAACTTGATGAGCTTGAAGGGCAAGCTGAAGTTGACGGGCCATGATCAGGAGGGCTCGCCAGTGCAAATCGTGCTCGACGATGAAAGTTCCGGGTTGCAGATGGGGGCGGCTGCTCATGTACTCACCGGGGAATCCGAGTTGGCAAAGCAGCTTGAGCCAACCAATTCGGGCGGATTGTTGGCGGCTTTGCATCTGTGGCGGCGGATGTTGGTGCGCGGGCCGGCAGGATCGGGCGATGTCTTTTCGATGGGTGAATTGCCCGATGGGAACGGCGAACTGCGCGAAGTGCTTGTCTGCAACAGCGATGGAGTGCAAGTCCGTTACTTTTTCAGCCCGCAAACCCGATTGTTGACTGCACTGGAGTTTTGGTCGTCCAGTGATGTCGATCCATGCGAAATTCAGTTTGATGAATACCGGCAAATTGATCAGATTTCCATGCCACATCGAATCACCGTCATCGGCCAGAATGATTTCCGCAAAGTCTTGCAGATTGACTTTTGCACGATCGGAGAGTCACCGTGATTCATGCATGCAGATCATTGCGACTGCTGATCAAGTTGAGCATTTTTGTATTGTCTATGAGTTGCATCGCCAGCGACAAGGCCAAGGCGCAGAACCAGTCACTTCGGATCGCACAAACGCGAGTTGCCAAGGTTTTCGGAACGGGGGGACTGAGCCGACTGGAGTCGTGGCAAACGGCAACCGCCATTTCCAACGATGGACTATTCGTTACCGCCTGGAGTTACGTGCTGGATTCCGGTGCCACAGTCGTGCTGGATGACGGCCGGCGCTTTACTGCAGAATTGATTGGACATCATCCGCAGATGGAGCTGGCACTTTTGAAAATTGATGTCATGGAACAACCGCATTTTGATTTAAGCCAGAATCGGAAGACCGAAGTGGGCGAGCCGGTTTTTGCATTGAGCAACGTTTACGGTGTTGCAACGGGGAATGAATCGGTCAGTGTTCAGCGCGGAGTCGTTGCTGCCTTGACCAACGTTCGAACTCAAAGAGGTGCACGATCGTTTGGTTACACAGGTCCGGCCTTGATCGTCGATGCAATCATCAATAATCCGGGAGCAGCCGGTGGAGCCGTTACCGATTCGGACGGGGAGTTGCTGGGCGTGATCGGTCGTGAGTCAAAGAACGCGACCAGTGGATTGTGGTTGAATTTTGCTGTTCCGACAGAACAGGTCTCGGTGGCCGTTCAGGAAATACTTTCAGGCAAGGCGACGCAGGCCGCCATTGTCGCCACCATGCCCGCCGAACCGATGACTCTCGAATTGCTTGGTCTTCAACTCGTCCCCGATCTTGTCGCCAGTACGCCTCCCTGGATCGAGCATGTGGTCGACGGAGGGGCCGCGTGGAAAGCGGGACTTAAAAGTGACGACTTGATCGTTTCCGTGAATCAAGTGCCGACTTCAAGTCTCGCTCATTTACTCGAACAAGTCGCCGTAATCGATCGCGATGCGAAATTATCGATCATGGTTCAACGCGCTGATGGTTTTTTGACATTTCAGGTCGACGTTCGTTAGTTTTGGTCAAGCGGATATTTGCTGGATGGGTCCGTGATGCTGCAAAAAAACAAATATCCCGGTGGACGATACCAGGCATTTTTCGTCGTGGTCATTATCGCGGGTTACAGTGATTCCTGTCGTGCCCAACAGGAACTCGATTCGTTTTCATTTTCGGCGATGCGATATGCCATAAACGTGGCTGAAAAAAACGTCGTACAGATCGAAACGAGCGGCGGACGCAATACAACCATTGGACAAAATGGAGTCGGGCAACCAGTCACCGGGACGATTGTCGACGACAAGGGACACATCATTGCCGCCGCGGCGAGCTTTTTGCACGAACCGGCGGCGATCACGATTCGCGATTCGGAGGGTAAGCAACACGCGGCGAAAGTTGTCGCGCGGAATGGCGCGAGGCAAGTTGTCTTGATGCAGGTCGTCGACTTCGATTCGTCCCGCTCGACGACTTTCACAAAAGCGATCCCTGAAGCCGAACTCCGTGTTGGCCAAACGGCGATTGCCCTGGGCAAGGTGTTTGACTCCGCCAAGGTTAACATTTCTGTTGGAATTATCAGTGCATTGGGGAGGATCGACGGAGTGACGTTTCAAACCGACGCTAAAGTATCTGCCAACAACTATGGTGGTCCGCTTGTTAATCTGAGCGGGCACGTTTTGGGGATTTTGGTTCCAAGGGAACCAGACGCCGACAGTCCGGCAGCCGGAATCGAATGGTACGATTCGGGGATCGGTTTTGCCGTGCCATTGGATGCAATGCGACTTGAGGAGATGATCGCCGGTCAGTCATTCGAACGCGGGCAACTTGGGATTCAATTCGATGAAACGGACGGTGTCGCTGCACAAGCCCTTGTTTCTGAAGTGATTCCCGATTCACCTGCTGCATCGGCCGGAATCTTGCCGGGTGACATCGTAACGGCAATCGATAACATGCCGATCAAATTGCTTGTCGAATTGCAAAACAAGATTGGCTCGCTATATGCAGGGGATCAGGTTACATTAACTGTGAAGCGTGCCGATGAGTTGTTGCCGATTGAGGTCGTGCTGGTTGAACAAATTGCGAATCGATAACAACACTCTTCTGGAAATGCTGAACAGCCTTTTCGGTTCGTCATGCGTATTTATTGATGAGCGCGCATCACGTTCGGATCGCATTTTCACGGAGTGAAAAGCCACGTGGCCGTTCACTCCGTGAACGTGCGGTTTATTCCGCCGGTTTTGGCTTAGCAAAAAGTGCGCAAACTTAACTAACGAGTCGCAACAACGCAGAATTCGTAAAGACATTGCGGCACAATAAAAAGTATATGCCCTCGCTGGTGGAGCTACAGCGTTGCGTCAATCGCATTTCGAATACCAGGCTCAAATTCATTAACGGCATCAAATGTCCACTTCATTTCCGCTGGTTCATGGCGTGAAGATCGGCAGGAAGTTCAGTGGCATTTGCAGGATGATGCAGGCCATGGCGGTTCCGAATTCCTGACCGGCCATCGAACAAGTCCACGTTCCATCGTTCGACTGCCGCGAGACCAGTTCATCGCGAATGGCGGGGTACCACTGGTTCCAGTAATCGCCACCGGCATGCCACATCGCCTGCACTGCATAATAGTGGGCGTAAAAATAATGGCCATCATTGCTCGAACCGGTGGGCTTGTACTGCATTAAGTGCTTCAGGGCCTTGGTGACCTGGTCACCCTCGTAAATTCCTGCGCTATAAAGTGACGTGACTCCGGCAGCCGTCATGGCGAAAGTCGATCCCCCACCCTGCAGCGTATACCGAAAACTGCCGTTTTCATTCTGGCTTTTCTGGACGTAATCAATGCACTTGGCGCGTGTTTCGTCGGGGACGTGAATTCCGGCATCGCGCGCAGCACGAAGGGCCATGATCTGGCAGACCGTTACCGACAGGTCAGCGTCGCTTTTTTGCGGTTGATACCGCCAGCCGCCGGCGTCGTTTTGCGATTGCACGCTCAACTGAACGGCACGGCGGATTTTTTCTCCAATTTCTTCCTTGAGTGTCATCCCGTAGGCCTGCGCCAGAAACAACATTGCAAAACCATGACCGTACATATTTTCGTTGGCGCTGTTATCCAGCAAGGCGATGTAACCGGTGTCGCGAACGTTTCCCAATACGAATCCGACTGCCCGATCGACTTCCGATCCGTATGGGCCCTCGGTTGGCGCGCTTCCACCACACATCATCGACAGTCCGCCAAGTGCCGTAACGGCAACGCCCCGCGAGTAGTTGTTTGTTCCAAACGCGCCACGATTTGGACCAGAACGAATCTGGCGACGTGCCAGCCAGGCCAATCCTCGATCAATCGCTCGTTGCGTCGGTTCGGTCAACAACTCGGCAGGCGATTTTTCGTCGACCTGGACGGGCAACAAAGCTCTCCCCAGCGCGGTGGCTGCTGATCCGCCAACGATCATTGCCGCCGAAGAACTCGCAAGGAACTTGCGTCGTGAAAGGGGATATTGCGTTGACGTCGATGTGTCGGACATGAATTCAGGATCGTCAAGAGTCGATGGAATGCGGCGATCAAGGCTGATGCCGGAAAATTTCACAGTAAAGCACGTTCTGTTTCAGTGTAGCGTTTTTTCTACCGCCGGAAGTCGGCAAAATGTGAGTTGTAGTCACCACACTCGCAAGAATTCCTGCCAGGATTGTGGGTGAAATGGGTGATGTCCGACGAACGCTGCGGTTTCGCAAGTGATTTTTGTAACGTGATTGAATGGAACGCAGGTGGTCGATAGAATCCTGAAAAATCAACGGATTAGTCCCGGAATCGGGAATTCCGATCAACGTTACCGGGACCCACTTGCACGGAAAGTCTTGCCATGAAGGTATCGTCGGCCACCATCGAACAACTCGCAATCAATACTATACGGACTTTGTCGATGGACGCGGTTCAGGCGGCCAACAGTGGTCATCCGGGAACTCCGATGGCACTTGCCCCGGTCGCCTGGTGCCTTTGGCAGGACGCGCTCCGTTTTTCACCCGACCATCCGGGTTGGCCCGGCCGCGACCGATTTGTCCTTTCGTGCGGCCATGCATCAATGCTGTTGTATTCGATGTTGCACTTGACGGGTGTCAAGCGCGGCGAAGCGGACGACTCGCTTGCGATCACATTGGATAACATTCGGAATTTCCGGCAACTTCACAGTCCTTGTGCCGGGCATCCGGAATATGGCGAAGCAGCCGGAATCGAGACGACGACGGGACCGCTTGGCCAAGGGGTCGCTAACACGGTCGGCATGGCGATTGCCGCCCGATGGCTTGCCGCCCGATACGACCGCGCTGACATGGAACTGTTTGGGCACAATGTTTATGCCTTGTGCAGTGACGGCGACATGATGGAAGGAGTGGCGAGAGAAGCGGCGTCCCTGGCTGGCCATCTTGGCTTGTCGAACTTGTGCTGGATTTATGACGATAACAAAATCACGATCGAAGGGTCTACGGATCTGGCGTTCTCTGAAGATGTCGATGCCCATTTCGAGTCGTTGGGCTGGAACGTGCTTCGCGTCGATGATGCCAATGACACCGAATTGATTTCGGCATCGATCGAAGAATTCCAGCGAACAACTGGACAACCGACTTTGATCATTTTGCGATCGATCATAGGTTACGGTGCGCCGAATAAACAAGATACGGCTGAAGCGCATGGTTCGCCGCTTGGTGAAAGTGAAATCGTCCTGGCAAAACAGTTTTATGGCTGGCCGGACGATGAAAAGTTCCGGGTGCCCGACGATGTAATTTCCCATTTTGCCGAGCGGGGCGGCCGCCGTGGAAACGAATTGTTCGAGGAATGGGAAATTCAGTGGACGGAATACCAACAGAAGTTTCCCGAGCAAGCGGCCGAGTTAAAACTCATCTGGTCGGGCGATCTGCCAAAAGACTGGGACGCCGACATTCCGGTTTTCGAAGGGGGTGGCAAGCCGTTGGCGACTCGCTCATCGTCTGGCAAAGTGCTTAATGCGATTGCCAGGCGGGTTCCCTGGCTGGTCGGAGGATCGGCAGACCTGGCGGGATCGAACAAGTCGCTTATCGATGGTGAAAGTGATCTTTGTCGCGAAAATCCAGGTGGACGGAATATGCACTTTGGCATCCGCGAACACGCGATGGGGGCGATTTGCAACGGGATGTCGTTATCAGGATTGCGAAGTTATGGAGCAACGTTTTTTGTTTTCACGGATTACATGCGACCCGCGATTCGCCTTGCAAGTTTAATGCGTCAGAATGTTTTGTACATTCTGACGCATGATTCGATTGGGTTGGGTGAAGATGGACCGACTCATCAGCCGGTCGAACATCTGGCTGCTTGCCGAGCGATTCCTGGTCTGGTGGTGATGCGACCTGCCGACGCCAACGAAGTCGCCCATTGCTATCGGGCGGCTATGCGAATGAATGACCGACCGACCGCTATGGTCCTTTCGCGACAAGACCTTCCAACGATGGACCGGTCGATGATGAGCTCCGCCGATGGCGCGCAGCGAGGCGGATATGTTGTGCTCGATGTTGCCAATCCAACGGTCATCTTGATTGGGACGGGAAGCGAGTTGATGCTGTGCGTCCAGGCGGCCAGACAATTGAACGAGTCGGGAATAGCGACGCGTGTGGTCAGTATGCCATCGTTTGAATTGTTTGAAATACAGGACGCCGCCTGGCGCGAAAGTGTTTTGCCCCGGTCGGTCGGTAAGCGAATTGCCGTCGAGGCGGGTATTCGAATGGGCTGGGATCGCTACATCGGAACCGATGGAACATTCATTGGCATGGATTCCTTCGGCGCATCGGCACCATTCGAAAAACTCTACGAGCATTTCGGAATCACGGTTGAACGGATTATTGCCGCCGCAAAATAGATTGACGACATGGCGAATCAGGCGTTATCCAACACTTCCAGCGCTTCAAATGTTTGTCCTTCCAGCATGGCCAGGCTGGCACCTCCGCCGGTACTGACGTGGGAAACGCGGTCTTCATAACCGAGTTGGGCGATTGCGGCGGCACTATCGCCACCGCCGATAATGCTGACCGCTCCGCTCGCCGCGATTGCCGCTGCGACGGCACTGGTTCCCGCATCAAACGGTGGCATTTCAAAGACGCCCATCGGTCCGTTCCAGACGACTGTTTTTGCCGTCGACAATACCTTGCTGAACTGTTCCGACGTTGCAGGTCCGATATCCAGACCCATCATGTCCGGCGGAATCGCGTCGACGGGGACAATTCGTTTGTCACCATCCGACGAAAAAACGCTGCTGCAATGGGCGTCCGTTGGCAACATCAATTTTCCCTTGCCCCGTTCCATCAATTGGCGTGCCAGTTCCAGTTTGTCATCCTCGACCAGGCTTTTGCCGACGCTTCCCCCCCGGGCTTTTACAAAGGTAAATGCCATCGCCCCTCCGACGAGCACGTAATCGCAAATGGATAACAGGTTTTCTATCACATTGATTTTCTCGGAAACTTTCGCTCCCCCCAACACGGCGACGAAAGGTCGTTTCGGATTTTCAAGTGCACCTTGCAGATATTCGATTTCCTTTTCTACCAGCAGGCCGACCACTTTTGGTTTGACACCCATCGCCCGGGGGAGTGCTACCATCGATGCGTCGCTTCGATGACAAGTCCCGAACGCGTCGTTGCAGTAGATGTCCGCCATTTTAGCCAGTGAGTTTGCAAAGCCCACGTCGCCATCTTTTTCGCCAGCGTCGAATCGCAAATTCTCAAGGACTACGATGCCACCCGGTTTCAGCGCAGTGACTTTGGCGATTGCATCGGTGCCGATGGTGTCACTGGCAAACGCAACTGGCTTTCCCAAGAGTTCCGACAAGCGGACTGCTGTCGGTTGCAAACTGTATTTGCTTTCGATTCCTGTCCCTTTGGGCCGTCCCAGGTGGCTGATCAAAACGAGTTTTCCTCCCCGATCGATTACGCTGCGAATCGAGGGGATTGCCATTTCGATACGGCGGTCGTCAGTAATGGTTGCGCCATCGAGCGGGACATTAAAGTCCACGCGCATCATGACCGTCCTGTTTTGAACATCGGTATTTGTGATCGATTTTTTTGCAGCCATGGCGAATTGATGACTAGTTCAGCGTCCAGATTCAGAATGGGGGTTGGGAAAATCAGCCGTTTGGGCGCTAGCCCCGGTTTTTTGTAACGGAACCGTCGCTAGTGCCAAGTCGGCTAACGCAAATATCAAGAATTGACGCGGCACTAGGCAGGTTGCTGTTCGATCACGCGCTTTTGAATATCCGTTTCGATATTTCCAAAGACTTTTTCGTGTCGTTGAACGGAAACGTGCAAGGCGTGCAACAATCGCTTTGCGGTATAAAAGTTCAAGACGATTCGCTGAGTTACATCGACCGGTATATCGTTTGTTCCCATCGGTTGGGAATTCAGGCCAAAATCGATAATTAGTTCTTCAGGCGAACCGGTGACGCGGCAAAAATTGGCATAGGCGCAAATGGCTTTTTCATCTCTGACTGTTACGGGCTTGGGAGCGGGGCG
Organism: Pirellulaceae bacterium; assembly: GCA_031414755.1. Lineage (GTDB taxonomy): Bacteria > Planctomycetota > Planctomycetia > Pirellulales > Pirellulaceae > CAJQPP01. The sequence continues at coordinate 50,044 of JANNWJ010000050.1, read as the reverse complement.
TTGTTCGGCTTCGGCCATGGTTTCCTCTTTGTGGACTTTTAAGGTTTTTCGATTAGAAATCAGCCTGACATTCTACTGTTTTTTTGAGTGGCATTAAACCGTATCATCATGCAATACCTCTGTTTCGAAGGCAAGCGAAACAGGAACAACCATCGCAAACGCATGCACTTTACCTATCCTGTTTCCAATCAATGCAAAAAACAAAACGGCTGTTAATTATCAATACCGGCGGGACAATCGGCATGAAGTCGACCGAGTCGGGGTTTCGGCCGGCGGCCGGGTTCCTGGCGGAGCAACTGGCGGCGTTTCCGGAAATGCGCGGCGGGCAGATGCCGGAATTCGAAATTATCGAATACGACCCACTGCTGGACTCGGCAAATTTCACACCAGCCGACTGGCGGCGAATCGCCGATGACATTGCCCGATTGCATGGGGACTACGATGCCTTTCTCGTGCTTCACGGGACGGACACAATGGCTTACACAGCAAGCGCATTGCCGCTGATGTTGCCTGGCTTGTCCAAAAACGTGATTCTGACCGGGTCGCAACTGCCGCTTTGTTTGCGCCGTACGGACGCGCGGGAAAATTTGATCACGGCGATGATTGTTGCCAGTGAGTACAACGTGCCAGAGGTCTGCGTATTATTCGGCAGTGTCCTTTTGCGTGGCTGTCGCACGACAAAAATCAGCGCGTCGAGCTTTGATGCGTTTGATTCACCCAACGCGCCACCACTTGCGACGATCGGAACCAACATTCGAGTCTATACCGACCGGATCAGAATTCCGGAGTCGAGCCATTCCGGTCCGCTGCAAGTGCAATGCATTTCGGGTGCCGGCGTGGCAACGTTGCGTCTGTTCCCCGGTTTCGATGCAAGGATTTTGGGAAACGTCTTGCAAACGCCCTTGCGCGGACTGGTGCTGGAATCGTACGGGGCCGGGAACGGGCCATCCAATGATTCGAAGTTTTTGAAAGTTTTGCGTGAAGCGGCCAGGCGGGACATCGTGATTGTGAATATCAGCCAATGCCGGCACGGAGAAGTTTTACAGACCGAATATGCGACCGGTCGCGCCATGCATAACGCTGGAGTGGTTTCAGGGAGGGATATGACGGTGGAAGCGGCACTTACCAAGTTGATGTACTTGTTCGACCACTGCAAAACGGTGGATCAAGTCAAACTGGAAATCGGGCGCAACCTGGTTGGTGAGATTTCGGAGCGCAAAACCCCCTCGATCGGTTGATTGTGCACTTCGGCCGTGCAGGGTCATTTCCTGATTGGCGAAAGGCTTACTTTTGCAGTAGAATGGGTAATCGGATCAACGATTCAACTAGTTGAGCAGTGTTATGTTGGTTAGCCGTTTGGGCGCTAGCCCCGGGTTTTCGGGGATGGAACCGTGGCTGGCGCCAAAACGGCTAATAAGAGTGCAATCATTCACCGGAGATGTGTGCGTTGATATCGTACAAGTCAAGATTTTGGTTGTTTCTGGTGGCAACCGTTGTTGAGACGGTCTTCCTTTTTTGTTCGTCAGAGATACTCAGCGCCCAATCCACGACGGCCGAAACACCGTCGGCGCAAACGACCGATTTGGCACCGGGCATTGTTCGCGATAAGCCGGAGTCTGGTCCCTGTGTGGAAATCGACGGAGTATTCCTGGTACCTTACACGGCTACCATTCCCGGGACGGAAATCGAATTTGAAATGATTCCGGTTGCCGGCGGCATGTTTACGCTGGGAAGTCCGGGTGACGAAGCGGATCGAAACGCGGACGAAGGCCCGCAAGTCAACATCAACGTCGATCCGTTCTGGTTAGGGAAATGCGAAGTGACGTGGAAAGAATACAAATCCTACATGTCGTTGCACGAGTCGTTCAAGGAATTCCAGATGAAGGGAATTCGTGAAGTGACCGAGGAGCGAATGGTTGACGCGATCACAGCACCATCGACCTTGTACGATCCAAGTTTTACTTTTGACGCTGGCGATGATCCGCGGCAACCTGCTGCCACAATGACCCAGTACGCCGCCAAACAATACACGAAATGGCTTAGTATTTTGTCTGGACAGTTTTACCGCTTGCCCGGCGAAGCGGAATGGGAATACGCGTGCCGCGCCGGAACGACGACTTCCTGGTCATTCGGGTCGGAAGCGGACGATATCGAGGAGTTTGCCTGGCTGGATGACAACGCTGATTATGAACGGCACAAGGTTGGAAAGAAGAAACCCAACGCCTGGGGCCTGCATGATATGCACGGCAATGTCGCCGAGTGGACGTTGGACCAGTACAACGAACAGGGATACGTCCACCTCGATCCCGCGAAGGCGTATTCGGCGATCGATGCGATCAATTGGCCGACGGACCCGGACCCGTATGTGGCCCGAGGCGGTTCGTGGGAGATGACTTCGGATCAATTGCGAAGTGCCGCTCGACTGGCCAGCAACAATTCCGAGTGGAAACAGGAAGACCCGAATTCGCCAAAAAGCCCGTGGTGGTTCACGACAGAACCATCGACAGGTGTCGGATTCAGATTGCTTCGCCCCTTGCATGTTCCCGATTCACGTGAGGTTCGAGAACGCTACTGGCAGGCCGACTCGCCCAAGGATCAATACGCCATCAAATTCCGAATTGAATCGGAAGGCCGGGGTGCCCGTGGACTCGTCGATCCCGATTTGCCAGCGGCGATTCAAGGAATCAAGGACGACAAATAGTCGAACCATTCGTTTACCAATGATGTTGTTTGAATGATTCCCACTGAAACAGGAATCTGTAACTGTAACTATTCGTAGGGCACGATTTGCGTTTCATCGAGCGAATGTAATCACCGGTGGATTAAATGAATCGGAAAGGCCACCCCCCTTGGTCTTCCGGGAACCCGGGATTATCCACAATTCGGTTCGACGATTTTGGACTGCAAGATTCAGGAAATAACCGAATCCGTGAGCTTTTCTTCAATTTGTTGCTAAACAAATCACCGGCAAGATTTATTCTTTTTCTGGTTCAACAACGTGGAGCACAACCACGCATTGACTGGGGTGAACGGTTGCCATTGCTGCCTGCCGGAAAGAAATTGAAAAAATCTGATTTTCTTCCTGCGCTTTCATGGCTGCTTTCACGCAATTTGTAGTGAGACCGGGGTTTGGTTTTTCCCGGTGCGCTTATTGGTTTTTAACACAGGGAATCTGAAAAATGTCGAAACGAATATTTCAACTCGCTCTATTGTCGTTCATTTTCTGTTTTGGGCTTTCCACACTATGCTCGTCGGCATCGGCTCAATCCAGCGGAAAGAGCCGGCCGTTTCATGGAAATGCAATAGGGTCAGTAGTCGGGCAGATTCCACCAAACGGATTGGTGATATCGTCTAAGGGCAACGCAACGCATCTCGGGAACTTTACTCGTGATGAGGTACTTTTCATTAATCCCGATGGATCATTTACGGGGCAGATTGTGTTCTATTCCGCCAACGGAGATCAATTGAATGCCAATGTTGTCGGTCAGTTCATTTCTGCCACGACCGCCATTGGCCATTATTCATTTGCCGGTGGAACGGGTCGATTCGAAGGCGCTACAGGACAAGTCGAATTCGAAGCTGTAACTGCCGATGGACTCAATGTTCAAATTCGCTTTGTTGGAAGAATTCGTTATTAAGCAAACTGGATGCCTCAAACGATTGCCCGGGATCAACCGGCAAATTAACAATTTTCCACGAGACCGGAGACCAATCCAAATGGTCTTTGGTCTTTTTGCTTTTGCAAATAATCCACTCATCAAGAGGTTACTGGTGACAGGTTTCGATTTTTTCAAGAGTGTAATTGATTTGCGTTTCGTCAGGCGCGGCAAATATAAACCCTGTTGCCAGTTGGATTTTCCTGTATACGCGTTTTTGTGAAAGTGAGTATAATGTAGACGTTGTGCGCGACGTTTCTGGTCGTAACTTGCGAGTTGGAGACTCGTATCGCGCATAAACCTCACGTTGCAAACTGGAGCAGGGGTAATAACGGAATGAACTGGGAAGCCTGGTTTACACTGACAGTTGTCGTTGTCGTCTTTATCGGACTGGTCCGCGGACGAATTGGATCGGACCTGATTTTGCTTGGCGGACTGATTACGCTGATGGTTGCTGCGTACGTAACGGGCAGCAACGCACTGCCTGGTCCCAACGAAGCAATTGCCGGGCTTGGTAATTCGGGATTGGTTACCGTGGCTGCTCTTTTTGTCGTTGTGGCAGGACTGGTTCAAACGGGAGCCATGGCAATCATTGTAAATCCGTTGATCGGGCATCCCAAGAGCGTGAAAAGCGCACAAATACGAATCATGACGCCAGTCGTATTGTTGAGTTCGTTTCTGAACAACACGCCGGTCGTGGCGATGTTCATGCCCATCGTCGATGACGTTTGCAAAAAAGCCCGTATCAGTCCATCCAAGCTGTTTCTGCCAATGGCCTACGCGGCAACGTTTGGTGGCGTTTGCACCCTCATTGGCACCAGTACCAACCTGATCGTCAACGGAATGTTGCGTGACTCGGGAGAGCCGATGATGAAGATGTTCGATCTTACCTGGGTCGGACTGCCCTGCGCCATTGGGGGCATTGTCTTTATGATTGTTATGGGAAGATATTTGTTGCCCGACAGAAAACCACCGATTGACACGACGGAGGACCCTCGCAACTACACCGTTGAAATGACGGTGCTTGCCGGGGGTGCCCTGGTGGGTCAAACCATCGAGCGAGCCGGATTGCGGCAATTGCCCCAGTTGTACCTTGTTGAAATTGATCGGGGGGGTGAGATATTGCATGCCGTTGGTCCCCGTGAGTCTCTGAAGGCCGGGGACAATCTGGTTTTTGTGGGAGTCGTCGAGTCGATTGTTGACTTGCAAAAAATCCGGGGACTCGCACCGGCCACGAACCAGATTTTCAAGCTCGATAGCGCTCGCTCTGATCGATGTCTTGTCGAGGCGGTCGTGTCACGTCGTTGCCCGCTCATTGGCAAAAACATCCGGGATGGCAAGTTCCGGTCGGTCTATGACGCTGCCGTGATTGCCGTCGCCCGTGGTGGAAAAAGGATCCAGGGCAAGATTGGCGATATCGAATTGAGAATGGGAGACACCCTGTTACTGGAGGCTCATCCCGAGTTTATTCGTCGTCAACGGAACAGCGTCGATTTCTTTCTCGTCAGCGGCGTTGAAAACTCGATACCTCTCAGGCATGAGCGATCGTGGACGGCAGTCGGTATTCTGGTCAGCATGATCGTACTGGTAACCTTGGGGATCCTTGATATGTTGACGGCATCGATGCTGGCTGCGGCAGCGATGCTGGTGAGCGGTTGCTGCAGCGGGGGCGAAGCACGTCGCAGTATCGACTGGTCTTTGTTGCTTGTAATCGCCGCTTCTTTGGGGATCGGCAAGTCGATTGAGCAAAGTGGATTGGCGTTGGAGATTTCCAGTTCGATCATACAATTGGCTGCCGGTAATCCATGGCTCGTCCTGGTAGCTGTCTACTTTTTAACGCTTTGTTTTACGGAAGCGATTACCAACAACGCCGCAGCGGTAATGATGTTTCCAATCGCCCATCAGTCCGCACAAGCCCTCGACGTAAGCTTTATGCCGTTCGCCATTTCGATTGCCATTGCCGCGTCGGCAGGATTCGCGACTCCGATCGGATACCAGACGAATTTGATGGTGTATGGACCGGGCGGCTACCGGTTTACCGATTACCTGAAAATAGGCATACCTCTCGACTTGTTGTTTATGGTAATTACCGTTTTGTTGGCCCCCCTGGTTTGGCCGTTTTGAAGTTGCTGCTCAATTTATGTGTTCCATCCTCGGGATCCTCGATATCAAGTCATCGTCAGAAGACTTGCGAAACACGGCGTTGGAACTTTCCAGGTTGATGCGGCATCGGGGCCCCGACTGGTCCGGGATCTTTTCGTGTGAGCACGCTATTCTGGCTCACGAGCGACTTGCAATTGTCGATGTGGAGTCGGGCGAGCAACCGCTTTACAGCCCGGACCGAAAAAAAGTTCTGGCAGTCAACGGCGAGATCTACAACCACCAGGCGCTCAGAAAATCCCTCGAGGCCGGATACGAATTCCAGACGAAATCGGATTGCGAAGTGATCCTGGCACTTTATGAACAGCACGGGTCGGGGTTCCTGGACATGCTTCACGGGATGTTTGCATTCTGTCTGTACGACTCCCAAAACAACCGTTACCTGATCGCCCGCGATCCCATTGGCATCATTCCGCTTTACCTCGGATGGGACGAACACGGAAACTTGTTTGTTTCATCGGAACTGAAAGCGCTTTGCAGTGTTTGCAATCGAGTCGAAACGTTTCCACCCGGCCACTATCTCGATAGCCGGGAAGGCATCGCAACGCGATACTATCAACGGGACTGGCAAGAGTTTGACAACATCAAGGAAAACTCTACTGATCGGGAAAAACTCCGCGAAGCCCTCGAGTCGTCCGTCAAAAGCCACTTGATGTCCGACGTTCCCTATGGTGTCTTGCTATCGGGCGGCCTGGATTCATCCGTCATTTCGGCAATTGCCAACAAGTTCTCCCAGCGACGAATTGAAGACGAGGGAAAGAGCGCCGCCTGGTGGCCACGACTGCACAGTTTTGCGATTGGCCTGACAGGTTCGCCGGACCTGGCGGCTGCTCAGGTGGTCGCCGATCACATCGGAACGGTGCATCATTCCTTGACGTTTACCGTTCAGGAAGGACTGGATGCACTTCGTGATGTTGTCTATCACATTGAGACTTATGACGTGACATCGATTCGGGCCTCGACGCCAATGTACTTGATGGCGCGAAAGATCAAGGCGACGGGGATCAAGATGGTTTTGTCAGGCGAAGGGGCGGACGAGATCTTTGGCGGTTACCTTTATTTTCACAAGGCACCCAACGCCCGCGAATTTCATGAAGAGCTGGTTCGAAAGCTCGGTCAACTGCACTTGTACGATTGCAATCGCGCCAACAAGGCGATGGCGGCATGGGGAGTCGAGGCCCGGGTTCCGTTTCTGGACAAGGATTTTCTGGATGTCGCCATGCGGATTAATCCAGACGACAAAATGTGCAAGGGGGGACGAATTGAAAAACATGTGTTGCGAGAATGTTTAGCCGATTACTTGCCCGATAGCGTGGCGTGGCGACAAAAAGAGCAGTTTTCCGACGGTGTCGGATACGCGTGGATCGACAGCTTGAAAGAATATGCGGCGAATCGGGTCAGCGATCAACAAATGAAAAACGCGGCGTTTCGGTTTCCGGTAAACACACCGGATTCAAAAGAGGCTTACATGTACCGGGAACTATTCGAAGAGCACTTTGGCAATAACGAATCAGTTCTCAAGACCGTACCCTTTGAAAAATCAGTTGCTTGTTCGACAGCCAAGGCCCTGGAGTGGGACGAATCGTTCCGACAAATGAACGAACCCTCCGGCCGTGCCGTAGGCATCCATCGTGATTCGCTGGCCAAGGCCGATCGCAGAATGGGCTAGGATCTTCCGGAATGGGCTAGGATCTTCCGGCAAGTTCGCATGGGAAAAGGGCCTCCAAATATTGGCGGGGTGTTCGGCCCGTCCCAGGCAAAAGCCGACGATCGATAACCGACATGAGCCAGTCCATTTTCGTGTCAAACGAAAGGCTCCGGTTCCGACGGATTGATTTGTTCGGCAAGCCAGGCTCTCGCATAGGCCCACCATGAGTCGGCAGTGCGTTGGGATATCCCCAGAATTTCGGCCGCTTCATTACCGGTCAAACCGGCAAAAAAACGGAGTTTAACCAGTTCCGCAACCTGGGGATCGGCGTCTTCCAGTTTCGTGAGCGCGTTGTCGAGTTCGATAAGCTGCTCGAAATCGGTTTGGTCAGGCAGCGCATCGGCAACAAGTTCAATGCGCCTGAATTCAACCCCTCGTTTAAGCCGTTGTTTCGTTCGCGCCCGATCGATCAGGATTCGACGCATGGCAACGGATGCCGCCCGATAAAAATGCACGCGACCTTCCCATCGAGGCGCGTCGCCACCGGCGGCGAGTCGCATAAATGCTTCATGAACCAATCCGGTCGCGCTTAGAGTTTGCCCGGGGGTTTCCATTCCCAGTTTCTGACTAGCCAAACGCCGCAACTCCTCATAAACCAACGGCAACAGGTTCGCGGCGTTCTGTCGATCGCCGCCGCTTAGCTCATTAAGGATTTGTGTGACATTGTTCATGGAATTCTATTATTTCATTCGGGTAGCAGGCCATTCAACAGTTGCTGCGGGAATGCGCCGTAAACGAAGGGCCTGTTTTTGGCTTTTTCAGGCAATCCCAGGAATTCGGTGATTTTCTGCTGCGCTTTTATCAGCAAAACGGAGCAGTTATTAATACCGCCGCGCAGTTGGCCAAATTGAATTACGAGTAACTTGCGCAAGGCGATTTGTAATCCCAATTCAATAAAACCAAACGGAAGCAGGGTGAATATCCATGAGTCGTTCTAAATCAAGGCGGTTGAAACGCGTTTCCAGGAAGTGTTGCGATCATAATCCTTCCCTGGGGTTCGAGCCACTTGAAAAACGCGAGATGTTGTCCAGTATAGTCTGGACCAATCGTGGTGGAGCAGGAAACGATTCGGACCTGTTCGGTGCAGCCTTCGGTGCCCAGGCTGCGGCAGCCCGGCTGGTCGTTGATGCGGCCATCGACAATTGGGAACGGATCATCCCCAACTTCAACACGGTAGCGGCAAACGGTGTGCCGGCCAATACGATTAACGTTTCGTTTACGATGGAAGAACTTTTTGGCCAAACCCTTGGTTCGGCAATTGTGCAAACGGTGGACAACTCTGGCAGACCACGCCAAGGCAGCATTACGCTTGACATAAACGGCTCTCAAAATAACGACCCTGGCATACTTGGCTGGTTTGTCGATCCCACTCCTAATGATAATTCGGAATTTCTTGCGAATCTAAGCCAAGGTGGCGGTACTTACGATGCCAACGCTGGCGTCGCAACGGGTGGCGGCCCGGCCGACAGTAAAGCCGATCTCTTTTTTGTTGCCTCGCATGAGTTATTCCACGTTTTGGGCCTGAATTTTCACCCTTCCCTTTTGCTCAATACTACGCCGGGGTTGGTGGACAACACCGGGATCCTCGATGGCAACGGTCCGGCAACACTTCGGTCCTTTAATGGCGCAAGCATGCAAATGGGACTGACGAATGCCAACGGAACTAGTCAAAATCCGCCTGCGAATCCGGTGCATATGGCGAATTCATTGCAAGTAATTCCGGCCGATACTCAATTCCCCAATGGGCTGCGCGGTGGCGGCGGGATTGGTATCAACGGGGGGGGCCAATCAATCCGAAAACTTCCTTCGTTGGTTGACAGCCTTTTCCTGCGCGATGCCTATGGATACACCACCGTCGATCCGGAAGCCTTTGGCAATTTTTATTCCGTGCTGAATTCGACGACCAAAGAGCTAACTGTTCGTGGCCAATTCGGAAATCTCTTACAGGATCAAATTCGCATCACCGAAAGCAACGGTATTATTACAACGAGTGTTGACAGATCCAGCGATTTGTTTCCCAATTTCACGCCGATCGACGCGTTTGTGACTAACTATCCTGCCGGAAGCGTCAGCCGAATCACCGTGTTGGGCACCGATGCTGACAGCATTGTCGTCGGTCGTGGCGTAAGTGTTCCTGTGACCGTGGTCGGCGGGGCCGGAAATTTTAATTCGCTTTCGTTGGAAGGGAACGATTTCGCGGAGACTTTTACTGTCAATGCAAATACGATCTCGGCAATAAACTCTGGATCAGGTACGGGTGGTTCGACGATCACTTATTCCGATATCAGTACTATTGCTGTTCGTGGTTTCGGCGGTGCTGATACGTTCGACTTTAATACCGCGCCGGTCAATGGTGTGACCTTGTTTGGCGGATTAGGTAACGACAGCTTTAATATTTCTCCTACCGCCCGAAACTTGAGCAATGCCACGGGACCGTTCCTGTCGATTCGTGGCGATGAAGGCGTTGATACCGCAGTGTTAGACGATCGGAATGAGACCGTCAGTCGCACGTTTGATATCACGAGCACTCGGGTGTCGCGCAATGGTTCGCAGCTTACCGAGTACAACGCACTGGAAAACTTGTCGCTCAATTCGGGCCAAGCCGCGGACATCTTCAACATTCAAACAACGCCCGTCGGCAACACGCTTGTCGCGAATGGTTTCGGCGGCGACGATCAGTTCAACATCGGTTTGAACAACGACATGAGCGGCATTTTGGGAGTCCTTTCATTGATTGGCGGATCGAATGTGGATAGTTTTCGGCTCAACGATCAAGCGGCGGCGACTGCAAACAATTACACAGTTTTCAACGATCGGATCGAGCGTAGCAACGCGTCGTCCATTTTCTACGATATCGGAAACATAACGCTGCAAGCACCGAACCAACCAACTACAATTGGTGTGGAGTCTACCGATGCCACGGGGTTCTACGAACTCATCGGCAATGGAGGCGTGGATAACTTTGTGGTATCGCCAACCGCGCAGAGCTTCAGCGCGCTCTTCCCCGAATTGAGCAGCGGCAATGTGCTCTTCCGGGGAGGGGCAGGAATTGACTCGCTGGTGGTCAACGATCAAACTCGCGCAAGTGGCAACCGGTATACCGGCTTTGGCAGCGGCATTTTTGTCGGTGCTAATACAACGAACGCTGCCGTACGCTGGGATTCAACCGAAAGCGTTACTTTTAACGCCGGAGTGGGCAACGATGTATTTAACGTCGAAGGTGGTGGCGGCGCGACGATACCCACGATCGTCAACGGTGGCTTGGGGAACGACACGTTCAATGTCACGCCCAATGTTCGAAATTTCGACTTCATCTTCGGGCTCTTCACGCTAAACGGCGGTGTCGGCGTTGACAACCTGTTTGTTTTCGACACGGCTCGAACGACATTAACCAACGTTGTCTTTACCGATACCAGTATCACGCGGCCTGGGACGACACTTCCAGCGCTTACACTGAGCTCCCTGGAGAGTCTGCGATTCGATGTGGGAACAGGCAACAATACGCTCAATGCCAGTGCTGCCACTATTCCCGTGACCTTTTTGGGAAGCAGCGGTCAGGACAACCTGACTGGCGGCTCAAACAACGATACTTTGATTGGCCTGGCAGGAAATGATACTTTGGCAGGCAACAACGGAAACGATTTTCTGTCGGGCGGGTCAGGAATCGATTCGCTCAATGGAAGCGCTGGCAACGATGATCTTTTTGGAGGCGACGATGCGGATGCCCTCAACGGCGGCCTGGGAGACGACCGGTTATTCGGCGAGGGGGGTAATGACACGTTGAACGGCGGCGGCGGCGTTGACTTGCTGGACGAAGGACCAGGTCAGGGGGGAATCGTTGTCAAGGGAACTCCGGGCAACGACTTCATTCTCGTCGGTCGCACGGTCATCAATGGCGTGACCCAGGTCATCAGTACGATCAATGGCTTAACGACATTCGAACCTTATCGAAATGGCGAAACGATCATTGTGTTGGCCGGTGAGGGGAACGACGTGGTTGTTCTCGATGCAAGTGCCTGGAATAACTGGCAAGCGATCTTCCATGGCGGAGCAGGAAATGACTCGTTGCATGGCGGATTCATGAACGACCAGTTGTACGGCGAATCGGGTAATGACTGGTTGTTTGGTCTCAGCGGTGACGACATCCTGGTTGGCGGCGATGGGAACGACTGGCTGTACGGTCACGCCGGTCGTGATTTAATGATCGGTGGTCGCGGTCAGGACTGGCTGTTTGGTGGTCAGGACGACGATTTGGCAATAGGGGGATCAACGGCGCACGACGCCAATGACCAGGCGCTTTTGGGGCTGGTTGCCGAATGGAGTTCCGATAATTCATATGCGAACCGGGCATCGCGACTCGGCGCTGGACCTGGCGTCCGACTTCAAAATGGTACAACGGCATTTGATGATGGCGAACGGGATTACTTGTACGGCGAAACGGGCAGGGATTTGTTCTTTGCTGATCTGGTCGATTCGTTGTGGGACCGTGGCGTCGACGAATTTGCGATATAATTGAGCCGTCACCCGCCAATCGAGCTGGATTGACATTGAATACAGGCTTTCCCACCCGTGTTCCGAAGCTTGACCGATCGCTTCCTCGGAACGTTCGAATAATAACTTGCCGATGAAATATGAACGAGCGTGAAATTTTCCTGGCGGCCTTGCACATCAAGGACTTTGAGTCACGGGATTCGTTTTTGGATTCAATTTGCGAATCCGATGACTCGCTTCGCCAGCGAATCAACAAGTTGATAAACGCGCACCAACTTCCCCAACATTCACTGGACCGAATCGCAGGGATCATCGCCGCAGAAGCAATTGAAGCCAATGTTGAAGAAACGGATATTACCGAACCCGGCACGTTGGCCAATGAGCCAACGATCGCAGTCGGCACACAGATGGATCAGTATCAAATCCTGAAACGTGTCGGGTACGGAGGGATGGGTGAAGTGTATCTGGCACACGACACGAAACTGGATCGCAAAGTTGCAATCAAACTCGTTGCTCCGGGTCGCAATCGGGATTCGGCCTGGCTGCAACAGTTTCGACGTGAAGCGCGGGCGGTCGGATCGCTGAATCACCCCAACATATTGACGATACATGAGATCGGAGAATCGGGCGGCGTTCCTTATCTGGCGACCGAGTTTATTGACGGATTAACGATGAGGCAAATATTGGCGGAGGGACGCCCGTCTGTCTCCGATGCCATCGATTACGCAATTCAACTGGCTGGGGCGTTTGTGACAGCGCATGCGGCTAACATCATTCATCGGGATCTCAAGCCCGAAAACCTGATGGTACGGGCCGATGGCTTGTTGAAAGTACTTGATTTCGGACTTGCCAAACGGATTGTTGCACTGGGAAAGTCGCCCCAGGAAACGGGCTTGCCGGCTTCGTCATCCAAATACCAATCCGATCCCGGAATCGTTATCGGTACGATTCGATTTATGTCTCCGGAACAGGCGCTGGGCAAGGAACTGGATACACGTACTGATATTTTCAGCATGGGGATTGTGCTCTATGAGTTGTTTACCGGAGCGTTGCCGTTTCAGGGTGACACCACCAGCGATGTGTTGGCAGCGATCCTGCACGCCGAGCCAAAACCCATGCGTCAGATCGCACCGGAAATCGGGGCAGACGTCGAACGGATCGTTTTCAAGTGCCTGAGAAAGGACCGGGGACTTAGGTATCAAAGCGCCTACAATCTGTTGACCGACCTGAAAAAGATTGTGATTGAAAACAAATCGAATCCAGCCGTTACGCCAAAGATAAGAACGGGTGGTGGATCATTGTCGTCAGAAATGTCGACGAAATTGACGCCGCCCGATTTGGCACCGAGCTGGGATTCTGAGGAGATTCCTGCCGTCCGTTATGCGCTTAGCGGCGACGTAAATATTGCCTATCAAGTTCTCGGGAAGGGAACCATCGATCTGGTTTTTGTGATGGGATGGGTTTCGCATCTTGAAATGTTTTGGAAAGAGCCATTGTTTGCCAGGTTTTTGAGAAGGCTTGCCAAATTTTCCCGATTGATCCTGTTTGACAAACGAGGAACGGGTCTTTCCGACAAGGTTCCGCTCGAGCAGTTGCCCACTTTGGAACAGCGGATGGACGACGTTCGCGCTGTAATGGATTCGGTCGGGTCGCAAAAGGCAGTTTTGTGTGGCATTTCCGAAGGAGGACCAATGTGTACGTTGTTTGCGGCGACGTATCCGGAAAAGACCATCGCGCTGGCGATGATTGGCAGTTATGCCCGCCGATTGTGGGCTTCCGACTATCCGTGGGGACCGACTGACGAACATCGGCAACACTTTCTGGAGGAAATGAGGCGTGACTGGGGCGGGCCGGTGGGTATCGAGGATCGGGCTCCCAGCAAAGCAAACGATCCGCAATTCCGTAATTGGTGGGCGACCTATTTAAGAATGGGTGCCAGTCCCGGAGCCGCGTTGGCATTGACGCAAATGAACGCCCAAATTGACATCCGTCCGATCCTGCCAACAGTTCAGGTTCCAACGCTCGTCATTCACCGAACGAACGATCGTTGTTTGATGGTCGAGGAAGGCAGATATCTGGCGAATCAAATTCCAGGTGCGAAATTTGTCGAACTTCCTGGAAATGACCATTTGCCATTCGTAGGCGACCAGGATGCGATTCTGGACGAGATTGAAGTATTTTTGACAGGTGTTCGTCATACAACCCTGGTGGATCGCGTACTTACCACGGTACTATCCATCTACTTTGAACTTCAGTCAGGTGCTCCGCCGTCGAAGGACAGTGATTCAAAAACAGAAAAGCTGTTTCAGTCACACGTGGTTCGTGAAACAGAATTGTTCAAGGGACGGATCGTCTCGTTTGAAAGGGATGCTGTTCTCGTCACGTTTGATGGACCCGCCAGGGCGGTTCGCGCCGGGATTGCTATCAGTGAAACGGCATTGCGACTGGGGTTCACGTTAAAGGCCGGTGTCCATACCGGCGAATGTGATTTGGTAGACGAACAATATTCCGGAGCAGCGATCGATCAAGCGAAGTTCACTGCCCGGTTGGCTCCGGAAAACGAGATCCTGGCGACCAATACAGTAAAGGATCTGGTCGTTGGTTCCGGATTGCGATTCGATCCCTTTATATGTTGTGAATTGCCAAACGATCTCGACCAGCAATCGATGTACCGCATCGTCCGCTGATTTCATCCGCTCACTCGTTCCAGGGCTCCGCCTCTCCTGAAATTTTTTGGAATGAGTGAACAGAAGTTGGCTTGATGGCGTACAGTCCGCAAAGATTTGATTGCCAGCACACTGGTCTGTAAACTGTAGCGTTTTCGCCCGGTCAAACGGTGTAACCGGTACAGAGTCCCCTAATCGAATTGTCCGCAAAAAGCGGCATTTTCCCTACCTGGAACAACCTGAGTCCTTCCGCAGCATGTTTTTGAAATTCCAAAGTTTTTCCTTCACTTTGAAGCGCATGCGCCCTACCTTTCAGCGTTGCATAACGGCGTCTGTACGTGCGGGCTGCGCTTTGGAATGTCCAAAGTGCATTCAATACAAAACGCTGAAAGACAAAACTCAAAACAGAATGAACAACTGACCCGATCCCCGTCGCTGTCAGCCACTATCCCAAAAAACGGACTGGACCCCTCCCCCGGAGTCAAAACAATGTTTCGCGCAAAAACTCTCGTACTATTGGCGGCCGTAACGGTTGGTCAATCCATTCACGCACCTGCTGCAAATGCAGGACCGTTGCTGGACTGGTTGTTCCGCCGCAATCGAAACTGTGCCTGTGCGCCCCCCGTTGCACCCCCCTGTTCGACTTGTCAAACAACTTGTCAGCAGACGTGTTCGCGGATGGTCGTCAACTATGTCCCTTACACCGCCTATCGAACTGATTGGGAGCGTGTACCGGTCACAACCTACCAGCAATCGTCGTCGACTGATCCTTGCACAGGTTGCACAGTGACCTGCAACAAGCCTTGTACAAGCTACAACTGGCGAATGAAGCAGACTCCGTATACGACGTACCGTCCGGTGTACACTCAGGAGACTTATCAAGTCCCTGTGACATACACGACGCAAGTTGCCGCAGCTCCCGTTTATGATACCGGATGCTCGACTTGCAGCAGCGGCTATGCTGCGACACCCGGGTATCAAGCTCCCGTTGCACCGACTTCTTATCCGCAATATTACCAACAAGCTCCGGCAACGGGCGGAACCATTTATCAACCGACGCCTGCTGCTGGAACCGGTGCTACGGGTGCAGATTTGCAGCCGACCCTGAACGTAAATCCACAAAGTTCCAACCGGCCTGTCATGATCGACGGGACAACGGGATCAACCAGCACTAACTGGCCGACGCAGATCCAATCGCAACCGACCGCAGCTCCGATCAGTCCTTTGCAAGACCCGAATCCGGACGCACGATGGAACGGAAATTCCCCTCCGCAGTTGCTGAACCCTTTCAACCAGTCCACCAGCGCACCGTCGGTACAACGATGGGGTTACTCGCCAGTACGACTTGCCACCTACGAAGCTGCCGAATCGCAATATGTCGATAACGATGTTCCGGCAGCCTTGCGAACTCAACCTGCCGAGTTCGTTGGCTCGTTCCAGCTCCAGGCCGTCGAGCCTCAACCACGAGTCAATGAAGGCTGGCGAAACGACTAGTTGAAACGATTACCCGAAAATCCATCAAGGCCGCAGCGTCATGTACCCTGCGGCCTTTTCTTTTTGGTTGCAAACCCTGGATCGAGTGATCGTGGCAATCGGCGGCGTTTGGTCTGTCTTGGGCGCTTGCCTCGTTTGGTCGACTGGATATCCTGACTTGGGTAATAAATCGAGTTTTATGATCCCGGGTTCGCGATGCCTGCCAATCTCACACAACAGTATCTCAAGGCCGAGCAGGCTTACCGCAGGGCATCCTCTCCTCAGGAAGAGCTGGATTGTTTGCAGTTGATGTTCAAGGAACTGCCGAAACACAAAGGGACTGACAAGCTGCAATCAGATCTCAAACAAAAGATCAGTCGAGCCAGGGAAGAACTGGCGAAACCCAAAAAGAGTACCGGGGGACGCGGTTTCCGTTTGCCTCGGCAGGGAGCAGGGAGGACGGTTATTATCGGAGGACCGAATACGGGCAAGAGCCAGTTGTTGGCCGCGCTGACAAGTGCTCACCCTGAAATTGCACCCTACCCCTTTACAACGCGCGAACCCATGCCAGGCATGATGCCATGGAAGGATGTTTTGGTTCAGTTGATCGATACGCCACCGATCACGGCAGATATCTACGATCCAGATGTTCAGTCGTTGATTCGCGGCGCCGACCTGGTTTTATTAATGCTTGATCTGGGCGACGACGAGGGAGGAGAGAGCCTTCGCGACGTCTGGAGTCAAATCAACAGGTCCAGGACGCGGTTGGGCAGAGAGACGGGGATCGACGAAGACGATGTCGGTGTGACCTGTACGCGCGCGTTTTTGGTTGACAACAAAATCGACGTGCCAGATGCCGCAGATCGCCGCGAGTTCTTTGCGGAGTACGTCACGTTTGAACTGGAACGATTTGAAATATCGGCTCTGGAGGGAACCGGGATCGAATCACTTCGCGACGCCATTTATCAGGCGATGGGGGTCGTTCGTGTTTACACAAAACTGCCAACCAAAAAGGAACCGGATTACGATTCACCGTTTACGTTACCGAGGGGTGGGACGGTTCTTGATCTGGCGGAACTGATTCACAAGGACGTGGCAAAGAACTTCAAGTCGGCAAGGGTTTGGGGGGCAGGTGTCCACGACGGAACGCCTGTTAAAGGGGACCATGTCCTGCACGACTGCGACGTTGTCGAATTGCATGTTTGATCGAAAGGTTTTTTAAACAGTCATATCGTCTGGTGCCACTGGCTATTCCACAGTCTTTCAAGACTTGTGTGGGAACGACTGGGTGCCACAGTCTTTGCCAGTGTCACCAAGCCGAAAAACGTAAAAAAATGGGTTAATCAAGTGACGCATGGCGAACGGGGACAGGTCCAATTTTGAACAAAGACGTGACGACAGAAAGGGGCTGATGGTACATCCCAAGAATTGCATCCCACCAAAGCATTGCATCCCAGGTTGTATCGTTACAATGGACGAAATGACCGAACAGCAGCATCGAAAAATGGTTAAACACTTTCATGAATCGGGGGACTTTCATGACTTGCTTGATCCACCCAAGCGGCAATTTTCGGAATTGCCCCGCATCCATTGACTCCCTCAAGGGGCTTTCGATCAGAGTCAATCAAATTGACGGAAGACATCTCTGCGTCCAATTCTGAAAGACACTGGCATAGCCAGTGCCACCCTGCCGGAGTTTTCTTGACGTTGTTCATTGATCTCATTCGGCATTGAAATTGCAATAGACACTTCAAACCAGACTATTTACCAGTCGTTCGGCGATTTGAACGGCGTTGGTTGCCGCTCCCTTGCGGAGATTATCACTGACGCACCAGAAAACAATCCCGTTTTCAACGGATGAATCGCGGCGGATCCGACCGACGAAGACTTCATCGCGCCCCGTGCAGTTTTGAGGAGTGGGCAGGAATCGTTGACCAGGATCATCAACGACGGCGATTCCTGACGAGTTGCCAAACAGTGTCCGAACCTCGTCGATCGAAAACGGTCGGTCTGTTTCGACAACGATCGATTCACTATGGCAATTCTCGACGGGAACACGAACGCAAGTGGCACAGACAGGCAAGTTGGGAATGCCCAGGATTTTGCGTGTTTCATGAACCATCTTGAATTCTTCACTGGTGTAACCGTCGTCTCGAATTCCACCGATCTTGGGCCACAGGTTCAACGCCAAAGGACTTTCGAAATGCTTGTGCTGAAATAAATCTCCATCGAGGACTGCCCTTGTCGAGTCAAGCAGCTCCTGTCTCGCAGCATTTCCTGCGCCACTGGCTGCCTGGTAAGTTGTGACGACGACTCGTTTTAATCCAAAGGCATCGAGCAAGGGTTTGAGACAAACAACCATCTGCGTGGTGCTGCAATTCGGACTGGCAATGATCCCCGAGTGATGAACAAGTGCTTCCGGGTTGACTTCCGGGATGACCAGCGGAACGGTATCGAGCATTCGATGAGCGGCACTTTCGTCGATCAGAATCCCCCCCTGGGCGACGACCCACGGGGCAATGTCACGGGCGACTTCATCAGGCGTGCTGGCGATGGCTATGTCGATATCGAAAACCCGGTCGCGAATCAGCGGCTCGACAGGATACAGCTTCCCCGCGAATTCAATTTGGCGATCGCCTGGTTGGGTAGTTTTGGTTCTTGGTGCTCCAAAAAACCGGATGGACTCGCAGGGGAATTGACGGTCCACGAGGAGTTTGCAAACGAGACTGCCAACGGCACCTGTCGCACCAAATATCGCGATTCGTGGACGAGCTGGATCTGACAAGGATGCGTCCTTTGATTTTTTTGGTTGTTCGGTGCGAACTCGTTCAAGGCAATTATGATTGGGACGAGTTGCAAGGAAAGTTTCGCCCAGGATGTTGGACAATATCACTGCGCGAGATAATGGAATAGGGGGAGGTTCAGCGCCCTGTCGATGGCAATTGTCGGTCGCGGCCGGAGGATGACCGTTACCGGCTTCCTGAAAGCGATTAACGCATCGCATCGAAACCTCCCCGCCCCGGGATCAAAACCCTCGGTTAAAAATCGCGGCCATTTGCGGTACAATCCTTGTACCTGCCGCAATCATTGACGCAATCAGTGACCAAAACAAAAGGAATAGTCGTGAATCGACTCATGGCGCTTTACCAGTCCGCGATGGGAAAAAAGCTTATCGTTGCCGTAACCGGAATCCTGATGTTGGGTTTCTTGCTGGGTCATGTGGCTGGAAACCTCAAGGTTTTTCTGCCGCCACTTGCCGATGGCACACCCGATATCGATCACTATGGACACTTTCTGCGGACGATGGGCGAGCCATTGGTGCCGCACGCCTTTTTGTTGTGGATGGCGCGATCGGTATTGCTTGTTTCGCTTGTGCTGCATGTGGTTTGCGTTATGCAACTTGCCATCGACAATGTTTCGGCGCGAGAGGTTGATTACGAGAAGCGGACTTTTTCAAAAGCGACCCCTCCGGCACGCTGGATGATGTATACGGGGGCGTACTTGCTGATATTTATTGTTTTGCACCTGTTACATCTCACGGTTGGAGCCATTGGCCCACGCTTTGAACATGGAAAAGTCATGAACAACCTTCAGTCAAGTTTCAGCCAGATTCCGTGGGTGGCCGCCTACATGATCAGTATGGCAGTCGTTGCCATGCATCTTTATCACGGGGCGTGGAGCCTGTTTCAAACATTGGGTCTCGACAATCCTGATCGCAATCGTGGAATTCGCCGCGCCGCGGCATTTGTATCGATCGGATTGGCAGTTGCCTTTACATCCGTGCCCATTGCGATTCTTGTCGGTGCTGTAAAGAACGCCGAGCCGTCTACCAGGGCGCAGATTCAAGTTGACCACCACAAGTCGCTTGATGGAAAAACCGAATCAGTCAAGGAGCAACCATGAAACTGGACTCGGTGATTCCTGGCGGATCGATCGAACACAAGTGGACCCGGCATCGTGAACATCTGCGGTTGGTGGGGCCCGGTAACCGATCCAGGTATCGTGTGATTGTTGTTGGAACCGGACTGGCGGGCGCATCGGCTGCATCGTCGATGGCCGCAATGGGGTACAAGATCGATTGCTTCTGTTTTCAGGACAGCCCCCGTCGCGCGCACAGTATTGCCGCCCAGGGGGGAATCAACGGAGCGAAGAACTACCGAAACGATGGCGACTCGGTTGCCCGCTTGTTCTACGACACGCAAAAAGGGGGCGATTTTCGGGCACGCGAGGCCAATGTTTGGCGGCTGGCCGAAGTCAGTGCAAACATCATTGATCAAGCGGTTGCGCAAGGCGTTCCGTTCGCTCGAGAGTATGGCGGGATGCTTGCCAACCGCTCGTTCGGCGGCGTGCTCGTTGAAAGGACTTTTTATTGCCGGGGCGAAACGGGCCAGCAGTTGTTGCTGGGCGCTTGTTCGTCACTCGCCGAGCAAATCAGCGCGGGAAATGTCCGGATGAATACGCGTCAGGAAATGCTTGACCTTATTGTCATCGACGGCCGGGCGCGAGGGATCGTAACAAGGGACCTGGTGACGGGCGAAATCAAATCGCATTGGGCCCATGCGGTTGTACTGGCGACAGGTGGTTACGCGAATGTGTTTTATCTGTCGACCAACGCCAAGGGGTGCAATGTAACGGCGACGTGGCGAGCAGCAAAAAAAGGAGCGGGCTTTGCCAATCCGTGCTTCACTCAAATCCACCCGACGGCCATTCCGATCGCCGGAGAGAATCAGTCGAAGCTGACCTTGATGAGTGAGTCGCTCCGCAACGACGGGCGAATCTGGGTGCCTAAAGATGCCGGAGACAAACGACGACCGGCCGATATTCCGGCCGACGGGCGATATTACTTTCTCGAGGAGCGCTATCCACGTTTTGGTAATCTGGTTCCTCGCGACGTGGCGTCCCGTAATGCCAAGGACGTTTGCGACAAGGGACTTGGCGTAGGGCCCGGCGGACTGGGCGTCTACCTCGATTTTCACGACGCCATCAACAAGCTTGGTGAAAAGGTCATTGGTGCTCGCTATGAAAACCTGTTCGCAATGTACGAAAAGATTACCGGCGAGTCTCCGTGGCAAACGCCGATGCGAATTTATCCGGCACCACACTACACGATGGGCGGATTGTGGGTGGACTACAACCTGATGACGACAATCCCTGGCTTGTTTGCCATCGGCGAAGCAAATTTTTCCGATCACGGTGCCAATCGCCTGGGTGCCAGCGCGATGATGCAGTGTCTGGCCGACGGGTATTTTGTTTTGCCTGTGACGATAGGGGATTACCTCAGCCGCCAGAAAATTGACGATCTGTCAGGTCATGCGGACTTACAGGCAGGAGTTCAACAAGCGCAGTCGCATGTTGACCGACTGCTTGCGATCAAGGGAACGAGTACGGTAGGAGCCATGCATCGCAAGCTGGGCCGGATCATGTGGGACCATTGTGGCATTACACGCAATCAAGGGGACCTCGAAAAAGCCCTTGCAGAAATTCCGAAACTGCGCGACCAGTTCTGGAGCGACTTGCGAATCACGGGCAAGGGACAATCCATGAACCAGCAGCTTGAGCACGCTGGCCGGCTTGCTGATTTTCTTGAATTCTCCGAAGTCATGTGCCGCGACGCGCTGGAACGCAACGAGTCGTGTGGTTGTCATTTGCGCGACGAACATCAAACGGATGAAGGCGAGGCATTGCGAAACGACAATGACTTCGCACACGTTTCCGTGTGGGATTGCACTGGCAACCGACCTGAATGCGTCAAGGAACCACTGAACTTTGATGAACTCAAACCGACACAACGGGATTACAAGACTTGATCGCGGAGCGATCAACGACCATCAGTCAAACGTTGCCGTAACAGCGCGTTGCTCGTTACGGCCTACAGCTACAGCAACGACCAACAGATAACCACAATTCCGGACTGAAAGACATTATGAAGTTTATTCTGAAAATCTGGAGACAATTGGACTGGCGGGCGAAAGGCGTTTTCGAAGTCTATCGAGTCGACAAAATCAGTGGCGATACTTCGTTTCTCGAGATGCTCGATGCCATGAACGAGCAATTGATCGTTGAAAACAAGGAACCGGTGGCTTTTGATTCCGACTGCCGCGAAGGAGTATGCGGGATGTGTTCGATGGTCATCGATGGCAAGGCCCATGGCCCCCTGCCAGGCACGACGACTTGCCAACTCTATATGCGGCATTTCCGTGATGGCGCGGAAATCACAATCGAACCGTTTCGGGCAACGGCCTTTCCGGTTATCCGCGACCTCGTCGTCGACCGAAGCGCTTTTGACCGAATTATGCAGGCCGGAGGCTATATTACCGTTCATTCCGGCCCCAAACCTGAACCGAATTCCATGCCGATCGAGCCGGAGGTTTCGGAAGAGGCGCTCGATGCTGCTTCATGTATCGGTTGTGGTGCCTGCGTCGCAGCATGCCCCAACGCATCGGCGATGCTATACACCGCAGCCAAGGTCTCGCACCTCGCCTTGCTCCCTCAAGGTCAACCAGAACGTACGACACGCGTTCGCAATATGGTCGATCAAATGGAAGCAGAGGGATTCGGCTCGTGTCGCAATTACGGAGAATGCGAAGCGCAATGTCCCAAAGAGATCAGCATCAAATTCATCGGCCAGCTCAATCGCGAATATATGCGGTCGACGTTGATCCGCCCCCGTAATCCGCGTGGCAAGATGTTGCCTCAGTAAAAAGGCAGCTAGCGTTGTCGTCGCCGTACAGCGCATTTCATGTCGTGCAATTTACGCGATGCGCCTATAACTGGACTGGGCAAGGACCCCGTACCAGCCAGCACAAATGACCGTTTGCCAGTGAGGAATCTGACTTGTCCAAAAAACGCAACAAGCCGACCAAACGGCGAAAAACATTTCGGCGCAGTACCCCGATAGGTTCTCCCTCTGGTTCGTTGCCGGCGGACAGTTCCAGCGAACCGGTCCAAATGCGGCTGATTCAGTTTTCGGCAAGCCAATCGACCGATCGGTTTATCAGTAACATCACCGAGCTGAAAAGCGCGATCCGGGTGAATACAGGGGATGCACAAACAAACGGCAATGGACAGGAGTCCGTGCACTCCGATTCGGAAATTATTTCCTGGCTGGACATCGACAAAGTCAGTGATGCAAAAACGCTCGCCGCTCTGGGTGAGATGTTTGGCCTGCATCCTTTGGCAATGGAAGACGTGGTCAATGTACATCAGCTTTCCAAGGCGGATGTCTACGGAGACACACTGTACCTGGTTGCACGCATGCCGGCTACCAGCGCCGATGAGCCATTTGACACCGAGCAAGTCAGCATTTTTCTGCGACAGGGGCTGGTGATTACTTTCCAGGAAAAGCCCGGAGACTGTCTGGATGGAGTCCGCAACCGGATCGCCAATAATGGAGGCCGGATTCGCAAGATGAAGTCCGATTATCTGGCATACGCAATTTTCGATGCCATTCTGGACGGATATTTTCCGCGGCTGGAATTGCTGGAACACCAGCTGGATGCCATGAGCGAAAAGTTGGTTGTTGAACCGGAAAAAGATACGCCGCTGTCATTGCACAACATTCGGGCCAACCTGTTGATTATTCGCAAGTATGCACGGCAGCACCGGGACGCGATTGCCAGCCTGTTGCGCGATAAATCCAGCATAGTTTCGGCTGAAACGGCTCCCTACTTTCGCGATTGCATGGATCATGCCGGTCAAATTGTGGAAGCCGCCGATATTTATCGCGAGACATGCGGTGAACTTCGAGCACTGTTTTTTGCCGGACTGAGCCAGAAAAACAACGACGTCATGAAAGTCCTGACGGTCATTTCGACGTTGTTCATCCCAATGAGTTTTGTGGCGGGTGTTTATGGCATGAACTTCGACACCGGCGTTTCCAGAATGAACATGCCGGAATTGCATTGGGTGTACGGTTACCCATTCGCGCTGGCAATTATGGGCCTGCTCGGCGGCGGATTGCTTTGGTACATGTTTTTCAAGAAATGGCTGTGAGGCATCAAGGTTCTCGACATCGATCGCGCCATTTTTTTGTGTTAAAGGGGCTGGGGGATATCGCGTCGATGGAAGATGCGGCCGGCGATGGCGAAGAAGAAAATCGCGCCGGTGATCAAGAGCAGGTTCTGGCCCAAAGGTCCAAATCCGGCCCAGGCACCTTGTTTGTCAAAACTCGACAGATGCCAAAAAGTTGCCCCATCACTCTGAAAGAGCTTGATTGACAACTCAGGCTCATACAACGAAAAGAACGTCAGCCAATGAGCCCAGGCAAAAGTTTCCGACGTCATCGCCAGTATCTTGATCATGGCCGCTCCCATATAAACGGAAATCACAATTCCCAGGGTACGCCAGCGAAAACGATCGAACGATGAAAACAGTGAGGCCAATCCACCGATAAAACACCCGAGCAAGAACAGGTTAATGATGCCGGGAGCAAACAAGCTGGAATCGACGAATTGCGACATCGGTTTTTCTAGCGGTTCGGGGGTCTTTTCGGTACCTGGAATCCATTGATTCATCGAGCTCCAGAATCCCGTGTCGG
Organism: Pirellulaceae bacterium; assembly: GCA_031414755.1. GTDB lineage: Bacteria > Planctomycetota > Planctomycetia > Pirellulales > Pirellulaceae > CAJQPP01. The sequence continues at coordinate 25,354 of JANNWJ010000050.1, read as the reverse complement.
CCTCCGGCGCGACCTTGACATTGGTTGTATTCACGGCGACCCACATCATGATCCATGCCAGTATCGTCAGTGCCAACAGTCCGATGACGGTAACCGCAGTGTGGATCAGGAAGACACGCCAGCGACTGACGGGCTGCGCCAACAACATCTCCATCGTCCCTCGCGAAATTTCGCCACTGACAACGTCGCTGCCCCGCACGATGCCCCAAATCGCAATCATCATGATCAGGAAAGGCTCGTCGAGTGTCATGGCCGTACGACCGACAAACGAAATCAGCCAATCCACGTCAACCGAAGTGAATCTTAGCCATTCCTTGGGTAACAGATTGAGAATTCGCTGAAAGGAAGTCGTGTCAACTTCGCCGACAACGTGAACGCGAAACCATGCAAACGATGCGACGCCGATTGCCAGCGCCCCAAACACCAATGCGCTTTCCGAAATGCACTTTTTCCACAAAGCCTTGTTCATTCGACGCCCAGCTCCTCACTCACGACATTCGCTTGTTCATAGTGGAATCGATCGTAAACGCTGCGGAGGCCAACGGGCTGAATGAAGACATCATCGAGATCGGCTTCCGCCAGCCATTTAAGAATTACGGATAATTCTCCCGGTGTTTCAATTCGGATTCGGCGCTCGGCCAGCGGTGTGACCGTCATGTGTTCACGGAGCGACTCGGGAACATCGGGCAAGTCACTTTGCAATCGGGCGGTAATACGATGTTGGCGATTCAGTGTGTGCATCGACTGGGTATGAACCAGTTTGCCAGCGCGAAGGATCCCAACGCGATCGCAAGTCTCCTCGATTTCCGAGAGGACGTGAGATGAAAAGATCACGGTTCGACCGGCAACACGGGCTTCCAGGATCATTGCGGCAACTTCGGCACGAACGTTCGGGTCCAGATTGGCGGTTGGCTCATCAAGTATCAACAAGGGTGCGTTGACAGACAAAACGACCGCCAAAGCAAGTTTCTGGCGCATGCCCGTTGACATAAATGCGACCCATCGGGACAAGTCGAGATCGAGCCGTTCCGCAACTTCGCAAGCCTGGCTATAGCTCGTATCGTTGCGGACTCCGGAAAAAAACTTTAGAACCTGTCGACCACGCATGGTTCGAAAAAGTCGCGCATCGCCCGGCAAATAAGCGATCAATTGATGGGCGGCGACCCTTTGCCGATAACAATCAAGCCCGCCGATCGTTGCCGATCCATGAGTCGGTTGCAAAAAGCCCATGAGCAACCGGATCAATGTCGTCTTGCCTGCGCCGTTAGGGCCGAGCAAACCGAAAACTTCGCCTTGTCGAATCGACAGCGTGCATGAATCCAATGCCACCAGGTCACGGTAACGTTTGGCAAGCTCGTTTGTCTCGACAATATTTCCTGGCATGTTCAGGAGACGTGACTCCGGCGGGTTTTGAGAAAGCGTTATTGAGTAGAATAAGAGCCTAGCGGACTGGCGGTTTGTTCATGAGTCTTCGAAGCAACCCGATTTGACCGGCGTGCAACATTTCGTGATCGGCAGCGAACAATAGCGCCCCGTACTTTGTCGCAAACGCCGCATGTGGCGGTTCTATCGGGTCGTCGAGACCACAGTCCTGCATCAAACAAAGTTCACGGCCGGTCTGTTCGTTGACGCGGTCGAATGTGGCGCGAATCTCATCAATCGGCGGGTAGTCGTTGCGATCGGACGAGGGTGTCGTCCCTTTGGCAAACGTTTTACGAAACGCACCTGACATCAGATCGCTGTCTTCCGGCAAACGGCCTCGTTGCCGAAATAAAGCCAGTCCGTATTGTGCGAACGCCAGGTGGCCGACTTGCCATGCAATGTGCGTAATCGCCGGTTCCGGTGTCCAGTACCATTCTTCGTCCGTTAACCCATCGAGCAAGGTCATCGTGTAGGCTCGGGCAGACTCAATATGGCGTGCCGCAATCTCGAGGCGAGGCGACGCATGCTCAGTAACTTCATGACCGTTGGAGTTCATTGGGTTGATTTTTTGGCAAGGGTGAGTTCAGAGAAATGGTGACCCATGTCGACGGAATGATCAATTGCGGATTTCAAAGATACCCTCGATTTCAACAGCCATGTTGACCGGCAGCGAATTCATGCCAACAGCACTTCTCGCACCAACCCCGGCATCGTCTCCGTACAAGTCCTTGAACAACTCGCTGCAACCGTTGATGACCGCAGGATGTTGGTTGAAATCGCTGGTGCACCAAACCATTCCGAACAGCTTGACAACCCGAACAATTCGGTCGAGATCGCCCAGCGTACTTTTGAGTGTTGACAACAGGGCCAGACCGGTTTGACGTGCAGCCTGAAACCCGGCCGCTTGATCCAGATCGCGTCCCACGCAGCCAGTGATCAGGGTTCCGTCAGATTTAAGCGGCCCGTGTCCGGACGTCATGCACAGATTGCCAATAACGATTGCGGGTTTGTAGAGTCCAATCGCTTTGGGGGCGGGCGGAAGTTCGAGTCCCATGGAAGCAAGTCGTTTTTCAATATTCATGATCTATCAATTTCAAGTCACGTGTTATCGGGATCCACCAGCATCGGGCCGGAACAAGCAGAATATCCTAGCGGGGTTACCTGCATTTCGCGACGGGCCGCAATCCCGTATTTGGGGTCTTCCGACTTGCCAGCCACGTCTTTCAACGCATCAAATTGCGGGAATCAAAGTGCGCAACAATCGCATCAAGGCCAATTAACGGCATGGCACAATGAAACTGTTGGCAACAGTAAAGTGTGCATTTTCCATCCAGCGATTTCTTTTCGGCTACCCAATCACCGATCGCCTCTGCCAGGTATTTGCCAGGTGCCATGTAAACGAGCGTACCTTCCAGCGGGACGATTTGTTGCAATAACGAAATAGCCGATGCGTTTTCGTTATCGTTCTTGCCACCCGCCAGTACGAACTGTTGGTTATCGGCCAGCCACGAATGAATAGCCACCAGCATTTGGCTGGCGGCGAGGGGGACTCGTCGCACGAACGGCATGGCGGCAGCAATCGTCGTGTGGCCGAGCTGTTCCATATTCAAGTCCGCCGACATTCGACCAAGTCGCAGACATGCAAATGCTGCCATCGAGTTTCCACTGGGAACTGCCGCGTCCTGCTGGTCCGTTGTGCGCACGATTAACGACTCATGATCATCCGCCGTATAGAAAAATGAGCCGGAATCCTCGTCAAGAAAATGCTTGATCATATCGTCAGCCAGTGACTTGCTTCGCTCAATCCAAATCGGATCAAAGTCGATTCGATAAAGACTCAGGAAGGCACTGGTCATCCAGGCATAATCATCGAGGTAGGCTCCGAGTTTCGCTTGCCCCTGCCGCCAGGTGTGCAGCAAACGTCCCCGTGAATTGCGAAGGTTGTTCCAGGCAAACTCGCCTGCCTGTTGCGCCGCAACGGCGTAATGCTGACGATCGCCGGTGATTGCCGCATCGACTAGCGCCTCGATCGCCATGCCATTCCAGCTTGTGATGATTTTGTCATCCAGCCCTGGCCGAATTCGTTTGTTGCGTACCGAGAGTAATTGTTGCCGGGCCTCATGCATCTGCTTGCTGAATGTTTCCAAATCCAATGCATTGGCAACTGCGAATTCTTCCAGCGATTGACGCAAATTCAGGATGTTTTGACCCTCGAAATTGCCGTTTGCAGTCACGTCATATAACTTGCAAAATAGTTTCGCGGTCGTTTCATCCAGCAATTGCCGAATCTCAGCAGCCGACCAAACGTAGAACTTGCCTTCTTCGCCCTCGCTGTCGGCATCTTCCGTGCTGTAAATTCCCCCCTCCGGATCGGTCATGTCGTTCAGCAAATAATCAAGCGTTGAACTACAGACCGAGCGAAAGTATTCGTTTCCGGTCGCACGAAATGCGTTCAGGTACACACGGGCGAGCAACGCATTGTCGTACAGCATTTTTTCGAAGTGCGGAACGAGCCAGCGTTCATCAACGCTGTAGCGGGCAAACCCCCCCGCCAGGTGATCGTGAATTCCTCCCATCGCCATACGATTCAAGGTAACATTAACCATCTGCAGCATCGTTTGTCGCGGAAACGACTCCGGATCGGTCAACGGGTTGTCGATCAGGCGAAGCAACAATGACAAATCCATCGGGTGCGGAAACTTGGGTGCGTCTCCGAATCCTCCCCATTTTGGATCGAACCGGTTAGCCAGAGTACGGACAGCCGCATGCAGGAGAGATCCATCGATCACATTGGGGCGATCAATGGCCTCGCCTCGATCCCTACCCTGAATCATTTGCGTGATCTGTTTCGACTGCGCGACAAGATCCGTTCGTTTGTTGTGCCAGGCATCGACAACACTGGCCAATACCCGATCAAACCCGGGCATCAACGCCCGATGGGTGGGTGGCCAATAAGTGCCACCAAAGAAAAAATCCTGATCGGGTGTCAAAAAAGCACTCAGCGGCCAGCCGCCGTGGCCCTGCATGGACATCACGGCCGCCATGTAAATCTGATCGATGTCAGGCCGCTCTTCCCTGTCGACCTTGATGGCAACAAAGTGCTCGTTGAGATAATCAGCGATTTGCTGATTCTCGAAACTTTCGTGCTCCATCACGTGGCACCAGTGGCAAGCCGAATAGCCGACAGACAAAAAAACCGGTTTGTCGTTACTGCGAGCGAGTTGCCAGGCGTCGTCGCACCACGGATACCACTGAACCGGGTTGTTGGCGTGTTGCAGCAAGTACGGACTGGATTCCCCAGCAAGTCGGTTGGGCATATGGTTCGACGCAACGGTTGTCGCGGGCTTGTTTGAAGTAGGGCGGGCTCTTAGCGATCATTCCAAAGGTCGACAGTTTCGCCGTCGTTTGTTTTGACCAACGCTTCGAAAAAGCGAGTTACCTTTTCATTGGAAAGGAACTGGACGCTACCATCGCAAAAGGCGATGTTTAATCCTGTTTTCCAACCGGCGTATAAACCGGAAACGGGCTGATCATTTTCTTCCCACGGATAGTCAGACGGTTGCGTCCAGATCACGGCGTTTTCTTCGGAAACTTCCAGCACCATGGCCGTCTGGCTCGTCCCATCCGGGATAGCTTCCAGCGTCAATCCTCGCGGAGGTGTCTTTGAGACTTTCGGTTCAATCATCACAGAGTCGGTTCCCTGGGGAGCAAGATAGACCGTCTTGCCGGATTCCAGCTTCATTTTTGGATGCATGAATTCGGAAGGCATCTTGTCGATCAGGGACTTGTTGTGGTCGCTGTCCCACGGTTCGTCGAGATGAAAACTCTCGTAGAGTTCCTGGTGATCTCCCAAAAAGGGCAAAATGTGAACGCGCCAACTCAGTAATGGCTCTCCCGCTTCGTTCTTGTTGAATCGGGGCGGAAGGGACTTGTATGCGTCATGATACATGTGCATGGCGAGTACCATTTGCTTCATCCGGTTGGCGGAATCAGTTCGGGCGGCCGATCGTGCTAATTCCACAACGGCTGGCAGCGCAGAAATCGAAATGGCCGGAACCAGGTTGATCGGTGAGCCACCCGGATATGTCTGACGTTGAATCGACTCAAACCCGTCGGACGTTCGATAAATGGCTGACAGGCTCGGCTTCATCTCCCTCGTCAATACATCGAGCGATGGCAAGTCATCTATCGAAAAGTCAAACTCTTCGGGAACCATTTCGTCGGTAAAGGGCGAAGCCAACGGCACTGCCAGGCGAAGGACTTGCGGGAGATCCAATGAAGAAATCATTACCGGTCCACGAGTGCTCCCGGACGGTGGGGTAAAAACCTGGGAAAACCACTCATCGTTTGCCAGGGCATCGTTCGCCAGAGGTTCGCGACGGAGGTGCCTTCGCAACGCTGACTGGTCCATGGAAAAAAGCAGTTCGCCATCGGCAAGTGCCCACGAGGCTCCACCGAAACCACTCCAGCCATTTTTGTCGACGTATGTGTAAATTGTATTTCCATCAACATCGGATTCCGTTAAGTCAAACGCTTCACCGGCGCCCTCGCGAAACAGGTCGACGATTTTTTCAAGAGGATCAGACAGCCCCATTTCCCCGGAAGCACCGATGCCAACGACCCATCCGCTGGACGGGTTCGCCAGATTCACTGACCCGTAAAAAAAGGCATTCTCGTCGAGTCGATTAATAATGTCGGTTTCCAGATCCAGGCTGGCCGATTCGTTGAATTCGTTTAGTGCCGATTGAAACCCGTCATTCGAAAAGTCATCCGTAGCAGCGACTTCCCGAATCAACTCAAAGACTCGTGTCGGGGATGCAGCAACAGCAAGCGTATACATTCGATCATTAGGAATTCGAGCGATCATTCCAGAAGTAATCGGATCGTCGGAGACAAGTCCGAACAATCCCGATGGTTTGCCCTGGATCATGACGTGTCCTCGACCAAGGAATCCCTGTGTATCGAGTCCCGTGACCATGCCGATACCACGAATTTGGCCCAGCCCAAGTAGTTCAATCGCCTCAACTTGTTGTTCGATGCCGCTTTGACGGGCCGCTTCCATTACCAGGTCAACAGCTTTTTTGCCGTCGATCCAGGAAACCGACGAAACGCGTTCAACCGGCAATCGTTCGCGAAGCGACATTAACCACTGCGGTGGCGCGGTCTTCGTTCGGGTAAGGAGTCGTTCCATTTCCCCTTCACCGATCGTCAAGGCAAAATGGTGGTCGTCAACCAATCCCCATGTAAAACGGTTTTCGACAGCATTGGGTACCATCATCGTTTGAAAGTTACGACCATCAATCGTGACGGACTCTGCTTGTAGTTCGTTGCTTTCAATCAAAAAGTCCACGATGGAATTAATGGGGACCATCACCTCGGTCGGGTTTTCTCCAAGTTCAACTATGGCCCCACCTGTTAACTGTTCGAACGGCCCGAACTCGGTGACTGTGGTTTCCGTGATATAGATTGCCACCGCATGAGTCAAAAGGTGCCGGGCCACTCCCAATGCTTGTTCAACAAACACGGCGTTTTCAGGATCAGTCCCCTTTCGACAGTATTCAAGGTATTCAGTCTGCAAACCTTGCCAGGCACCAGTGATTTCAGGCTGCGCCATCCATCGCTCGGTAACATTTCCATCTGCCGGTGGAACGATCGATCCGGACCAGGTTGTATAGGCCAGACATTCGTCCGGAGCGATGGCCGCCATCATGGGATCCTCGGGCGCCGGAGACATTCCCAATGGCGCTCCAATCGAGCCACCCAGCCCAAAAAACACAAACAAGATGATTTCCATGAATCCAAAGCCGCCTATGATCATGGCTGATAGTCCCCCATTTATTGGTCACAGACTGACGAAAACACTTCGCAACTTATTGTAGCGGGTTCGCCGTGGAGACTCAGGAGGATTGAGTATTTGCCGGATTGGCAAGATTCTGAAGATACCTTTGGTTCGTGATGCTATTTGCTTCCACGACCAAAGTAAGTCCGGTTGGATTGGCTCGTTTCCCACGCTCGATTGTCGGCCAGCAGCAGGTTTAATTGAATATCGAGCCATTCCTGGAATTGGACGAGCGGGTTTGCAGCAAGGCATTCGCAGGGTTTGTCTGAGGAAAGCTGCCCGCAGATATGTGATATTGCCGACGATTCGGGCAATTTTTTGGGATTCCAGGATGGGGTGTTCATTTTCTTTTCCTCGGTAATGAGGGCTGCCTCTTCAATGCTTTGACGCTTGTTCCCTCATACATGTTCGCGTCCTTTCACGTATTACAGCGGCAAAATTGATGCCGAAGTACCAGTAAATATTCATTTTATTCATAAGTCGTTATTGGGTAACGGGTTGTGTTAATGACTACGTTGATGGCTTATTGGGACTATGGGGACAATGTGTTCAAAACGATTCATCAACGGTAGAGAATGAGACACTAATTGACCGTTGTCGGGAGTTGTCGAACAGATTTTTCCCAATTTGGCGGGGAATTGCAATGAAAATTGCTGGATAGCGAGAATCGATCAATCCATTGGCATTTCGAGCCTGCCGAATTGGCAAGGCTACTTGAGAGGACTTGCCGGAATTGTTAGTTTGGTGCGAAAGGAAAGGAAAAAGCGGGTTCCACAATTCAGGAGGATTGCGGAGACTCTGATCCGGCCGGATAGCTGGTGCTTTTTCATGCCATGGGAGGGCACTCATTTTTTGAAACCTATGGGGAACGAATTCATCGCTAACTCTGGATAAGTGTTTATCCAACGTTTGATTCTTCCCGGGCTTTTAGACCCACAGTTACTTTTTGGAGACACACTCATGAGAAATGTTTTGGTTCTCGGCGTGGCCATGTTGATGGTTGCTGCTTTGACCTCGACCGCCAGCGCACAATGCTGCGGTTCCTCAGCACCCGTTAGCTACGGTTACAGCGGTTGCGACCAGGGTTGCAACACTGGCTGTAACAACGGTTGCTCGACGCGTCGCGAACGTGGCCGTCTGTTCAATCGCCGATCAAATTGCTGTGCAGCTCCAGTTTCGCAGTGTGGAAACACCTGTGGATCTTGCTGTGCAACCGCTCCGGTTGCGACTTGTTGCGGCACCAGCACCTGCGGTAATACTTGTGGAAACACCTGTGATAACCGTCGCGTTGCACGTACATTTACATTGGTACGACGCAACAATTGTTCAAACGGCTCTGCTTACACAGGGACCAGCGCTTGTGGTTGTGGCACCTCCTCCGTCAATTCGGGCTGCCCGGGTTGCGTTGGTGGCCAAATGATCATGGAAGGTGGAGCTCCCACAGAAGCTGGCGTTATTGTTGAGCCAGGTACCGAAAACACCGTTCCTTCCGTAGTCGCTCCGCCGACTCCGGATGACACTTAATTCGTGTACCCGGATGCCAGATTTTGGTGCCCGGGTGATCGTAACGATTCAACAAATTGAAAAAGGGTCAAACTCACACGAGTTTGGCTCTTTTTTCGTTACCGGCCCATGATAGACTTTTGCAGTATTTGATCGTTGAGGGACCTTTTCATTAGATGATGAACGATGCAAACGCGAAGCCCTTCCGAAGATCAAAAAAGCTTCACGACTCGTACGGTCAACATGAACGAGTTTTTGCGCATTATTTTGAGCTTGCAGATTATGTTTGGATCCCGGCGGGCACTGGTTGCCCTATTTATGATCTTGCTGGCAGGTGGCGCGGGCTATCTGGCGATTCGCTATTACGCTGATCCGGTCAAAGGTGTCAGTGCCGCGGATCGCATGTGGGACGCTGACAAGAATGTCGATGCCGTTCGGGCGTACAAGGACTTGCTCGGCAAACGTGATCCGATCAATCCAGAATTCGCCCTGGTCCCGCGTGAAGACCGGCTTCGCATGTATCGCCGGATTATTACGCATGAAGTTGTCTATGGAACCGCCGGAGATGCCCGGGACTGGATCACCCGGGCGTATCAGGAAGGGCTCAATTTCGAACGAGCCGACTTTGACCACGAAAAAGTCTTTCAGCTCTGGCAAGAAGTGATCGCCCCCCTCCGCCCGGACGGCGACAAGCAACGTGACCTGATCGATGAATCGATCAAGTAACGATCACAATTGCCATAGATGCAATCAGGACGGTGGCCCACGCGGAAAAAAACCAACGTCCGCCAGCGAACCGGTCGACAATCATCCAGCGACGAACTCCGGCGATGATGAACATCATCATGGTAACGGTTGCCACTACGGAGCCCAGGGTGCTGAAAAAGTATTCCGATTTATGCCCGGGGTAGTAATCAGGCAGGATAAGATAATTCCCGTATCCGACAAACGTCAGATAAATCATAGTGCCAAATCCAGCGGCAAAACAAGTCGCGACAAATGCCATCGGTGTTCGGTTAAAACAGAGACTGGCAAAAACACCAAGGCTCGTTACCGCAATGGCCGGGAACCACAATGCGATCCAAAGATCGGTAGCTGATATGAACGGTTCCCAATGGTCAAAGCCATCGATTCTTCCGTAAAATAGCCATGCGACCAGCACAATAAAAGTAGCTGTTGACAACGCAATAGCGATTCGAATGATGGCGAACCCAATGGGGCCAACTCCCCGATCGGCCATAAAACGGAATCGATTTCCGAATTGGTCTGGCGAAAAAGCCATTATGCCTGTTGTCGGAAATATCCCGCCATAAAGTAAAGTCAAAGCAATCCCGTAAGCAGTTTGTCTGTCCCAAAGACGGACAATGGTAAGCCAATAAAGAACAGCGATGAACATAACGATCGCTATCAAAGTTATTTGGCTGCTCGCCATGCTGCGCAGTGCATGAAACAGAACCATTTTTCGTTCGGCGGGCTGCTCACGTGACGGCAAAACGGAATTCCAGTTTTGAATCAGCGCTTCGCCAGGAACTTCATTGCTTCGCAATCCAGGAAACAAGAATCGATATTCTTGACCGGATGTCCACCGCCAACGAAACAAACAAATTGAAACGATCACGCCAAGAATAAAAAGTGTACTGCGGAGAATATACCCAATTTGAACCAGGTACCAGTCGACGGGACTTTTCTGAAACGAATTGTCACCCCAAAGGATAAATGGGCTAAAGGCCCTGTTGGCAAATTCGTAAAACACAAACGCGGCCAGCCCGAGCATCATCCCCGTTACCGATTCCTTGAATACCAACATCAGAATGGAAAGCCAAATAACCAGTTCCAGACCGATCAACAAGAAATTGGCAAATTGATTGACGAAGTCCTTTACGTAGATGTCGGGAAGCGGAAACACGGAGGCCAGTGCAAACATCGGTGTCAAGGTAATCACCAGGGCCAGAAGCCAGTTGACAAATTGGCTAATGACATTGAGATACCATGGAACCGGCAGGCTGCTGGACCATTCCCAGGTACGTCGTCCACGTTCCTGACTGATAAGGGCTCCCGCAACAATTGCCGCCATCAAAAACGGGACGATAAGGGTCATTTTGTACAGAAACCCTGAACTAATCATCGATCGAGGCATCAGCCAGTTCAGTCGAAAAAAACCATCGGCAATCAAGATGGCCTGAACTGTACATAGCAAAGCGGCCACTACAAAAACCGGAGTCTGGATCTGCTGCCAGTCTTTCCAGAAAACGCGATTGAATGCCGTTGAGTTCATGGGTCACTTTCGATGATCAGGCAACTTCGGTGCGTGACGAACTGTGCGAAGGGAGAACGACAGAGTCACGGGTAAAGCCAACGTACAGCTCTTCGAGGCTGGGACGAATCGCCTTGACATCGAAAAGGTTGGTATGACGTGACAACTGCTCGACCGTATCGTTGGTCAACCCACGAACCAGCATCGCAAGGGTGCGACCCGTTGTTTGCCGTCGCAGGATATTCAATTTGTCGATCGCAGTCGGTAACGCCACCAATGGATCGCGTTGAGAAAAGGAAAGGAGTTGCACATCGTTTTTCAACTCGTCCAATGGACCGGCGAATTTGATTTCACCCTTATGAAGGATTGCGATATAGTCGACGATTCGTTCCAACTCGTGAATCTGATGGCTGCTGATAAAGACCGTCCTTCCTTCTGCGGCAGTCTCAGCCATCGATTCCAGAAAAGAACGGCGGACGACCGGGTCCAGTCCTGACGTCGGCTCGTCGAGAACCAACAGCTCCGGCTGAAAGGCCATGGCCAGTGCCAATGCCAGTTTGGATTTCATCCCTTTGGACAGGTCTCGAACGCGGGTCGCCTGTGGCAGTTCGAAAGTCGTGGCCAGTACACAGAAACGATCGAGAAAACCGTCGGGGTAGAATCCGGCCGCGTACCAGGCAACATCGATGACTTTCATCCACTCGTAAAACGAAGGGGCGTCGGAAACATAGCCCGTCTTTCGGCGCAGGGCCAAGGGTGCTTTTACGGGATTGATGCCCGACACGCTGACCGTACCGGAATTAAACTTGTGATAACCGAGAAGGCCGCGGATCAAAGTCGATTTTCCTGCACCGTTTTCTCCAATCAATCCGAAGACAGTGCCGCGAGGAACTGACAATGTAACGTTGTCGAGCACCGTCTTTTTGCCAAAGCGCTTTGTGACGCCGCGAATTTCAATGACCGGTTGCATGTTTTGCTCCGTTAACTTGTTGGATTCAGTTGCTGGTTCATCAAATTCCTAACGGGACAAACGTTTCAGATTTTGTTCAAACAGGGAGGTGATCTGTTCCGCCCCCAATCCACTGTTGATCGCTTCCTGAATGACGGCTGCCATCCGTTCGCCCAGCAATTCCCGACGTTGGGAAACGCAGTGTTTTTTGGCGTCCACACAAACAGAGACACCCCTGCCGCGTTGTACCTCGAGAACATTTTCCCCTTGCAATTGCGCAAAGGCGCGCTGGACGGTGTTTGGGTTGATGGCCAGTTGTTTGGCCAGGTCACGGGTGCTGGAAATCATCTGGCCGGGAACGAGAATGCCTTCAGCCACGGCAAACTTGATCTGCCGTACTAACTGCTCGAAGATCGGCGCTCCATTGTTGGGCTCGATTTCAAATCGCATCGAATCAGCACCTGACTAGTGACTTAGTGGGTTGGTGCAATAATACAGTGGCGAGCAACAAAGTCAAGTGGAAGGATTGAAATCGCCGGGAAGGGTTGAAAACTAATTGATAATGGCTGATTGATAATGTTTGAAACTGGCCAAATCGACCAAAGTGCCGGACAGATTTGACTGCGATCCATGCTCAGATTGACATTCGTCAAATGGGGAACATATATTTATCCGGCACTTACACGAGGCGGTAACAGTTTCTCAAAATCGAGGACCCAAAATGTCGAACGTGCCAAAAAACCCATACGCCAGCCCGAATGCACCTGCAGGCAATCAACAAACAGGTACGCGACCGCTTGCATCCCGAACTGACCGTTTTTTAGGTGCATTCATTGATGGGTTAATTATGGGTGTACCTGCTGCCGTATTGGGATTTATCATAGGAATGATGCTTGCCGGTACGATAGATCCAGACTCATTAACCGGGAACCTGATCTTCAATCTGATTGGAGGTTTCTTTGGGATAGCGATTTTTCTGGCTGTCAACGGATTCCTGCTGGCGACGAGAGGACAGACTGTCGGAAAAACCATTGTAAAGACACAGATCGTGGCCGACGACGGCTCGATGATGCCTTTCGGCCCATTGATTTTGAAAAGGTATCTTCCTTTTTGGATTTTGGGAATGATCCCCTATTTGGGATTACTCAACCTGGTAAACGTCTTGATGATATTCAGGGAGAGTCACAAATGCCTGCATGATGAAATTGCGGGCACGAAAGTCATCTCGCTGAAATAGGGATCGACAGACGAGAAAGCCAAACGCTACTTGCCGAGCAGGTCGTCGAGGATGTCCTGCGTCTTGAGTTGTTCCAGGGGTGAATCCTTGTCGATCAAGCGATCGTCGATGTCGTGAATGATCGTGTTGAGTTGTTTTGACTGCGCCTCGCTGATGCCGGCATTATTGAGCAGTTCTTGCCGATCGCGATCGGCGAGTGCCGCTTCGATGCGACCGATGGCGGAGTCGTAAACCTCCCGATCCTTTTTGAATTTGTCGACATCGGCCATTAATCGTTTGATGTTGGCAAACTCAAGCTTGGCCAGATCGTTGTTTTCAAGATCAGCGGCCGTGGAAACACCCATACCGCGCAGTTTTTCGGCGGCAGTTTTCTTCCGGTCATCCAGACGGCCGATTTGGGTCACGACTTCTTCACGCCGCTGCTTGATATCTTCCAATTTGTCGTTGAAATCCTTGCGCGTTGTGAGAAAGCCTTCGTCGACGCGTTTCTGATCGTCGTTCGCTTGCCGAATCACGGATTGATAATTAATCCAGGTTTTCACACCGACAACGACTGCAACAATGAGAAAGGCCGCGATAACCAGTTGAAACAACTTCATGGAAGTCTACCGAATAAGGAAAGCAGATTTTTGGTACAAAGGCAAAAAAGGCCTGCCGCCAAACGAATAGATCCGGCTGCAGGCCTTTGGTAATCAATTCACAAAGACTACTGATCGGGCTTATCGGTCGAACCGCCACCGAGAATGGCATCGATTTCGCCCAGCGTTCCGCTAACATCCGTGTCGTCCTTGAGTAGTTCTTCGATCGACATACTTGACGATTCCATGTTTGCCAGCTGTTCATCCAGCTTGGCTTCCTCGACTCGCATTGATGTTTCAACTTCCACGAATAGTTTGTCCACATCGGAATTCAGTTTTTCGAATTTGTCGTTAATGGACTCGTTGGGACCGGCAATCAGTGAAGCCTCACGGACGGCGTCGATCGAGCTTTTCTTGGCCTTGATTTCTTCAATCCGTTTGTCAAGGGTTGCCAGTTGATCCCCGGCGGAGGAATCCTGCTTGGTCAGGAAGTCGAGGTTTTTAGTCCAGGCAGCTTCAAGCGTCTTGATGCGACCGTCGAGTTCCGAAACGATACCCTTACGTTCCTTGATGGCAGAATCGGCAATTGTCTTCAATTGTTCGATCGTAAAGGTCTTGCCACCTTCGATAGTTTCGCCAGTCGCCTGAGCAGCTACCAACATGGGTTGAAGTCGCTTTAGTCCGGAATCGATACTGGCAAGTTTTTCGTTTTTCGCCTTCTTGTCATTGGTAATAGTCTCGAGATTGACCTGCGCCCGGATCTTGCTTTCTTGCAACTTCCTGGTGTCAGCCGTGAGTTTGTCGAATTGAATTTCGACTTCCTTTTGCTGAACATTCAGCTTTCCAAGCAACGCGTCGATCTGGTCGACGACTTTGTCGCGGGCGACAGCGCCGCGGGCACCGCAGCCACCGGTCGACAGCAGGTAAACGCCGCCGACGAGTGCCGCGACACAAAGTAATGAGAAGAGCGCTTTCATTTTATTCTCCGATGGAATGGTTTGGTGAGGTTGTTATTGGTTCGAAGCGCATCTGCAACGAGGACAGGTAAATAGCGGCGACGGACTATATTGATTGTTACACGGGATTTCCGGGACTATTACAACATTCCCGGTCAAAAGATACCGAGTTGGTCACGTGCGTCGTCGGTCATTCGCTCAGGGCTCCACGCCGGTTCCATCACCACGCGAACTTCTACTTCGCCCGCTCCGTCCAGTTCGGCAACAAACTGGCGGCTCTCGGAGACCAGTTGTGGACCTGCCGGACACATCGGGCTAGTCAGGGTCATATCGATATTGATGGCCTGCTTTTGCTGGTCGTCAGGTTCTCCGATGTTGACGACATAAACCAGGCCAAGATCCTCGATGTTGACAAACAACTCGGGATCGATGACTTTTTTAAGTTGTTCGCGTACGGCGGCTTCGGTAAGTGGCATTTTTTGCTTGTAACCTGCGGGGTTGATGCGGGGAGGTGATTTCAAATAATTCAACAAACGCCGGGCAAGTTGAATTTGCCTGGGGGTTTACTATTTGCGTCGGTAGCTGATTTCCATGCATTTCATTTCATTGCCATCGGCGCCCGTGATGTACATTTCGATTTTGTTTTGATTCTTGTCGATCAGCGTAATGACCGATCGTTTTTTCATGATCTCGCCCGTTTGCGCACAAGGCACCTGTGAAGTCATCGTCCATACCTTGCCACTGTCATCCAGCGTTCCGGTTTCGGTTTGCATGATCGTGGATGCGTTGTCTATCCAGAAACCTTCGTATTGTTTCAGGGTCGTGTTGTATCCCCAGTAGCCTTTGCCAGCGAAATCGGGAAATGGTCCTTCGGACGGGTCGCCTTGAAAGTCCTGATGAAGATACAAACCGCCAAGGTGCCAGGAGCTGACCATGGTTCCGGTTGAGACTATGGGGTCTCCAGGTCCCATCCAGAGCTTGACTTCGGACTGGAACGTCCCTGCAAACGGCTTCAAATTATGGTGTTCCAGTCCGGGCCTGGGCATCATGCATTGTTGTTCGGCTTGAGCGGTTTCAGTCATGATCGGAGACTCCCGTTAATTGTTAATTCTGAAAAGGGAAACGAGCGGAATTTCGGCAAGCACTATTTTGCAAAACGAATGGTCAGAAATCAAATCAAAAATCCGAACCTTGCCTGCAAGGCCGCAAATTGCCCCTGTTTTGCCTATTCGTAATCACGAACACGGCGGGCGATCGCCAATCCAAGGGCTTCTCGAACGCTTTCGATGCTGATTCGATCGAAGACTTTTTGAAAAAATCCTGTCACAATCATTTGAATGGCTTCCTTGCGTGTAAAGCCTCGGCTGCATGCATAGAAGATCAATTCCTCGTCGACGCGGCCGCTGGTACTGCCATGTGTGCAGCGAACATCGTCAGCTTCGATTTCCAGACCGGGGATGGAATCCGCACGGGCCTTGTTGGAAAGCAGCAGATTGTCATTGCGCTGATAGCCGTCGGTCTTCTGGGCGTTCTTGTCGACCTTGATCATGCCACGCCATACAGTTCGCGACGTGTCTTGCAGGGCGGCCTTGTATAAAAAGTCACTTGTGCAATGTGGTGCTTGATGGTGTTGCAACGTGTGCAATGACAGGTGCTGTTTGTTCTCCGTAAACATAACACCGTTGACTTGCGAGTTAGAACCTTCGCCGACAAGGGCGACATGCTGGTTGACTTTGGATAGCCGCGAACCGAGCGCGCCGACCGTCC
This sequence comes from Pirellulaceae bacterium, assembly GCA_031414755.1. Lineage (GTDB taxonomy): Bacteria > Planctomycetota > Planctomycetia > Pirellulales > Pirellulaceae > CAJQPP01. Next base: position 8,849 of record JANNWJ010000050.1, on the reverse strand, counting down.
ACTGAATGGATGCGTCACGACCCACGATCGCTTTCTGATGACCGAACTGCCAAACACCTTGTCCCCAGTCCTGCAGGTTGACATAGCGCAGGTGAGCGTTGTTTCCAACGATCATTTCGACTGCGCCACAGTTCAGCCCTCCAGCACCGACCGTTGGGCTGGCCGTTTCGCTGAGCAACGTTGCTTCGGCGCCCTCTTCGAGAATTACCAGCGCGTGTCCAAAGTCTGATCCGCCGTCACTCATCGCGGACAATTGATGGAACGGTCGATCGACAACAACACCTCGAGGCACGAACAGGAAAACACCGGATGACCAAAAGGCCGAATGCAAGGCGGAAAACCGGTCGTAATTCGGATCAACGGCGCGGGTCAGCAAATGACGCTGAATCAGGTCACCGTGGCTGATCGCCAAATCGGCAAGATTTCCGAATAACACTCCCCGGGACTCCCATACGGGATCCAGTTCGCTGCTGCGCGAAACGCCATTCATCGATACGCAGTGGCCGGCCAGTTCAACGCCAGTCGACAATACCGCATCCGGAACCGGATCCTGGCATTCCGGAGCGAGACTGTACTTGTCGAGTTTGAACAATCGAATGTCGGTACGCCTCCATTCTTCGTCCGATATCGTTGGCCACGAAAGTTCGTTAAATGAATTCCAGGCATTGCGACGCAAGTCCGTCAGCCAAACGGGTTCGTTTCGGGATTGTACGAAAGCCTCGAAGCCTTCGTTTGTAAATTCAATGTGGGTTGCTGTTTGAGTCATATCCTGGGTTTAGCCTACCGAGCCTTCCATTTGCAATTGAATCAAGCGGTTGAGTTCAACGGCGTACTCCATCGGGAGTTCCTTGATCAGCGGTTCAATGAATCCGTTGACGATCATTGTGCTGGCTTCGGCCTCGCTCAGGCCCCGGCTCATCAGATAGAACAACTGCTCTTCACCGATTCGCGAAACGCTGGCCTCGTGGCCGACCGAAACGTCCTGTTCGAGGATTTCGATATACGGATAGGTATCGCTTCGGCTTTTTGGATCAAGAATCAAGGCGTCGCAAACCACGTTGCAGCGAGAGCCCGTGGCTCCTTTTTCGACGCGGGCCAGGCCGCGGTAGCTGCTGCGACCTCCGTTTTTGGAAATGGACTTCGAAATGATCTGACCGGTTGTGTTGGGTGCGGCATGGACCAGTTTGGCACCCGCATCCTGATGTTGGCCGGCACTTGAAAAGGCGATGGAAAGGATCTCACCACGGGCACCTGGTTCCATCATGTATACGGCCGGATACTTCATCGTCAGTCGACTGCCGAGATTGCCATCGACCCATTCCATAACGGAGTCCTGATAGGCATAAGCCCGCTTGGTCACCAGGTTGTAAATGTTGTTGGCCCAGTTCTGAATTGTCGTGTAACGGCACCGGGCGTTCTTCTTGACAATCACCTCGACCACTGCGCTGTGCAACGATTCACTGGTGTACATGGGAGCTGTGCATCCTTCGACGTAGTGAACCTGAGCGCCTTCGTCGACGATAATCAACGTCCGCTCGAATTGGCCCATGCTCTCTTCGTTGATCCGGAAATAAGCTTGCAAGGGGAACTCGATCTTCAGCCCTTTTGGCACATAAATAAACGAGCCACCCGACCAAACTGCTGAATTCAGTGCTGCAAACTTGTTGTCGTGCACGGGGATGATTTTTCCAAAGTACTCGCGAAGCATGTCCGAATGTTCGCGAACCGCAGTGTCGGTATCGGTAAAGATCACACCCTTTTTGGCGAGGTCTTCCTGCAGGGATCCGTAGACGACTTCGCTTTCGAATTGGGCTTTGACGCCGGACAGGTATTTGCGTTCGGCCTCGGGGATACCAAGTTTCTCAAACGTGTCCTTGATCGCTTGCGGCACATCGTCCCAGGTTTTGCCTTGATGATCGGTCGGCTTCAAATAGTAAAAGATATCCTGGAAATCGAGCGCAATATCGCCCCCCCAGTTAGGCATCGGTTTCGATTCGAAGACCTTCAGGGCATCAAGCCGAAACTTTCGCATCCAGTCCGGTTCGTCCTTGATATCGGAAATCTGGTTGACGATTTCGGCGTCGATCCCTTTTCGCGATTTGAAAATCGCTTTGGATTCAGTGCGAAAGTTGTATTTGTTGATCTCGGTCGAGCGAAGTTCATCGTCTTCCGAGATCGCGGGGACAAAACGGGTATCGATTGACATGGCTCTTGTAATCAAATGCAAAATCCAGCACTGGCAAAACAGAATAATTCTGATCGGCAAGTTTTCGAAGTCGCATTTCCTTTCTGGTTGGTTTTAAAGCACTTCAACAGTTGTGTGGTGCAATCCACGGCGGCCCTACACCAGGCTCTCTACTTTCGAAGCATTCACGTCGTTGACGGCTGCCGCCTCCGGATATTGCTGACGAATTCGGTCGTAGCCTTGTTCGTGTAACTCGTCCGCCAGTTCCTTGCCGCCCGTTTCAACGATTCGGCCGCCAAGTATGACGTGCGTATAATCGGGAACGTTTTGAGCAAGCAACTTGTCGTGGTGGGTGATAATCAAAAGGCCCATTTTGCCGTGTCCGATCTCGGCAATCGATTGACTGGCAAGTCGAACAGCATCAGCATCGAGACCGGAGTCGGTTTCATCCAGGATCGCGAAACTTGGTTGCAACATGGCCAGCTGGAGAATTTCCGCCCTCTTCATTTCTCCCCCCGAGAATCCGTCGTTGACATAGCGACGAGCGAATTCGGAGTCCATTTGCAATTGGTCCATTTTCTGCTTGATTTCCTTGCGGAACTCGCGCATCGGGATCAAGTCTTCCCCTTCCTTGCGGTCAGGATTGCGAACGTTGGTTGTCGCGTGCCGGAGAAAGTCAGCCATTTTGACGCCGGGTACGGCGACCGGGCGCTGGAATGCCATGAAAATCCCTTTGCGTGCACGCACGTCGGCACCCAATTCAAGGATGCTTTCGCCGTCAAGCAAAATGTCACCGGACGTGACTTCATAGCCAGGATGACCCATTATCACCAGGCCAAGCGTGCTCTTGCCGGAACCGTTAGGGCCCATCAAGGCATGTGTTTCGCCTTTGTTTAATTTAAGGTTCACGCCACGCAGGATGGATTTTCCATCGATTGCAACGTGAAGATCGCGTATTTCGAGAATCTCTGACATTAAAGGATCCGTTTTGGAAATTATTAATCGGATTGTGAGTGCAAATTGAGCAATTCCTGGTCGGCAACTTCACCAACAGAAACGGCATGATGCGTTCCCGGATAATCCAGTTGCTGCCCGGTCTCCGCCGTAAAAGTACAACACAATCCGCCACTGGAATTGCATTGGCAATGGTTCAAGGCAACGGGCGCATCCAGCAGCCGGGCAACGAGTTGCTGTTCGAGTTGGCAAATTTCGTTGCCATGGTCGTTCAGCTTTGGGTAGGGGCACCCCACGATTCGAAGCTCGGAACGATCCGATTTCGATTCAACAATAAACGGGATTTTTCGCTCGCGGAAAATGGCCGCGATCGACTTAAGCCGCTCGGTGATCGTCTTGCCCGTAACCTGACTACGGTACTTTTCGGTTAACCGGGATAGCACACCATCGATCACGGATTGGCGAATTGCTGGATCTGAAATTTCAAGGACTTCCAGCCATAAAGCTTCGGCAAGATTCGCAAGGTTTTCGCCGACCGCCGAAAATCCCGCTGCGGACAGCCGGTATTGGTAAGTTGGGCGCCCTCGTTCGCTACGATCAGCAATGCGTTCGATCAAACCACCAGCATCCAAACGACCCAGGCGTTGACGAATTGCCGTAGCTGTGACTCCAACCTGGTCACAAAGCTGATTTACCGACAAAGAACCCTGAAACCGCAAGAGATCGAGGACCGCTTGTTCGTTATCATTGATATTTGCAATAGTCATTATGGTTTCAGCTTTCTGTTGATCTGCCGCGAAATCGTACCAACCAACGGCACTTTTGACAATGAATAATGTCAAAAATGTTTTAATAGCCAATAGCTACCGCAATTAATTGACACGTTATGGGTTTAAGGCTACAAAGTTGGCTTCGGTTTTCCCGGCGCACATTCGATACTCCATACGAAAGACGGCGTAATGGCAAGTAGACCTCGAGGACTCACCGGACTTCGCACAGTTGTTTTATTGACACTTGCGGTCCTCATTGGCGTTACGGCAATGAATGTTGCTAGCGGGAGTGGCGGCAAAAAAGCGCCGCTACAAGAGCAGCCAATAAAGGAAACAAAAAATTAGACGAAAGGGTTGGTTCGGGGCAGGGGTGTCATTTGCTGGAACCGCCCGTTGGGTGCAGAAGTACATGTGACTCCCGACTCATTGCCCAAACCTGGATTAGCCGCAGCGCTGGCGTTGAAATGACGTATGGAGAACACCACACGAATTGCGCCGAGCCCAACGGGCGCACTTCATCTCGGAAATGCCCGTACGTTTCTTGCCAATTGGGCCTTGGCCAGGCAAAACGGCTGGAAGATCGTATTACGAATCGATGATCTGGATGGCCCACGCGTCAAGCCTGGAGCGGATCTGGACGCTATCGAAATTCTCCAGTGGCTGGGTATTGATTGGGATGATGGACCATTCTACGAGTCAAGTTGCCTTCATCATTATCGAGATTATCTGATCGAACTGGCGGCACGGGGGCAAATCTATCCTTGCAATTGCACCCGGAAACAAATCGAAGCGGCTTGTCTAAGTGCCCCCCATGCCGATCAACACGAACTGCGATATCCTGGGACCTGTCGGCCGGAAATCGAGAGTGCTTTTGATTTTGAAAGTCTGAAAGGAACCGGTGTTGCCTGGCGATTACGGGTTCCCGACAAGTCCATTCAATTCGCTGATCAGGTAGCTGGCCATCAGACGTGCAATGTTCAGCAACAAGTTGGGGACTTTCTCGTAACCAGCAAGGAAGGAATCGCCAGTTACCAATTGGCATGTGTGGTCGACGATTCAATCGCTGGAATTAGCGATGTGGTTCGAGGGGATGACTTGATCGCTTCGACACCCAGGCAAACAATTCTGGCTGAATTGCTGGGTTTTCCACCGGTACGATACTGGCATATTCCGATCGTTGTCGGCAGCGATGGTCGCCGGCTTGCCAAGCGACATGGCGATACGACGATCGCCTTTTACCGCAAAAACGGAGTGACGGCGAATCGAATTCGAGGGCTTGTAGGGCAATGGTGTGGTCGTCCGGATTTGCGGGAATCGGAATCCGCCTGCTTTTTGGAAGATTTTGAGATTGGTCGGATTCCGCGAGAAAAAGTGGTTTTTTCGCAGAAAGACCATGAATGGTTACTTGGAAAAGCCACAAAAACGGCCTAAAAACGGCTTAATAGCCCCCGGATTTTCTTTTGACATTTCTTCAAATATCGGTGCTGGAAAAGCGAATATTTCTGGATACGGTCGGTTTCCGAAGAGTGTCAGGAGCAACAGGGTCATGCGATATCACGTCCCTTTTTCGCAGCGAAATCAACAAAATCCACCCGGCCCGATCTTTATCGGATTTGAACAGCCGGTGTCGATCCAGCGCCGCAAAGGCCCATTCAACTGGTCAGGATTTATTGGATTGATACTGGTTTTGATCAGTCCGCTGACCTTTTTTCTGGTCGCCCCCATTGCCTTGTTGTTCAGTCTGTTTGGATTGCGCCGCGCGCCGCGGGGAATGGCCGTCACCGGGACACTGCTTTCGCTTGCCGCAACATCGGTACTGTCACTGATGGTAATCGGTGTCTCGCAACATCGGACTCGCGAACATCGGCAACACCGTGAACAAATCGTTGCCACGCAAAACCGGTCTCAGATCGCCGAGACGATGAGTACTCTGAAAAGCGCGGAAGCTCGCTTGATCGTTTACCGTGACGAACACAAGAATTTCCTGCCGGAACTTGGCGAAGGTATGGACATGACGGTCCAATACCGCGATTCATGGAAACGTGAGTTGTTCTATGAGCCTGTGAGCGCCGGTTGTGTTATTCGAAGCGCCGGTCCCGACGGCAAGTTTCAAACGCGAGATGACTTGATTTGCAAGTTGACCGGATTGTCCGGCGACCGTCCGATCGAAGGGGAGTAGCCGATTCAATTCGCTCAATTTCGAGTGCAATCGGCTGGCATGGGAAGTGCTATCACGACGCGGATTTGATTTGTATTGAAGCAATTTTTCAGGGCGCCTATACTTCCCGCGATTCGATCCCCTTTTGTTAATGTATTCGGCCCCGTCTGCCGGAGAGGTTGCGTCAGCGACCTGATTTGATTTCGCTTTAAATCCGGATCGCCAGCGAACTTCGAATTTCATTAGCAGCATATCGATTGCAATCAAACAAATACGGCACACGGAATGTGCCGCGCTGATGGCTTAAGGAGTAACCCATGACCCGCATATTAAGTTTCGCCGCTGTCATTTGTACGACAAGCCTGTTTTTGGTGACGACAGCACAATACCTTGTTGCACAGCAACCTCAAACAAATCCTGCCGCCGGTACTGAGAACCGCATGCAAGTGCTGGCCGTTGTGAATGGTCAGCAAATTACCCGCGATTATTTGACCAACGAAGCGGTTCGACGATTTGGCGAAACCGTGATCGAAAACATGATCAATAATCAGTTGATTATGGCGATGTGTCAATCGAAAGGGATCGCCGTCACGCCACAGGACATCACCGACGAGCTTGATCGCCGCGCCAGGAAATTTGGAATGTCGATAGAAAAGTATGTCGAGCTGATCAGTCAGGAGCGGGGCGTTGACGAACAAAAGTTGCGCAATGAAGTAGTCTGGACAGAACTGGCGCTGCGGCGTCTGGCGTCTGAAAGCACGCAAATAACTCCCGAACAGGTTCAGACGGAGCTTGACAGCGAGTTTGGTCCAAAAGTCCAGGTCAGGGCCATTGCGCTGGGGGACGAAGCAAGGGCGCAGCAAGTATTAGCCCTGGCACTCGCCAATCCGGAACAATTCAGTCGCCTGGCGATCGATTATTCAGTCGATCCCAATAGTGCTTCCGTAGGAGGACTGCTACCTCCGTTGCGACATAACATGGGTGAACCGGCCATGGAACAGGCTGCATTCGCGCTTTCTGCCGGCGAAATATCCCCAATCATTCCGCTTGCCGATCAATTCGTAATTCTTAAATGCGAGCGCCAATATCCGGCCAGCGAATTGACCGAACAAGGTGCGGTTATGGCCCGGCAGCGTATCATGGACGAACTTCGCGAAGCCAGCCTCGGTGATGCTGCTACCGACTTGTTCAAACAGATGCAGGAACAGTCGGAGATCGTCAATGTTATTAACGACCCGGAACTGAGCAAGAAAACGCCAGGCGTGGCCGCCACCGTCAACGGACATAACATCACCATGGTGCAAGTTGAAGACGATTGCCTCGACAAATTCGGACGCGATGTTTTGCAAAGCGAAATCAACAGGACCCTGATCATGCAACGATTGCAGAAAGACGGGTTGTCGGTTGCCGACGAGGATATCCAGCAGGAGATCGGTCGCGCCGCCGTCGAGTTTGGCTTTATCCAGCAAGATGGATCACCCGATGTGAATCGCTGGATCGCCATGGTAACACAAAACGATTCATCCAAAATCGAAATCTATGTCAATGACGAAGTGTGGCCGACCGTTGCCATGAAAAAAGTCGTCACGAAACAGGTCTCGGTTACCGACGAAGACATGCAAATGGGTTTCGAAGCCAATTTTGGTCCGCGCGTGCAGGTACTGGCGATTGTCTTGCAGGATCAGCGAACCGCCCAGCGTGTTTGGGAAATGGCCAAGTCCAATCAAACCGAAAAATACTTTGGCGATCTTGCTCACCAGTATTCCGTCGAACCCGCTTCGCGCGCCAACTATGGCGAAGTCCCGCCAATTCAAATGCATGGCGGTCGAAAAGTGATGGAGGAAGAAGCATTCCGTTTGAATCCAGGCGACATTTCAGGCCTGATCCCTGTCGGGCAGAACTGGATAGTGCTTTGGTGCAAGGGGCGCACAACGCCGGTCGTCGAACAGTTTGATGCGGTCAAGGACGAACTCTATCGTGACATCCTGGAAAAGAAAATGCGGATCGCCGTCGCAGAAGAGTTCGAAACGATGCAGTCCACATCGCAAATCGACAATTTCCTCACAGGGACTTCGCAACCAGGCGATGCGGCAGTCCGAGCCGCCCGAAATCAGCCACCCGCCGCTGACGGCAACAGGTAGATACTCGCTCAGGACTTTCGCCACCAGGCATGTCCCGGTACCATGTTTCGTATCGCAAGCCGTTCAATAGCAAGCCTCGAGACAAAGGTCTTCGTGAACCGAAGTCCCGGTGCCGCGGTCATTGAAATGACTTGTTGATAAGGAGGATAAGCGAATGGCTAGCAGGTTGATTCGAAATCAATTGCCCAGCAATGGGTTGCGGGTTCGACCCCCGTGTCCTCCGCTCTGAATCAGGAGCCCTTTTTAAAAAACGCTCGTTTAGTGACTTGGCGAATGGTGCCAGGTAATCCTAATCAAAAGGGAGTCCCAGCGTTTTTCCATACGACTTCAAACGAGGCTCTGCCACCAGCTTTTTGACAAGTGGGCCCGTGAGTGCGTTGAGGGCATCGTTCGTAATTGACATCAAGGCTTTTTCGTCGGACCCCCGTCCGTCCAGCGTCGTACTGGATCTTCCGCTCACCAGTAAATTGCCCGGTTTCAGGTTCGGATACTTGATCGCCTCGAATTCAATCCTGAGCGAATAGGAAACGGTCATTCTTGAACCCGCTTGTTCAATCCCCAGCTTTAGTTCTGCAGTGACCTTGATGGCGTTGTAAGAACCCGGTCCGGTATGGGCTGTGGGTTTTCCTGTCGGTTTGTCG